>NZ_JAHLEM010001188.1 GCF_018883605.1 Streptomyces niphimycinicus | reverse complement strand
GCTGCTGGGGCCGGTGCCGCCGTCCCGGCACTGGCCGCCGACGTGGACGGCGGCGGGGCTGGCCCTGTGGATCGCGGCGGTGGGCACGGCCGCGTCCGCCCTGTCGTCGGCGAACGCGGCGGTCGCCCTGGTCCTCGTCCTGCACGCCGCGACGCCGCTGTAGGACGCGCCTTACGGCTTGCGGCTAACGACTGCGGCACGACCGCAGCACGACTGCGGCCTATGGCGTGCGCGCCCTCTTACGGCGTGCGGGGCCGCCTTACAGGCGGCGTGCGGGGCCGCCTTACAGGTCGAACTCGGCCGGCGGGAGGTCCAGCGCGTAGCACGCCTCGCGGACCATGGCCTGCTCGGTCTTGTCGAAGTTGCCGTCGGCGCCACCGATGACGATGCCGATCTGGATCACGGCGCGCGCCTCGGCGGGCTTCTTCTTGGCCTTGGCGACCTCCTGCATCACGCTCACCTTGCCGAAGTCGAAGTCGACGGTGAGCTTGTTGAGGTAGTCGTTGAAGCGCCGCTGAAGGTCGTCGGCCGGGAAGTTCTGTAGCACGTCATTGGTGGCGATGAGCTGGGCGACGCGCTGCCGCTCGGACGGCTCGACCGAACCGTCCGCCGCCGCCACCAGGGCGCACATCGCCATGCTCGCGTCGCGGAACGCGCCGCTCTTCAAGTCGTTCTTCTTCTCGACGAGCTGAGTCTGCATCGTCTGGGCGGATTCCTTGATGCGGTCCCACAGGGCCATGGCCACTCACACTCCATAGGGTCGTTAGCATCTACAGTTGTGTAGAAGTTAGCAGGCGGGGTCGGTCAAGGCCGGGCGGATCGGCCCCTTTCATCGCTCTCTGAACTTTCCAAAGGCGTAAAGAAGTTCCCAAGCTGAGGAGGTGAAGGATGCGCTGGGCTGGGCGTAAACCGTCGTACGCGAGAGCTGAGCCTTTTCGGGCGAGGCGCGGCGGGCGCCACTATGGTGCGTGGAATGTTCCACTCCGCAACCCTCCGCCGAAACCCAGTAAGAGGCGGGGCTTCCCCCGCAGGTTCCCCGGGAGACCGTATGTGATGAACGTCTCCTCCTTACTGCCCGTGCGGCGGGCACCGACGACCCCGCCCCCCGAGGCGGCACCGGCTTCGTCCCCCACGCCGAAACAACGTGACGCGTTCTTCGACAACGCCAAGTACCTGGCGATCGTGCTGGTCGCGATGGGACATGCGTGGGAGCCCCTGCGGGGCGGCAGCAGAGCGGCGTCCGCGCTCTATATGACCGTCTACACGTTCCATATGCCGGCGTTCGTGCTCATCTCCGGCTACTTCTCGCGGAGTTTCGACTTCCGGCCGGACCGGGTCAAGCGCCTGATCACGGGGGTCGCCGTCCCGTACGTCCTCTTCGAGGTCGCGTACACCTTCTTCAAGCGGTGGGCGGGCGACGATCCGTCGTATCCGATCAGCCTGCTCGACCCCTGGTACCTGACCTGGTTCCTGATCGCGCTCTTCGTCTGGCGGCTGACCACGCCGCTGTGGCGGATCGCGCGGTGGCCGGTGGCGCTGGCTCTCCTCGTCGCCGCGTTCGCCGCCTGTTCACCGAATATCGGTGACGACCTCGATCTCCAGCGGGTGCTTCAGTTCCTGCCCTTCTTCGTGCTGGGGCTGCATCTGCGGCCGGAGCACTTCCGGATGATGCGGCGACGCGAGGTCAGACGACTGTCCGTGCCGGTGGCCGCCGCCGCGGTGGTCTTCGCCTACTGGGCCGTGCCGCGGATGAACCCGGCGTGGCTCTACCGCCGGGACAGCGCGCAGGAACTCGGCGCGCCGTGGTGGGCCGGGCCGGTGATGACGTTCGCCCTCTTCGGCTGCTCCATGGTGCTCACCGTGTGCTTCCTCGCCTGGGTGCCCCGGCGCCGGATGTGGTTCACGGTGCTCGGCGC
>NZ_JAHLEM010001187.1 GCF_018883605.1 Streptomyces niphimycinicus | reverse complement strand
GGGCCGGGCCGGTGATGACGTTCGCCCTCTTCGGCTGCTCCATGGTGCTCACCGTGTGCTTCCTCGCCTGGGTGCCCCGGCGCCGGATGTGGTTCACGGTGCTCGGCGCCGGGACGCTGTACGGCTATCTGCTGCACGGCTTCCTCGCCAAGGGCTCCCGCTTCTGGGACTGGTACGACCACCCATGGCTGCACCGGCCGCTGGGGGAGATCGCGGTGACGGCGGTGGCGGTGGCCGTGGTGACCGCCCTGTGCACACCGCCCGTCCAGCGGACGTTCCGGTTCGCGATGGAGCCGCGGATGGAATGGGCCTTCCGGCCGACCGACCGGCCCGGCGGCGGGGCCGCCGCCGACCGGC
>NZ_JAHLEM010001186.1 GCF_018883605.1 Streptomyces niphimycinicus | reverse complement strand
GACGCCCGCGGGCGCGCCCGCCCCGCGGCCCGCCGCACCGCTGCGCGCCTCGATCACCGATGTGATCCCCAGGCGCACGCTGATCATCATCGCGGTGGTCGTCGTGCTCGCCATCGTGGGCACCGTGCTCGCCATCGCCTTGAGCGGCGGCGGGGACGGCGGCGACAAGGCCAAGGGCGGCTCGGGGGGCGACAAGTCCACCTCGGCCGGGGCCTCGGGCGGCGGTAAGAACGACCAGGGCGCCGACAAGGCGGGCCAGTCGGAGGGCGAGTCGCCGAAGGCGGGGGACTCCGGCGGGAAGTCGGGTTCGCAGCCGGGCACGGACGCCTCCGAGGGCTCGGACGACAACTCGGGCAAGGGCGGCGGAGGCGGCGACGACAGCGGTAAGGGCAAGGGCGGCGGCGGTAAGGGCGGCCTGCCCGACGGCTACCGGACCGTGAAGTCCGGCGACTTCCCGTTCAGCATGGCCATGCCGGAGGGCTGGTCGGTCCACTCCGGGAGTTATTCCGGAAGCCGTAAGTACTACGGCGGGTCCAGCATTCCGCGTATTCAGATCGATTTCACCGACGCGCCGAGGTCGGACGCGGAGGCGGACTGGCACAAGGGCGAGGACAACGCCCGGCGCACCATGGCCGGCTACAAGGGCCTCGGCATCAAGTCGATCGACTGGCGCGGCTATCCGACCGTCGCGGACTGGGAGTTCGAGCGCGATCAGGACGGCAAGCATGTCCGGGTGCTCAACCGCGGCTTCAAGGCGGACGGCAGCCATGGCTTCGCCATACTGATCACCTGCGAGGCGAGCAAGTGGAACGACAAGGAGTGCGCCACCCTCCGTCAGACCGCCTTTGACACCTTCAAGATTACGGACTGAACACTCCTGTCGGCGAAGCGTCGTTCGGGCACGTATTGTGAGAGGCCCTAGACTGTGCGCAGCCGCTGGAACCCGCCAAAAAAAGACCATATTTGACGGTTTCACGCTGCGCTGATCGCTGATGAGGGCGGCGTTGATCGCGCGCTTGGGGAGGCGTCGTGGAGGAGTACGCGGGCCGGGTGCTGGCCGACCGCTATCGCCTGCCCCTTCCGCCCGCCGATGAGTACGAACTCATCGAGACCCGCGCCTTCGACACCTACAGCGGACAAGAAGTCCATCTGCGGCAGATACCACTGCCGGAGGTCGTCGACGCCGAAGTCGTCGACGAGGACGCGCGGTGGGGCGGCGGCGGGCCCGCGGGGCGGAACGGCACGTTCGCCGGTGCCGGGCGTACGGCCCGGGGCGGCGGTGATCCGGCCGTCCAGCGCGCCATCGCGGCGGCGACATCCGCCGCGCAGATCCCCGACCATCCACGGCTCGGCCAGGTCTTCCATGTCTTCGCGGAGGCCGGAAGCCTGTGGATCGTCAGCGAACTCGTCTCCGGCCGCCCACTGGCCGCGCTCCTCGCCGAGGGCACGCTGTCCCCGCACCGCGCCGCCGAGGTCGCCAACGACGTCCTGACGGCGCTGGGCGCCCTGCACGCCCATGGCTGGGTCCACCGCAATATCACCGCCCGTACGGTGCTGTTGTGCGACGACGGCCGGGCGATGCTCATGGGGCTGGCGGCGGGCGCGGCGGAAGAGGCGCTGTGCGGCTACGACCCCGTTCCGGCGTCCGCGTACTCGCCGTCGGCCGACGGTCCCGCCATGGACGAGCCCGGGCCGGATGAGGCCCCGGCCGCCTTGCCGCAGGGCCCGGCGGGCTCCGGCGACCAGCCGGACGACCGGCCCCAGGGCCAGGGCGGGCGAGGCGACGAAGGGCGAGGCGATGAAGGGCGCGCCGCCATCCCCGGGGCCCGTACGGGAGAGGGCGGCGAGGGGCGGCCGCACGGCGGCCCGCGCTACCGCGACCAGGGCGCCGCCGGAGGATTCCTGCCCCCGGGCGGCCCTTACAGCGGCCCTTACAGCGGTCCTTACGACGGTCCTTACGGTGGCCATGAACCGGCGGGGGCCGGTTCGCGGCCCGACGCCGAGGGCCGGGAGCACGGCGGCCACGGCACGGAGACGGGCCTGCCCGAGCCACGGACGCCTTACGGCGACCACGGGGCGGCGGAGCCGAGTTCGGGGCCCGGCCTCGGCGGTCCGGTCCACCGGGATCACGTGACGTTCGGTCCGGGGACCGGCGGGCCCATGGCTCCCTACCGGGACAAGCGGGACAAGGGGGCCGCCGGCGGGCTGCCCGGGCCGCGCCGGGCGGGGCGGCCGGGAAGCCGGGAGGGCGAACCGGGCGGTGCCGGTGCGGGTGCTGGT
>NZ_JAHLEM010001185.1 GCF_018883605.1 Streptomyces niphimycinicus | reverse complement strand
GGTCGTGAGGCCGAGGTGAGTATTGCCGCGGTCAATGGCCCGAGGGCCGTGGTCATCGCGGGTGACGAGGAAGCGGCGCTGGAGATTGCGGGGCAGTGGGCGGAGCAGGGCCGTAAGACCCGTCGGCTCACGGTCAGCCACGCGTTCCACTCGCCCCGCATGGACGCCATGCTGGACGACTTCCGCAAGGTCGTCGAGGGGCTGTCGTTTGCCCCGCCCGCCATCGACCTCGTCTCCAACGTCACCGGCAGGATGGCCTCCGAGGCCGAGGTGTGTTCGCCGGAGTACTGGGTGCGCCACGTGCGGGAAGCCGTGCGCTTCCTGGACGGGGTGCGGACGCTCGAGGGACAGGGCGTGACCACCTTCCTGGAGGTGGGCCCCGACGGTGTGCTCTCGGCGATGACGCAGGACTGCCTGACGGAACGGGGCGAGCAGCCTGCCTCGGCGCCCGTGAACGTGCCGGTGCTGCGCAAGGACCGTTCGGAGGCCGTGGCCCTGACCACCGCGCTGGCACGGCTGCAC
>NZ_JAHLEM010001184.1 GCF_018883605.1 Streptomyces niphimycinicus | reverse complement strand
ACGCAGGACTGCCTGACGGAACGGGGCGAGCAGCCTGCCTCGGCGCCCGTGAACGTGCCGGTGCTGCGCAAGGACCGTTCGGAGGCCGTGGCCCTGACCACCGCGCTGGCACGGCTGCACGTTCACGGCTCCGCTGTCGATTGGACCTCGGTCTTCGACGGTCTCGAGGCCCGCAGGATCGACCTGCCGACCTATGCCTTCCAGCGCCGGCGCTACTGGGTCGAGAAGTCCGTCGATGCGGCCGGTGCCGATGCCGGAATCCGTCGCGAGGTGGATGCGCGGTTCTGGCAGGCCGTGGAGCGTGAGGATCTCGAATCGCTCGCGAAGGAGCTGGACTTCGACGACGAGGCGTCGTTGCGTGCGGTGTTGCCGGCGTTGTCGGCGTATCACCGCAGTAGCCGTGACCG
>NZ_JAHLEM010001183.1 GCF_018883605.1 Streptomyces niphimycinicus | reverse complement strand
GCGAGGTGGATGCGCGGTTCTGGCAGGCCGTGGAGCGTGAGGATCTCGAATCGCTCGCGAAGGAGCTGGACTTCGACGACGAGGCGTCGTTGCGTGCGGTGTTGCCGGCGTTGTCGGCGTATCACCGCAGTAGCCGTGACCGGTCGACGATTGACGGTTGGCGTTATCGGGTGTCGTGGAAGCCGGTTCCGGATGTGGTCGAGGGGTCGTTGTCGGGGTCGTGGCTGGTGGTGGTTCCGGCGTCCCGTGTTGAGGATGAGCTGGTGGTGGGGGTTGCCGCGGGGCTTGAGCGGCATGGTGCGGGTGTGGTCTCGCTGGTGGTGGGTGAGCGCGACCTGGACGTGAAGGTGCTGGCGGGGCGGTTGCGTGAGGTGGTCGCGGATCTGCCCGAGCTGGGTGGCGTCCTGTCCCTGGTGGCTTTGGAGGAGGAGCCCTGCCCCGGGTATCCGGCGTTGTCGGGTGGTTCCGCGCTGAGTCTGACGCTGGCGCGGGCGGTGGTTGAGGCGGAGGTTCCGGCTCGGCTGTGGTGTGGTACGCGTGGTGCGGTGTCGGTGGGGCGTTGGGATGCTCTGGCTGGTGCGGTGCAGTCGCAGGTGTGGGGTCTGGGTCGGGTGGTGGGGCTGGAGCATTCGGCGGTGTGGGGTGGTCTGGTCGATCTGCCTGGGGTGTTGGATGAGCGTGGGGTGGCGCGGTTGGCCGGTGTGCTGGCGGGTGGGGATGGTGAGGATCAGGTCGCGGTGCGTGGTTCGGGTGTGTTCGCCAGGCGTGTGGTGCGGGCCGATTCCGGTGAGGGGGCGGAGCGGCCGTGGCGGGCGCGTGGGACGGTGCTGGTGACTGGTGGCACGGGTGCGCTGGGCGGTCGGGTGGCGCGCTGGGTGGTGCGTGGTGGTGCGGAGCATGTGGTGCTGACCAGTCGTCGTGGTGCCGGGGCGCCGGGTGCGGCGGAGTTGCGTGAGGAGTTGGAGGCGTTGGGTGCCCGGGTGACCGTGGCGGCGTGTGATGTGGCGGATCGTGCGCAGGTGGCGGCTGTGCTGGATGCCGTTCCGGAGGAGTTTCCGCTTCGTGCGGTGTTCCATGCGGCGGGTGTGGAGCAGGCGGCCGAGCTTCGGGGGATGAGTCTGGCGGATGCGGCGGCGGTGGTGTCCGGGAAGGCTGCGGGGGCGGTGTGCCTGGATGAGCTGCTGGGTGATCGGGAGCTGGATGCGTTCGTGGTGTTCTCGTCGATCGCCGGTGTGTGGGGCAGTGGTGGCCAGGCCGCGTACGGTGCGGCCAATGCCCATCTGGACGCGCTGGTGGAGGACCGTCGTGCGCGGGGTCTGGCTGGTACGGCCGTTGCCTGGGGCCCCTGGGCCGA
>NZ_JAHLEM010001182.1 GCF_018883605.1 Streptomyces niphimycinicus | reverse complement strand
CCCCGGCCGTGGCCGCCCTGCCGCCCCGGAAGGTAGGGCGGGGGCGGCGGGCCGAAGGCCGGGTCCGCGGCGCCCGAGGCATCACGGGTGTACTCGGTCCAGGCGGAACCGTCCCACCACCGTTCCATGGCGGGGCCGTTACCTGCGTAGCCGGGATCGGGGTACCAGCCGGGGGGCGTGTTCATGGTCACACGGTCAGCCTATGGCCAGGGGTGCGGTCCGTACACCGCGGATGGCGGGACTGCGCACAGGACTACAACGGAGTGACGTACGCCCCGGCGATCCCGCCGTCCACGAGGAACTCGGCGGCGTTGACGAAGGAGGCGTCATCGCTGGCCAGGAAGGCCACGGCGGAGGCGATCTCCTCCGGTTCGGCGAACCGGCCCACCGGCACATGGACCAGCCGCCGCTGGGCCCGCTCCGGGTCCTTGGCGAACAGCTCCTTCAGCAGCGGGGTGTTGACCGGCCCCGGGCACAGCGCGTTGACCCGGATGCCCTCGCGGGCGAACTGCACGCCCAGTTCGCGGGACATGGCCAGCACTCCGCCCTTGGAGGCGGTGTAGCTGATCTGCGAAGTGGCGGCGCCCATCACGGCCACGAAGGAGGCGGTGTTGATGATGGAGCCCCTGCCCTGCTGCCGCATATAGGGCAGCGCGGCCTTGCAGCACAGATAGACGGAGGTGAGGTTGACCTCCTGGACGCGCTTCCAGGCGTCGAGTCCGGTGGTGAGGATCGAGTCGTCGTCGGGCGGCGAGATTCCGGCGTTGTTGAAGGCGATGTCCACCGAACCGTAGGTGTCGAAGGCGGTCTTGAAGAGCGCCTCGACCTCCTCGGGGTCGGTCACGTCCACCCGGACGAAGAGCCCGCCGACCTCCTCGGCGGCGGCCTTGCCCGCCCTCTCGTCGATATCGGCGCAGACGACCCGCGCGCCCTCGGAGGCCAGGCGGCGCGCGGTGGCCAGGCCGATGCCGCTGCCCGCTCCGGTGACGACGGCGGTACGGCCCACCAGACGGCGGCACACGGGGGTCTCGGTCACGTCACTGCTCCTCGGTGCTGATGAAGACGTTCTTGGTCTCGGTGAAGGCGGTAAGGGCGTCGGGGCCCAGCTCCCGGCCCAGGCCGGACTGCTTGTAGCCGCCGAAGGGGGTGGCGTATCGCACGCTGCTGTGCGAGTTGACGGACAGGTTCCCGGCGGCGACGGCGCGCGAGACCCGGACCGCGCGGCCCACGTCGCGGGTCCAGATCGAGCCGGACAGTCCGTAGTCGGTGGCGTTGGCCAGCCGTACGGCGTCGGCCTCGTCCTCGAAGGGCAGGACGACGGCGACGGGGCCGAAGATCTCCTCCACGGCGGCGCGGTCCCCGGGGCCGGTGGCCTCCAGCACGGTGGCCGGGTACCAGAACCCCTTGCCCTCGGGGGCCTCGCCACGGATCGCGGCGGGCGCGTCCTCGGGTACGTAGGACCGCACGCGCTCCCGCTGGGCGGCCGAGATCAGCGGGCCCATGGCGGTGGCGGGGTCGGCCGGGTCGCCGACCGCGAAGGAGGTCACGGCGGGCGCCAGCAGCTCCATGAACCGGTCGTAGACGCCGCGCTGGACCAGGATGCGGCTGCGGGCGCAGCAGTCCTGGCCGGTGTTGTCCAGGAAGGAGCCGGGGGCGGCGGCCGCGGCGCGCTCGATGTCGGCGTCGGCGAAGACGATGTTCGGGCTCTTGCCGCCGAGTTCGAGGGTCACCCGCTTCACGCCCGCCGCGCAGGTGGCCATGATCGCCTTGCCGACTGCCGTGGAGCCGGTGAAGACGACCTTGGCCACGCCGGGGTGCTCGACCAGCGCGGCGCCCGCGACCGGCCCGGCCCCGGGCAGCACCTGGAAGAGCCCCTCGGGAAGGCCCGCCTCCAGGGCGAGTTCGGCCAGCCGGAGCGCGGTGAGCGGGGTGGTCTCGGCGGGTTTGAGGACCACGGCGTTCCCGGCGGCCAGGGCGGGCGCGGTGCCCCAGGCGGCGATGGGCATGGGGAAGTTCCACGGTGCGATGACCGCGACCACGCCGAGCGGCTCATGGAAGGTGACGTTCAGCCCGCCGGCCACCGGGATCTGGGCGCCGTTCAGCCGCTCCGCTCCCCCGGCCGCGTAGTCCAGCAGATCGCGCACATTGCCCGCCTCCCAGCGGGCGTTGCCGATCGGATGGCCCGCCTCGCGGACCTCCAGGGCGGCGAGTTCCTCGATGTGGCCGTCCACGACGGCGGCGAAGCGGCGCAGCAGCCGGGCGCGGTCGGCGGGCGCGAGCGCGGCCCAGCCGCGCTGG
>NZ_JAHLEM010001181.1 GCF_018883605.1 Streptomyces niphimycinicus | reverse complement strand
GGGCCTGTCGAAGAAGGACATCATGCGCTGCCTCAAGCGGCATGTCGCCCGCGAGGTCTACCGCGTCCTCATGCGATCCCTGGATCACCGCACCACCACCCGGCAAACCACACAAAGCGACCTCACTGAAGCCGCTTGACATCCATAGGAGCATCCGTGGTGTAACCAGCAGTGCCAGATGTGAACGCTGCTGCTTGTTCGCCATCCGGAGCAGTGCTGCCATGACCCCCCTGTCGCTCCAGGAGAACCGGGGCCGTGGATGGATGCGCTGTGCGACGGTGAGTTGGTGCCGGAGCATCAAGATCTCAATGTCTTTCGCCGCGCTCGACCGGGCCAGCAGCGCGAGCCATCGGAAGGTCTGGCACCCGAGCAGATAGATCAGACGTATCGCCACGACCCAGCATCATCCCTGCAGCGCCCGCCAACCTCCTGCGCTCTGGTAGATCCGAACCCGCAGGTCACCTCGGGTGACACGGTTTCCGGCACCCACAGGGTCCTCGGGGGCATCGTCGGCCGGCCGAGGGCGTTGCCAAGGGTGTCGATAGCTTGACGTTGGAGGCGGAGTCGGGCGTGGGCGTAGACGCCGATGTGGGCGTGTCCGAGGAGTTCCTTGATGACGACGAGTTCCACTCCCTGCTCCAGGAGGAGGGTCGCCGCCGAGTGGCGTAGGTGGAACCGGATGCGGCGGAGCCTGGCCCGGTGAAGCAAAGCAGTGAAGTGCCGGGTGAGGGTCCCTTTGATCGGGGTACCGTTGGGCCGAGTGAAGACGTAGCCTGTCCTGCCGACCTTCGCCCGTCGCATTTCGCTCCAGGCGCTGCTGCGCCCGGTGATGTTCGAGGGAACGCAGGCAGGGCGATGCGCCCACCTGGGGTGAACGTCGAGGAGAGCCGAAGTTCTGTGATCAGGCGGCCGAGCTGCGTGGATGATGTAGCGGCACCCGCAAGGTGATGCAGCTTCGGCAGGCGTGGCGTTACGTTGCTCATGGGAGGCCGACGGCTTAATCGTTGACGGTGAGCTTGGGGTCCTGTCAGTTGCTGGTGTTGCTGAGGTCCTGGATGCGGGCTTGTATCAGGGGGAGGATCTCGGCGGTGGCTCGTTCGACGGAGGTGGCGAGTACTTCGGCGTTGAGCTTGCGGTGCGGTAGGTGGGCGAGTTTGTCGCGCAGTGCGATGGGGCCGCTGTATGCCTGTGTGACAAGGCCATGAGATGCCTGTTTCAGCATTTCGCCGAAGGTGAGCATGCAATAGGCCAGGGCGAGGAGGCTCTGGTCGCTTGGCTTCGGTATTCCGTCGCGGATGATTGAGCGGGCCTGTTCAAGCGCTGCCGTTGCGTCGGTCAGGCGTAGCAGTTCCTGGCGCTCTCGGTCGGTGCGTGTGGTCACGCTGCCCCGCGCAGATCGTTCAGGGGTTCGGTT
>NZ_JAHLEM010001180.1 GCF_018883605.1 Streptomyces niphimycinicus | reverse complement strand
GGTCGGTGCGTGTGGTCACGCTGCCCCGCGCAGATCGTTCAGGGGTTCGGTTTCGTCGACCTCCACGCCGGGGCCTCGGGGGACGACTTCCACGAGGGCGCCGAGGATGGTGGACAGATCTGTTTCGAAGCTCGTGATGTCGAAGTAGGAGCGGTCGGCGTCCAGGGTTGCGACGAGTTCACCGGGTTCGGAGCTGAGTGCGAAGGAGTGCAAGCCGTGCTGACGTCCGAGCTGGTGGATGGTCGCGGCATTGGCGCGGAGCTTCGCAGCGGTGGCCGGCCTCACGGTTCATCCTCCTTCGTGATCTCTGGCACCTGGGTCGACAGGGGTCAGGATATAGGAGTGTGATGGCCATATGGGTGCTCTCTGGGGCGGCGACTGATGAGGTCGCTCTCCTGTCTTCGTGCGGCGGTTTACGGAACCCCGACGTTCGGCTACATCCTGATACGGATCGTCGCGGAGAGTTGTCGCGCGGCTGGGGGTCAAGGGGTCGCAGGTTCAAATCCTGTCGTCCCGACCAGCATCATTGCAGGTCGGAGGCCGTTTCCGCGGGTAGTGGAGGCGGCCTTAACCGTTTCCGGGCTGGGGGCGATGGGGAGCCCTTTGGGAGCCCTCGTGCTCCCAACTCGCGGACGTGTCAACGGTGTCCGATTCGTCCGTCACCCGATCCGGTAGATCTGCTGCGCCGTACCGAGCCCCTGCGTGCCGTCGTCAACCGTAGGCCCCTGAGGTCACCCCATCGATCTGGATGCTCTCTGCATCGAGAGGCATAAGAACCCCTTGTCGGCTCCCGGCCGCCTTTCGGGGTGGGAGCACGGCGTCGTGCTCCCCATGCGACAGGTGTGGGGTGGGCCACTGGTGATCTCTCCGGGCCGGTTTCCGCAGGCAGCT
>NZ_JAHLEM010000118.1 GCF_018883605.1 Streptomyces niphimycinicus | reverse complement strand
CAACCGCCACCGCCTGAACCGATGCGGCGACAGAGCGGCCAACAACGCCCTCCACGCCATCGTGCTGGTCCGAAGGAACTGGCCCGTTTGGCGGCCATGCCATCGACGCTTCCATGACGCTCATCGCGCCGGACGAATCAGCCGAGTCCACGGTGGTCGCGGCACTTTCCACACGAGACTGGGACGTCGTCGTCATCGGGGACGGGATACGCGAGCCCGAACCCCTTGTGACGTTCTTCGAGCCGGTCGTGAACCTGGTCCGGCGGCATGCACCAGGGGCCTCGACGCGTTCAACACCAGCGGCGGCGACAGCGTCGAGGCAGCCAGGCGGTGGCGGTGAAGCCCAGCCCTGGTACTGAACCGCCCTGGGCGCCTCAAGTGACGGACACTTAGGACTCCTGACAAAAGTGGTGGACTTGACCTGGTCAGAGGTCGGTGTCGCGCACGAGGCCGCCGGGTATCGGGACGCAGTCAGCCCCGTAATGGCACGCGATAAACCCGGCGACGTCGGCGATCATCCCCGGGATACTGGTCGCCCATGGATGAGGTCAAAGTCGTTGTCGCCCATTCCGAGCGCGCGACCCTGCGCGTCGGCGACGTGTTCCTGAAGGTGGACGCCGATCAGGCACGCATCGACGTCGAGGTCGAGGCGATGTCCCTCGCGCCGGTCCCGACCCCGGAGGTCCTGTGGCGCAAGCCGCCCGTGCTCGCGATCGCCGCACTCCCGGGGACGACGCTTGGGCGCCTCGGCGGGCCGTCGACCGGGGCGTCGGCGGCGTGGGCCGCGGCG
>NZ_JAHLEM010001179.1 GCF_018883605.1 Streptomyces niphimycinicus | reverse complement strand
CGCGGCCGTGCTCGCCGTGCGCGGCCGCCCCGAGCCCACCGCGCGCCGCCGCGCCCGGATCCGCAGCGCCTGGGAGGTCCTGCCGGAGGTCGCTCCCGAACTGGCCGAGTGGAGCGCCCTGTTCGCCTCCGGCGCCGACCGCCGGGCCCGCGCCGAGGCGGGGATACAGGGCGCCGCGAGCCCGCGGGACGCGGACGATCTGCTGCGTGCCACCGCGATGTTCCTGCGCCTGGTGGAGCGCATGCTGATGCTTCAGCCCACCCTGCCCCACCAGGCTCCGCCGGGTGACGAGCCGGGCCCGCCGGGAGCCTGAGCGGTGGCCCGGCCGCTGTCCGTCCCGTAGTCACCGGGGGGGCGGTGGCCCCGCCCGCCTCGGCGCACCCCGCCCCACGGAGGCAATAGGCTGGGAGCGCCGACGTCAGTAAGCCGTCGTCACCGCCTCCGGGCGGTGGCGGCACCGCGCCGAGGAGCCACCCGCCGTGTCAGACCCGCAGCGCCCCCGTGCGTCCCTCCGTACCGCCGTGGTCTGGGAGGTCCTGAAAGACGCCCTGGAACGGCGGGCCAAGGCCACGGGCCGGGAGGCCGCCGAGGGCGGGGCCGTGCACGGCGCGCTGGACGTCCTGGACACCGGCGGCGGCAGCGGCAATTTCGCCGTCCCGGTGGCCGGTCTCGGCCACCGCGTCACCGTGGTCGACCCGAGTCCGAACGCCCTGTTCGCGCTGGAGCGGCGGGCCGCCGAGGCCGGGGTGGCCGACCGGGTCCGCGGAGTCCAGGGCGATGCCCACGGGCTGTTCGACGTGGTCGAGCGCGGCGGCTACGACGTGGTGCTCTGCCATGGCGTGCTGGAGTACGTGGACGACCCCGCCGAGGGCCTGCGGAACGCGGCGGCGGCCCTGCGTCCCGCCGGCACCCTCAGCGTGCTCGCGGCGGGCCTGGGCGGCGCCGTGCTGGCCCGCGCCCTGGCCGGTCATTTCACCGAGGCCCGGCAAGCGCTTACCGACCCCGAGGGCCGCTGGGGCTCCGGAGATCCGATGCCGCGCCGGTTCACCGCCGACCAGCTCTCCGAGCTGGTGGCGGCGGCCGGTCTGGAGATCGCCGCGGTGCACGGGGTGCGGGTCTTCGCCGATCTGGTCCCCGGAGTGCTCGTGGACACCGAGCCCGGGGCGCTGGACGCCCTGTTGCAGCTCGAGGAGGCCGCCGCCGGGCTGCCCGCCTTCCGCTCCGTCGCCACTCAGCTCCACGTTCTCGCCGAGCGGGACTGAGCGGGCTCCTCCCGCCCCACCCGACGACGGGCGGCGTAGGTGGAGTCGGCCACAGGAGACCCGCTTGGTCGTCCGGCCCCGTATGATCGGGGTACACCGTCCGGCATGGCCAATCGGCGGGAGGGGAATGGACGTCTCAGCGTCAACTTTCGCCACGCCCGTGGGGGTGGGCGAATTGGCGTTGAGGGGCGGGTTTCACGGGGGCGATTCCCTGCCTATCCTGAAAGGGTCGCACCCGGTCGCCCCCCGCGACCGACGAGTAGGAGGACTCCGTGCCGCTCTCGGAGCACGAGCAGCGCATGCTCGAGCAAATGGAGCGAGCGTTGTACGCCGAAGATCCCAAGTTCGCGACAGCGCTTGAGGGAAGCGGCCTGCGCACGTACACCCGGCGACGGGTCTACCAGGCGGTCGCGGGTTTTCTGGTGGGCATCGCACTCCTCATGGTCGGAGTGATCGTTCCCCAGATCTGGATCAGCGTGGTGGGCTTCCTGATCATGCTGGGCTGTGCGGTGCTCGCGGTGACCGGCTGGCGCAAGGCTCCCAAACCCGGCGAGGCGCAGGGCGGCGGCGGGGCGACTCCCCGCCGTCAGGGCCGTCAGCGCCGTTCGATGATGGCGCGTATCGAGGAGCGGTGGCAGCGCCGCCGCGATGAGCAGGGCCACTGAGAATAATTCTTGGATGAGTG
>NZ_JAHLEM010001178.1 GCF_018883605.1 Streptomyces niphimycinicus | reverse complement strand
CTCCCAAACCCGGCGAGGCGCAGGGCGGCGGCGGGGCGACTCCCCGCCGTCAGGGCCGTCAGCGCCGTTCGATGATGGCGCGTATCGAGGAGCGGTGGCAGCGCCGCCGCGATGAGCAGGGCCACTGAGAATAATTCTTGGATGAGTGGTTGAGGGGCGGTCGCCAGTCGGCGACCGCCCCTCAACCATGCGGTAGCCCTTCCGCGCCCATCCCTTCGGCCGCGCCCCACAGCCCCGCAACGGCGTCTTGGGCCCGCAACCGGATCGCAGCCCTGCAACCGCGTCCTGGATCCCGTGCCGGGCCCTGGCCCCGTGCCGGGCCCTGGCCCCGTGCCGGGCCCTGGCCCCGTGCCGGGCCCTGG
>NZ_JAHLEM010001177.1 GCF_018883605.1 Streptomyces niphimycinicus | reverse complement strand
CTCGCCGCGCCCCGGCACCGCACCCGCGGCCCGCGGGTGGCGCTGGTGGGCGGCGGGCCGGGCGATCCGGACCTGATCACCGTGCGCGGCCGCCGCCTCCTCGCCGAGGCGGACGTGGTGGTGGCCGACCGGCTCGGCCCGCGCGATCTGCTCGATGAACTCCCGCCGCATGTCGAGGTGATCGACGCGGCGAAGATCCCGTACGGCCGTTTCATGGCCCAGGAGGCGATCAACAACGCGCTGATCGAGCACGCCAGGGCGGGCAAATCGGTCGTCCGCCTCAAGGGCGGCGACCCCTTCGTCTTCGGGCGCGGTATGGAGGAGGCGGAGGCGCTCGCCGAGGCCGGTATCCCGTGCACGGTCGTCCCCGGCGTCTCCAGCTCCATCAGCGTCCCGGGCGCGGCCGGGATCCCGGTGACCCACCGGGGCGTCGCGCATGAGTTCACGGTGGTCAGCGGCCATGTCGCGCCCGACGACCCCAGCTCCCTGGTGGACTGGGCGGCGCTGGCCCGGCTGCGCGGCACGCTGGTGCTGCTCATGGCCGTGGAGAAGATCGGCGCCATCGCCGCGACCCTCGTCGCCCATGGCCGGGCCGCCGACACCCCCGTCGCCGTGGTCCAGGAGGGCACCACCGCGGCCCAGCGCCGGGTGGACGCGACCCTCGCCACCGTCGGGGAGAGGGCCGCGGCCGAGGGCGTACGGCCCCCGGCGGTCGTGGTGATCGGCGATGTGGTCGCCCTCTCCGCCCGTGACCACCGCTGACGTAAGCGGACGTAACCGCCGGTAACTTATTCATGTCGGGCTCATTGGCACCGCATCCAGGACAAGGCAGTATCACTTAAGTGGCTGATCTCATCACCGTCGATGATCCGGACGACCCGCGGCTGCGCGACTACACGGGTCTGACCGATGTGGAGCTGCGACGCAAGCGGGAACCGGCCGAGGGCCTGTTCATCGCGGAAGGCGAGAAGGTGATCCGGCGCGCCCGCCTCGCCGGCTACGAGATGCGCTCGATGCTGCTGTCGTCCAAGTGGGTCGATGTGATGCGGGACGTCATCGAGGACGTCCCCGCCCCCGTCTACGCCGTCAGCCCCGAACTGGCCGAGCGCGTCACGGGCTACCACGTCCACCGCGGCGCCCTCGCCTCCATGCAGCGCAAGCCGCTGCCGGACGCGGAGTCGGTCCTTCGGAACGCGCGGCGCGTCGTCATCATGGAGTCCGTCAACGACCACACCAACACCGGCGCCATCTTCCGCAGCGCGGCGGCCCTCGGCATGGACGCCGTACTCCTCTCCCCGGACTGCGCCGACCCCCTCTACCGGCGCTCGGTCAAGGTCTCCATGGGCGCCGTCTTCTCCGTGCCGTACGCCCGCCTGGAGAGCTGGCCGCGAGGGCTGGAGGCGGTCCGGGACGCCGGGTTCAAGATCCTCGCCCTGACCCCCGACGAGAAGGCCACCACCATCGACGACGCGGCCCCGCACCGCCTGGAGCGGGTCGCGCTGATGCTGGGCGCGGAGGGCGACGGGCTCTCCACGCAGGCGCTGATGGCCGCGGACGAATGGGTGCGGATCCCGATGGCCCACGGGGTGGACTCGCTCAACGTGGGTGCGGCGGCGGCGGTCGCCTTCTACGCGGTCACCTCGGGCAGACCGGGGCTCTGACCGCCGCGTGGCAGGGGCTTCGCGGCCCCAGA
>NZ_JAHLEM010001176.1 GCF_018883605.1 Streptomyces niphimycinicus | reverse complement strand
AATGGGTGCGGATCCCGATGGCCCACGGGGTGGACTCGCTCAACGTGGGTGCGGCGGCGGCGGTCGCCTTCTACGCGGTCACCTCGGGCAGACCGGGGCTCTGACCGCCGCGTGGCAGGGGCTTCGCGGCCCCAGACCTTCCAGCCCCTCCAGGGGGCACCTCCCAGCGGTAGCTGGGGGAGTTTGAGGAGCGGGGTCTGGGTCGGAGCCCCAGTTGCGGGAAGGGGCGGGGAGGGGAACGGCCCGCCGCAGGCGTCACGATCCGTCGGACGCGCCCTGGCGGCCGTCAGGCTCGACTGCCGTCGAGTCGGCCGCCACCGAGCCCGGTGCCACCGAGTCCGGTGCCGCCGACGAGACTGCCCCCGACCCCGTCGGCCCGTGCGGCGCGCCCAAGCCGTTGGCCGGGCCCTGACAGCCCTGCGCCGCCGCGATCCCCAGCGCCACCAGCAGCGTCACCACGACGAACACGGTCAGCCGCTGCCGCAGCAACCGGCGGTTCGGCCCGCTGGGGCGGCGTCCGCCCGGCGAGGTGCGAACGGTGTTGACCGGGCGCCCCGAGCGGTCCGTACGCGCGGGCGGCCGTGGACCCCGGCGCTGCGCCTGCGCCGGACGCGCGGGGGTGTTCCGCC
>NZ_JAHLEM010001175.1 GCF_018883605.1 Streptomyces niphimycinicus | reverse complement strand
GTCGCCCGACGCGGCGGACGCCTGCGGCGCCCGCTCCACCGCCACGGCCCCGGTCGCGGCCGCCACGGTCATCACCGCACCGGCGCGCAGAAGGGAACGGCGCGAGGCGGCAGCGGCGATGGCGTCGCCCACGTAGGCGTTGTCAGAGGTGTTCGGCGTCTCGTGAAAGCAGGCGTCGCCACAGCGGTACCGGCACGTCAGCGCGGAACGACCGCCCGGGTGTGAGCTGATGAGCGGCAGGAGGTTGCGCACGTCTTCCCCTCCGTAAGGGTGTCACGTATGGGCTGCGAAGGGCCCCGCATGGGCAGTACGCCGACGCGGTCCGGGCCGACATGACGTCGGGACCTTTGGCGGCGAAGCTATGGGCGTAGAACCGCACAGTGGCGACGAACGCCTGAACCAGAGGTGAACGAAGCGCGAGCGGAATCGGCGGAAGGGGGCCGCCGGGCGGCCCGCTAGCCTTTCGGCACCACGGTCATGCACCGCCATGCACCGCACTCGACACGTGAGAGGTATCTCCCATGGGCATACGGGACCTACTGCGCAAAGTTTTCGGCCGCTCCCGAACCACGGGGGTGGACGAAGCTTCTGCCGCGCCGGAGGCGGAGGTTGTCCCGGACCCCCAGTCGGCCGAGAAGTCGGCGGAGCCGACCGTAGAGCAGACGGCAGGGCAGACGGCAGGGCAGACGGCAGAGCCGACGGCGGGCGAGAAGGCCGAGTCCAAGGCTGAGTCGGCCGCCGAGCCGAAGGCTGCCGAGTCCGGCGCCGAGCCGAGGGCTGCCGAGTCCGGCGTCGAGCCGAAGGCCGAGGCCAAGGTGGAGGCCGAGCCCGCGCCCGAGCCGAAGGCTGAGCCGAAGCCTGAGCCGGCCGCGGAAATGGCACCGGACCCGGACCCCCTCGACGACGAATCCACGCACGACCCGGCCCTGTCGACTCCGCTGAAGTCCCTCGACGAGATCCTGAAGTCCCCCGCGCCCGAGGACACGACAACCTCCGGCGACGAGGCGCCGGTTGAGGCGGCGACAGCGGCCGACACGAAGGGAACGGCTGCCGTCGAGGCGAAGACAGAGGCGGAGACGGAGGCGAAGGCGAAGGCAGAGGCGGACGAGCCCAAGCCCGCTGCCGAGGACGAGGCAATGGCCGCGTCCGAGCCGGACGTTGACGCCCAGTCCACGCCTGCGGACATTGCCGACGCCACGTCCCCCACCGCCCCCACGGCCAACGTCGACTCCGAGCCGACGCCCGAACCGGCAGCCGACGCCGAGACCGAGGCGGAGCCCGCCACCGCGCCCGAGGCTGCCGCAGCCACGGACGCCCCGTCGGCGGACGCGAGTGCCGACGCCGAAGCCGACGCCGACGCCGAGGCGAAGGCAGGCGCCGCCGCCGCTGCCGAGACCAAGCCCGAAGACGAGCCCGCCGAGACCCCGGCCAAGGCCGTGGCGGAGGCCGAGCCTGAGCCCGCGACCGACCCGGCGCCGGAGGCCGCCGAGCCGGAGGCGAAGACCACCGAGCCGGTAGCGGAAGCCGCCGAGCCGGTGACGAAAACCACCGAACCGGTTGCGGAAGGCGCCGACACGTCCTCGGTGGAGGCCGACACCACGCCCGAGACCGAGGTTGCGGAGGACCCCGCGCCGGAGCCCGCCGCGGCAGAGACGGCAACTA
>NZ_JAHLEM010001174.1 GCF_018883605.1 Streptomyces niphimycinicus | reverse complement strand
CGAAAACCACCGAACCGGTTGCGGAAGGCGCCGACACGTCCTCGGTGGAGGCCGACACCACGCCCGAGACCGAGGTTGCGGAGGACCCCGCGCCGGAGCCCGCCGCGGCAGAGACGGCAACTACCGCAGCGCCCGAGGGTGAGGCAGCGGCAGAGGCTGACGACGAGGCCACGCCCGCCGTCGCGAGCGACGAGGCCATGCCCGTGGCCACGACCGACGACAAGCCCACCGAGGCGGAGGCCGAGGCCACTGCGGAAGCCGAACCGGAGGCCCTGGCGGAGGTCGAGCCCGCAGCCGATGGCGATGCCACGGCGGCTCCGGCGGCGGCGAGTGCCGATGCCGAGCCCAAGGGCGAAGCCGAGGCGGCAGCAGAGGCGGCAGCAGAGGCTGACGGCGAAGCCGCCCCCGAGGCCAAGACCGACGACGAGCCCGCCCAGGCGAAGACCGACCCCGCGCCCGAGGCCGCCCCCGCGACCGCGACCAACGACGAGCCCGCCGAGGCAGAGGCCGAGGCCGCCCCTGCGGCCAAGGTCGATGACAAGCCCGCCGAGGCGGAGGCCGAGCCCGCCGCCGACGCCGAGCCGGTGGCGGTCGCGGCCGACGCACCCACCGACGCGCAGACTGACCCCGAGCCCAAGGCCGAGCCCGTCGCCGAGCCCGAGCCCGAGCCCGAGCCCGAGCCGGTGGCGGTCGCGG
>NZ_JAHLEM010001173.1 GCF_018883605.1 Streptomyces niphimycinicus | reverse complement strand
GGGCGAGCAGCGCACCGGGCACGGCGACCAGCGCCGCGGCGGCGGGCGGCAGCAGAAAAGCCCCGGCCAGAAGGACGGGGCTGCACCATTCGGGCCAGCGGGCGCGGACCCTGGAGCCCACCGCGTGCACCACGGCGAGCAGGGCGGCCGTGGCCCAGGGGACGGCCGCGCCGGGCCGAACGGCCGGGGCGGCGCAGAGCCCCCCGGCGAGCACGGCGCACAGGACATAGGCGCGCGCCCCGTGAGGAAGTGCCCGCACGGTGTCCTCCTCCCCATCCACGTCCGTTGCGCCGCCCCTCTGGGACGGGGGCGGGTCAGGTGGTTGGGGAGCTTAGGCCGGACTGGGGCGGCTGAGATCGGAGGGACTGTCCGATTACACCCCTTCGAGTGATGATCTGATCACCGAAGATGGGGCCCGGAACCCGCCCGGCTCGTTGACGATCCCCCGGCAGGTCGAGGATCGGCGGGCGGTCAATCGACAGACGCTCGACGGACGGTCGACGGGCAGTAGTTTCAACGCACCCGATCGGCGAACGGTCATCGAGCGACGATCCACCGGCGCTCAAGGCCGGGGGTCAACGCCGGCGCTAAAGGCCGGGCGTCAACGCCGACGCTCAAGGCCGGGGGTCACTCCTGGGCGGTGGTCGGAGCGTTCGTCTCCGCGGTGACCTCACGCTCGGGCACCACCTGCCCGGAGCGGATCAGCTCGATCCGCCCCATGACCTTCGAACGGAGGTCGCTGGGCACGTCGTCCTGGCCGCAGCACCGCTTGACGAGCTTCTTCACGGCCTTCTCGAGGCCGTACTTCTCCAGGCACGGAGAGCACTCGTCGAAATGCACCTCGAACTTGGCGCAGTCGCCGTCCGGCATTTCGTGGTCGAGGAACTCGTAGAGGTGATCGAGAACCTCGGAGCAGTCCGTCTCATGCGGCTCTCCGCAGCTCATGAGTCCGCGCCTTTCCGATCGTGCGACTCGTCCGCCCCGGCGGCCGCGCCCGCGGGAACCAGCCCGCGCCCACGGGCGTAGTCCTCGAGCAGATCACGGAGCTGGCGGCGCCCACGGTGCAGTCGGGACATCACCGTACCGATGGGTGTACCCATGATGTCCGCGATCTCCTTGTAGGCAAAGCCCTCGACATCCGCCAGATAGACCGCGATGCGGAACTCCTCGGGGATGGCCTGAAGGGCTGCCTTGACATCGGAGTCGGGCAGGTGGTCGAGGGCCTGCGACTCGGCAGAACGAAGACCGGTCGACATATGCGACTCGGCACGGGCGAGCTGCCAGTCCTCGATCTCCTCGGCCGCGCTGCGCTGGGGCTCCCGCTGCTTCTTGCGGTACGAGTTGATAAAGGTGTTGGTCAGGATGCGGTACAGCCACGCCTTGAGGTTGGTGCCCTCGCGGAACTGGTGGAAGGACCCGTACGCCTTGGCGTACATCTCCTGCACCAGGTCCTCGGCGTCGGCCGGGTTCCGCGTCATCCGCAGCGCGGCCGAGTACATCTGGTCCAGGAAGGCAAGGGCGTCCCGCTCAAAGCGCGCGTTGCGCTCCGAGGACGTCTCCTGCGACCGCTCGACCGGCTCTCCCTCGGTAACGCCGTCGGTCCCTGCGTCGGTCCCAGTGACCTGACCCACCTCCTCCAGCTTCGCGTCGGGTCCGGATGTGGACCCGCTCGAATCGGAGAATAGACGACGATCCGGTGCGCCCGCCGCTCCGATCTTCACAGCCTGTGCCGCCTGAAGCTGCGACCAGTCGAGGTCAGCGCCGTGCGGACGGGCCGGGCAAGCAAGCGAACCCATGCGGGGAACTCCCTTTCCTCGTATTCCGCGTATCGGTGCCTCTTACACGGTGAGCACCAACGGCCCTTACAACACGGGACCCGTCCGTCGCATTCCCGCGCCCGGCGCCCGGCCCGCCTCTCCGGGGCCGCGCAGGTCAGGCCAGGGCGCGCGGCAGCCAGTCGGCGACGGCGCCGGTGATCAGGGCGAGCGCCGCGGGCTCGTCGAGGTCCGCCGACTTCGGCAGGCCGAAGCCGTGATCGCCGTACGGCACCGTCACGAGCTCCATCTCCGCGGGCAGCTCCGGGAACTCCTCCGGCCGTCCGAAGGGGTCCCGGCCGCCCTGGACGATCAGCGTCGGCACCCCCACGGCCAGCAGCTCATCGGCCTTGGAGCGCTCCGGCTTGCCGGGTGTGTGCAGCGGGAACGACAGCGCCAGCACGGCCTTCGCGCCCAGCTCCCGGCCGGTCCGGCAGGCCACCCGCGCCCCGGCGCTGCGACCGCCCGCCACGATCGGCAGCCCGGCCTTCTCCAGCGCGGGCCACAGGGCGCGCCAGCCGGTGTCCAGGGTCGAGGGCGCGGGCGCGATCTTCTTGCCCGCCACCCGCCACGGCTGCTCGACCAGCGCGACGCTCAC
>NZ_JAHLEM010001172.1 GCF_018883605.1 Streptomyces niphimycinicus | reverse complement strand
CGCCGTCGCCGAGGCCGCCGCGCTGCTGGCCGCCGGTCCTGGTGCCGAACTGCTCGTCGCCAAGCGTAAGTCCGCGCCGCACGGCCGCCCCGGGATGGCCACCTGCGCCGTCGCTCGCCGCCCGGCGGCGGTCAAATCCGGGCAGGACGCGCAGCGAAGACCTGCCGTCGACCGTCCCGACGCAGGTCAGTAACGTCTCGGGGCGGAACAGCCCGCCGCCTCCTGCTGACCGTGACACCCGCACCACCTGCATCAAGGAGACCTCGTGACGACCCCGCCCGCCCTGCTCCTCGCAGGCATCGGCACGCGAGACGAAAGGCATGCCACCGCCTTTCACGCATTCGTAAGGGAGTTGGCCGAACGCCACCCGGATCTGCCCATGGCGGGTGGCCTCACCGGACCGGGCAGCCACCCGCTGTCCGATGCGGTCAGCCGGCTCGTCGGCGAGGGAGTGAGCCGCTTCGCCGTCGTCCCGCTGACGCTGATCCCGGCGGCTCCCCCAAGAGACGGCATCGCGGCCGCACTGGCCCAGGAGGCGGAGCGCCATGCCGACGCCTCGTTCGCCTCCGCCCGGCCGCTCGGCCCGCACCGCACGCTGCTGAGCGTGCTGGAGCGGCGGCTCGACGAGGCGCTGGGCAGCCGGCCCCGGCTGCCCTCGGACCGCGCGGAGACCACCGTGCTGCTGGTGGGCGATGGTTCGCCGCTCCCCGAGGCCAACGCCGAGGTGCACCGCGCCGCCCGGCTGCTGTGGGAGGGCCGTGGCTTCGCGGGCGTCGAGGTGGCCTTCTCCTCGCTCGCCGCACCGGATGTGGCCTCCGGCCTGGACCGCTGCGCCAAGCTGGGGGCCAGTCGGGTCGTGGTGCTGCCGTACTTCCTGTTCGCCGGGGACACCCTGGAGCGGGTGCGGCAGCAGGCGGAGGGCTGGGGGCTCGCCCACCCCGAGGTCGAGGTGGTCTCCGCCGATGTCATCGGCCCGGCAAAGGAGTTGGCCGACCTCGTCATGGAGCGCTATGAGGAGGTGGCCGACACCGCCGGGCGTGCCGGGTTCGGCGATGAGGCCCATGCCTTCGCGCATCCCGATACCCACGCCGATGTCCACTGACCCATCGGCGGGCCTGCCCACGAGCGGGTCCGCCACCCCGGCCGCCGACGGCGCCTGCGCCGGGTTCGATCTGCGGCATCACGGGGACGCGGAGGTGCGGGGCGCCGATGCCGACCTGACGGACCTCGCGGTCAATGTCCGGGCCGGTACGCCTCCGGACTGGCTCAAGGCCCGCATCGCCGCCTCCCTCGACGGGCTGGCCGCCTATCCGGACGGGCGGGCGGCGCGGGAGGCGGTCGCCGCGTGCCATGGGCTTCCGGTCGGCCGGGTGCTGTTGACGGCGGGCGTGGCGGAGGCGTTCGTCCTGCTCGCCCGCGCCATCGCGGCCCAGCGGCCGGTGGTGGTGCATCCGCAGTTCACCGAACCGGAGGCGGCGCTGCGGGACGCGGGGCACACCGTGGAGCGGGTGCTCCTCGATGAGCGGAACGGCTTCCAACTGGCCCCGGACGCGGTGCCGGAGGACGCCGATCTGGTGGTGATCGGCAACCCCACCAACCCCACATCCGTGCTCCACCCGGCCGATGCCCTGGCCGGTCTCGCCCGGCCGGGACGGACCCTGGTGGTGGACGAGGCGTTCATGGACGCCGTCCCGGGCGAGCGCGAGTCGCTGGCGGCCCGCACCGATGTGCCCGGGCTCGTGGTGCTGCGCAGCCTCACCAAGACCTGGGGTCTAGCGGGGCTGCGGATCGGCTATGTGCTGGCGGAGCCGGACACCATCACGGCACTGGAGCGGGTCCAGCCGCTGTGGCCGGTGTCCAGCCCCGCCCTGACGGCGGCCGAGGCATGCTGCGCCCCGCCCGCCCTCGCCGAGGCCGCGCGGGCCGCCGACCGTACGGCCGCCGACCGGGCCCATCTGGCCGACCGGCTGGCCGAGTTGGCGGAGGTGCGGGTATGCGGCCCGGCGGCCGGACCCTTTCTGCTGATCCATCTGCCGGGCGCGGCGGCCATCCGCACCCGGCTGCGCGAGCTGGGCTTCGCGGTCCGCCGCGGTGACACGTTCCCGGGCCTGGGCCCGGACTGGCTCCGCATCGCCGTCCGCGACCGCGCCACGACGGACCGCTTCGTCATCGCCCTGGCGAAGGCCATCGCCGAATCGGCCGCCTGACTACGCGGTTCGACCGCCCAGCCTGACCGCGCACCGCGCGAAGCGGCGCGCGGTCACCTACAGCTTGCCCGAGCCCGGGGCCCAATACGGCACCCCGGGCGCCCGCCCCCAGATCCGGCGCCCGAGCCGTTGGATACGGCACGGGCACCGGACCCAATGGGCCAGGCCAGGTCATCCGTCAGGCGTCAGGCGTCAGCCCGCGTCGCCGCCGCCCGCGGCGCGCCGGCGGCGGGCCAGGACGACGGCT
>NZ_JAHLEM010001171.1 GCF_018883605.1 Streptomyces niphimycinicus | reverse complement strand
GGCGGCCGGGCGCCGACCGCCCGGCCGACGACATCGAACGAAGGGGAGGGCCGCCCTCGTGGGCGATGACCATGCCGACCGTCGCCGCTTCCGCCGCCGTGGGCGCCGCCCGGACGGCCGGGCCCTGAGCACGCCGACGCTGCTGGCCTGTGGCGCCCTGTTGCTGTCCGGCTGTGCCTCGATGCCCGACAGCGGCGATGTGCGGCGGGTGGACTCCTCGCCGCGCTCCGACGTCGATTCGCAGGTCCGGGTGTACGGGGTGAGTCCGGGCAAGGGCGAGCAGCCCGCGGAGCTGGTCTCCGGCTTCCTGGAGGCCACGACGAGCGACGAGGAGAACTTCGGCAC
>NZ_JAHLEM010001170.1 GCF_018883605.1 Streptomyces niphimycinicus | reverse complement strand
GCGCTCCGACGTCGATTCGCAGGTCCGGGTGTACGGGGTGAGTCCGGGCAAGGGCGAGCAGCCCGCGGAGCTGGTCTCCGGCTTCCTGGAGGCCACGACGAGCGACGAGGAGAACTTCGGCACCGCGAAGGAGTATCTGACCAAGAGCGCGGTCAAGCGGTGGCAGCCGTTCGCGGCCACCACCGTGCTGGAGCAGGCTCCGGATGTGCGGGTGGAGACGGACCCGGGCGACCGGGACGGCAGCGGTAAGACGGTGGTGCTGTCGGGCAAGCGGATCGCCGTCGTGGACGAAACGCATGCCTACAAGCCCGACGCGCAGCCGTACGAGGAGCGCATCCATCTGACGCTGAGCGGTTCGGAGTGGCGGATCGACGGGCCGCCGCGGGGGCTGATCCTCGGCGAATCCGACTTCCAGCGCATCTACCGCTCGGTCAACAAGTACTACTTCGCCGATCTGGGTCCGGACGCCAAGGAGTCGACGGCCGGGGACAACGTGCTGGTGGCCGATCCGGTCTATGTGCGGCGCCGTATCGATCCGGTGACCGCGACCGTCAAGGCGCTGCTGGGCGGTCCGACCGAGTGGCTGGAGCCGGTGGTCAGCAGCTCCTTCCCACGCGGTTCGGCGCTGGGCCGCCGGGACGAGCGGCTGTCGCTGGACGACTCGAACACGCTGAAGGTTCGGCTGAGCGACCGGGCGGCGCGGGTCAGCGCGGCGCGCTGTGCCCGGATGGCGGCGCAGACGCTGTTCACGGTCCAGGATCTGGGCGAGGGATCGTCCGAGGTCAGCGGGGTGCGGCTGGAGCGGCAGAACGGTTCGGAGCTATGTGCCCTCTCCAGTGACGCGGCGCGGGCCTACGCCCCGGACGGGGTCGAGGGCCATCCGCGCCACCAGTACTTCGTGGACTCCGATCATCGGATGGTCCGGCTGTCCGATGACGAGGACCGGCCACAGCCGGTTCCGGGGCCGTTCGGCTCCGAGGACGCGGGTCTGGGCACGGTGGCGGTCTCCCGCGACGAGCGGGACGTGGCGGGGGTCACCGCCGACGGTCAGGCGCTGTACGTCACCCAGATGGCCCCAGGCGCCGAGCGCGGCACGGTGCGGCTGCGCAGCCAGGGCGGCAGCGTGGAGCACGGTCTGACGGCGCCGAGCTGGGACGGCCTGGGCGGTCTGTGGGTGGCCGACCGCAATCCGCAGCGGCCGAGGCTGCTGCGGCTGCGGGGCGGCACCGGAGCGGCGGACGAGGTGGCGCTGCCGCAGTTGGACGGCGGCCGGATCACGGCGCTGCGGGTCTCGGCGGACGGCTCCAGGATCGCGATGCTGGTCAAGCGGTCCGGCCACACCACGCTGCGGCTCGGCCGGATCGAGCGGCGGGGGACCGAGGCGGCCCCGAAGCTGTCGGTGGGGGCGCTGCGGGCGGTCGCGCCGAAGCTGGAGGACGTGGACACCTTCTCCTGGGCGGGCGACAGCCGGCTGGTGGTCGCGGGCCGGGAGTCGGACGGGGTGCAGCAGCTCCAGTACGTGGAGACGGACGGCTCCCCGGCGAACATTCCGGAGGTGCCGGGTCCGAACGGTGTGCAGTCGATCGGCGCCTCGGAGGACCAGACCCGGCCGCTGATCGCCGAGACCAGGGAGAACGGCATTGTGCGGCTGCTGCCGAACACCGACTGGAAGACCGTGGACCAGGACGGTTCGGCCCCGGTCTACCCCGGTTAGGCGGGGCCGTAGCGGCGGCTTCTAGGCCAGGACACCGGTCGGGGGTGGCTGGTTGTCCACATGTGCGCGGTTGTCCACAGGGGGTGGCGCGGGGGCTCGGCCGCCGGGACAGTGGTGTTCATGCGGGGCTGGTGGCAGGAGATCGCCGATCTGGCGCTGCCGGCCGACTGTGCCGGATGCGGTCGGCCGGGCGGCGCGTTGTGTGAGCGTTGTCGTGGGGCGCTGCGCGGGTCCGGGGCGCGCCGGGTGGAGCCGAGCCCGGTGCCGCCGGGGCTGCCGGTGGTCCATGCGGCGGTGGATTACGTGGACGAGGCGCGGGCGGTGCTGCTCGCGCACAAGGAGCGCGGAGCGCTCCGGCTGGCGCGGCCGCTGGGCGAGGCGCTGGCGG
>NZ_JAHLEM010000117.1 GCF_018883605.1 Streptomyces niphimycinicus | reverse complement strand
GCGGACCGCCCGCGCGGCGGCGGCCACCTCGGCCGCTTCGGGGGCGGGGCGGCGGACATGCCAGACCCGGTCGGCGAAGAACTCCTCCGGCCAGTCGAACGCCTCCGCCTGGACGTCCTGCGGCAGGGCCAGGGTGACGGCGCCGGTCTCGGCCGGGTCGGCCAGCACCCGCATGGCCTGGAGCGCGGCCGGGATCAGCGCCTCGGGGCGCATCACCCGGTCGAAGTAGCGGGAGACCGGGCGCAGCGCGTCGTTCACCGAGATGTCGCCCGCGTACGGGACTTCGAGCTGCTGAAGCACCGGATCGGCGGGCCGGGTGGCGAAGATGTCGCCGGGCAGCAGCAGCACCGGCAGCCGGTTGACGGTGGCGAGCGCCGCGCCGGTGACGAGGTTGGTGGCACCGGGGCCGATGGAGGTGGTGACGGCCTGGGCGGCGAGCCGGTTGTTCTGGCGGGCGTAGCCGACCGCGGCATGCACCATCGCCTGCTCGTTACGGCCCTGGAGATACGGCATGGTCTCCGGCCCGGACTCCAGCAGCGCCTGGCCGAGCCCGGCCACATTGCCATGGCCGAAGATGCCCCAGGTGGCGTTGATCAGGCGATGCCGCTGCCCGTCCCGCTCGGTGTACTGGTGGGCCAGGAACTCCACCAGCGCCTGGGCGACGGTCAGACGGCGCACTGCCGAAGCGGTCATCGTGGGTCTCCAGCGGATGCTTGATCGGGTCCTTGGCCGGGTGCCTGCTCGGGTGCTTGATCAGGTGCTTGATCGGGTGCTTGATAGAGGGGCAGCCGGGGGTCGACGGGCTGATCCGGCCAGGTGGAGCGGATCCAGCCGTGGTCGGGGTGGTCGCAGATGAGCCAGGCGCGCTCCTCCTCCGGGCCCGCCATGACATTGAGGTAGTACATGTCATGGCCGGGGGCGGCGATGGAGGGGCCGTGCCAGCCGTCGGGGATCAGGACGGTGTCCCCGGAGCGGACCTCGGCGAGCACGTCGGTGCCGCGGCCGTGGCCCGACGGGGAGACCCGCTGATAGCCGATGCCCTCGTTGCCGTGGGCCTCGGCGATCTCGAAGTAGTAGATCTCCTCCAGCTCGCTCTCCTCGCCGGGGCGGCACTGGTCGTGCTTGTGCGGCGGGTACGAGGACCAGTTGCCGCCCGGGGTGAGCACCTCGACGGCGATCAGCTTGTCGCATTCGAAACCCCCGCCTGATGTTCCGCCTCCGGCGGGGGCCGCCGCGGCGAAGTTGTTCACCTGGCGCGAGCAGTTGCCGCTGCCGCGCAGCTCGACGGGGACGGCGGAGGCCGGTCCGTAGCGCGCGGGCAGCCGCCGCTCGCAGCGGGCGCCGGTGAGCGCGAAGCGGCCGCCCGCCCCGCTGGCGATCTGGGCGTGGGAGTCGCGCGGCAGATAGACGAAGTCGCTGACCCCGCTGAACACGCTCTCCCGGCCGTGCAGTTCGAAGCTCTCGCCCTCGGCGATCACGGTGCAGCCGCCGCTCAGCGGCAGCAGGATCCACTCGCTGTCACCGGTGGCCAGGGAGTGCGAACCGCCGGGCGGCAGTTCGAGAATCCGCAGGCTGGAGTAGCCCCAGCCGGCCCGCTCGGGGCTGATGTCCACGGCGTAGGGGCCGTCGGCCGCCTTGCCGGCCTGCACATGGAAGCCGGGCAACGGATCGTTGGTGGTCATGGCGTGACCTCTCTGCCTTTCTTACAGCGTCACAACAGGCCGACAGCGGTGTCCACGGCGGTCTCGACGCTGCCCTCCGCCGGATAGAGCAGGGAGCGCCCGACGACCAGCCCCTGCACGGTGGGCAGCCCCAGCGCCTTGCGCCACTTCTCGTACGCCTCCTCCTGGTCCTGCGGAGACTTGCCCACGTCGCCGCCGAGCAACACCGCCGGCAGGGTGCTGGTCTCCATCACCGCCGCCATCTCGTCGGCGTCGTTGGTGACCGGCACCTTCAGCCAGGTGTAGGCGGAGGTTCCGGCGAGCCCGGAGGCGATGGCTATGGACTTGGTGACGGCCTCGGCGCTCAGATCGTTGACGACCTTCCCGCCCGTGCGCCGGGAGATGAACGGCTCGACGAAGACCGGCAGCCGCCGCTCGGCCATCTCGTCGATGGCGCGGGCCGTGGTGACCATGGTGGTCAGCGAACCGGCGTCGTCGTAGTCGATGCGCAGCAGCAGCTTGCCGGCGTCGAAGCGCAGCCGGGTCAGGTCCTGGGGGCGGTGCCCGGTGAACCGGTCGTCGAGCTCGAACGAGGCCCCGGCGAGGCCGCCACGGTTCATCGAGCCCATGACGACCTTGCCCTCGAGGGCGCCGAGCAGCAGCAGGTCCTCGAGGATGTCGGCGGTGGCGAGCACCCCGTCGACCCCGGGCCGGGACAGCGCCACGCACAGCCGCTCCAGCAGCTCGACCCGGTTGGCCATGGCCAGCTTGTGGCCGCCGACGGCGAGGGCGCCGCGCGCCGGGTGATCGGCGGCCACGATCATCAGACGGCCGCTGTCACCGATGAGGGGGCGGCGGACCCGGCGGGCGGCCGCCTCGGCGATGGCCTCCGGGTGGCGGCTCCGCACCGTCACGAGGTCGGAAACGCTGATACTCAAGATTCTTCCTCGCATTCGCGATTCATGAAGGGCACACGGAGCGCGGGGACCGCGTGACCGGACGAGGGGAGCGCCTGGCGCCCGGGGTCAGCCCCCACCCAGCAGGGCCTCGACCTCCGCTTCCGTGGGCATCGCGGAGGAGCAGGCGAGGCGGGACGCGACAATGGCGCCCGACGCGTTGGCGTACCGCATGACGCGCTCCAAGGGCCAGCCGGAGAGCAGTCCGTGGCACAGGGCGCCGCCGAACGCGTCGCCCGCGCCGAGTCCGTTGACCACCTCGACCGGGACGGGCGGGACCTCGGCGGTGGTGCCGTCGCGGTGCACGGCGAGCACCCCGCGCGGGCCCTGTTTGACGACGGCCAGCTCCACGCCCGCGTCCAGCAGCGCCTGCGCGCATGCCTTGGGCTCGCGCGCACCGGTGGCGATCTCGCATTCGTCCACGTTGCCGACGGCGACGGTCGCATGGCGCAGCGCCTCGGCGTAGAAGGGCCGGGCGGTCTCCGGGTCGGCCCAGAACATCGGCCGCCAGTCCAGGTCGAAGACGGTGGTGCCGCTCTTGGCGCGGGCGGCGAGTGCGGCGAGGGTGCTGGTGCGGCTGGGCTCCTCGCTGAGCCCGGTGCCGGTCATCCAGAAGATCCGGGTGGCGCGGATGGCGTCGAGGTCCAGCTCGGCGGGGTGGATCTCCAGATCGGGCGCCTTGGGGCGGCGGTAGAAGTACAGCGGGAAGTCGTCGGGCGGGAAGATCTCGCAGAAGGTGACGGGGGTGGGGTACTGCTCGACGGGGGTGACGAAGCGGTCGTCCACTCCGAAGGCCCGCAGCTCCTGGTGGATGTAGTCGCCGAACGGATCCGCCCCGGTGCGGCTGATCACCGCGGAGCGGTGGCCGAAGCGGGCCGCGGAGACCGCGACATTGGTCGCCGAGCCGCCGAGAAACTTTCCGAACGATTCGACCTGCGGCAGTGGCACACCGGTCTGGAGCGGATACAGGTCCACTCCGATGCGGCCCATCGTGATCAGGTCGTACGGCTCACTCATGCCTGCCCCTTCGGGAAAGACGCAGCTCAGGGTCTGGTGCACAGAACTCCGGGAGATGCCCCGGCCCTTCAGGTCTAGACGTGTCCCCCAGCCACTGTCAAGGCTTTGTCCTTACATACTGACGTAATCATCCGGGGCCACAGGGGATGTTATCCCGTCGTTACGTCCAGATGAAATGTTGTCATGACAAAGCCTTGACAGAGGACAGTCGCGGGGAGTTGGCTCCCGTTCTGCAACGGCCGTGCCAACACGACGGACCTGCCTTGAGAGGTGCTGGAACGGATGGACCTCAGACTCAATCGACCCCGCAGAGCGGGCCTCGCCGCGCTCGCCACCGCCGCCGTCCTGCTGGCAGCGGGATGCAGCAGCCAGGGCGGCAAGAAGGCCCAGGAAGCCGACTCCGGCCTCGCGGCCGGGAAGGCCGACACCCCGCGGCTGAGGATCGCGATGATCACTCACGCGGCCCCCGGCGACACCTTCTGGGACACCGTGCGCAAGGGCGCCAAGTCCGCGGCGGCCAAGGACAATGTCGACCTCGTCTACTCCAGCAACCCCAACGGAGCCGACCAGGCCAACCTGATCCAGAACGCGATCAACCAGAAGGTCGACGGCATCGCCGTCACCCTCGCCAAGCCCGACGCCATGAAGGGCGCGATAGCCAAGGCGGAGAAGGCCGGGATCCCGGTCGTCGCCTTCAACGCCGGGCTCGACCAGTGGAAGGACCTGGGCCTGCTGGAGTACTTCGGCCAGGACGAGAACATCGCGGGCCAGGCATTCGGCAAACATCTCAACGAGATCGGCGCCAAGCACAACATCTGTGTGATCCAGGAACAGGGCCATGTCGCCCTCGAAGCCCGCTGCGCGGGTGTGAAGAAGACCTTCAAGGGCAAGACGGACACGCTCTACGTCAACGGCACCGATATGCCGTCGGTCAAGTCGACCATCGCCGCGAAGCTCAAGCAGGATTCGAGCATCGACTATGTCGTCACCCTGGGCGCCCCGTTCGCCCTGACCGCCGTCCAGTCCGCCAAGGACGCGGGCGGCAAGGCCAAGGTCGCCACCTTCGACCTCAACAAGGACCTCGTCTCCGCCGTCCAGAGCGGTGATGTGCAGTTCGCCGTCGATCAGCAGCCCTATCTCCAGGGCTATCTGTCCATCGACTCCCTGTGGCTCTTCAAGAACAACGGCAACTTCAGCGGCGGCGGGGAGAAGCCCGTACTGACCGGGCCCGCGTTCGTCACCAAGGAGAACGTGGACACCATCGCCAAGTTCGCCAAGAACGGAACGCGGTGACCCGGCCATGACCCATACCGCCACCCCGGCGGCCGCCACCGGGCCCGCCGCCCCCGCGGCCCCGCCGAAGAGCCGCACCGCCGAGCGCTCGCTGGCCCGGCGGGCGCTGGCCCGCCCCGAGATCGGGGCGCTGGTCGCGGCCATCGGCGTCTATCTCTTCTTCTTCGTCGCCGCCCCCACCTTCCGCCAGGCCGACTCCTTCGCCACCGTCCTCTACCAGGCGTCCACCATGGGGATCATGGCGCTCGCCGTCTCCCTGCTGATGATCGGCGGTGAGTTCGACCTGTCGGCCGGGGTCGCCGTCACCTCCTCGGCGCTGACCGCGAGCATGCTCAGCTTCCAGCTCACCGCCAATGTGTGGGTGGGCGTGATCGTCGCCCTGCTGGTCTCGCTCGCCGTGGGGCTGATCAACGGACTGCTGCTGATCAAGACCGGGCTGCCCAGCTTCCTGGTCACCCTCGCCAGCTTCCTGATGCTCCAGGGCGCCAATCTGGCCATCACCAAGCTGCTGACCGACAATGTCGCCACCGACTCCATCACCGACATGGACGGCTTCGACCAGGCCAAGTCGCTCTTCGCCTCCGAGATCGACATCTTCGGTGTCAGTGTGAAGATCACCGTGCTGTGGTGGCTGGTCTTCGCCGCCATCGCCACCTGGGTGCTGCTGCGCACCAAGTTCGGCAACTGGATCTTCGCGGCCGGTGGTTCGAAGGAGAGCGCCCGGGCCGTGGGCGTACCGGTGAACCTCACCAAGATCGCCCTCTTTATGACGGTGGGCTTCGCGGCCTGGTTCGTCGGCATGCATCTGCTCTTCGAGTACAACACCGTGCAGGCCGGCGAGGGCGTCGGCAACGAGTTCTACTACATCATCGCGGCCGTG
>NZ_JAHLEM010001169.1 GCF_018883605.1 Streptomyces niphimycinicus | reverse complement strand
GGCCCTCGGCCGGGGACAGCGGCGGCAGTCCGGCCCGCCGCATCCGGCTGATGTCGGCCTCGTCCAGGCCACCGGCCATCCCGGCGCCCGCCCAGGGGCCCCAGGCAAGCGAGACGGCCGGGAGGCTCTCGGCGCGGCGGTGGGTGGCGAGGGCGTCCAGGAAGGCGTTGGCCGCCGCGTAGTTGCCCTGGCCGGGGGTGCCGAAGACGCCCGAGGCGGAGGAGAACAGCACGAAGGCCGTGAGGTCGAGGTCGCGGGTCAGCTCGTGGAGGTTCCACGCCGCGTCCACCTTCGGGCGCATGACGTGGTCGACGCGCTCGGGGGTGAGGGAGCCGATGACACCGTCGTCCAGCACACCTGCCGTGTGGACGACGGCGGTCAGCGGATGCTCGGCGGGGACGGTGGCGAGGGTCGCGGCGAGCGCGTCCCGGTCCGCCACATCGCAGGCGGCCCACACCACGTCGGCGCCCAACTCGCTCAGCTCGGCGGCGAGTTCGGCCGCACCCGGGGCCTGCTGGCCACGGCGGCTCACCAGCAGCAGATGCCGTACGCCACGCTCGGCCACCAGATGCCGGGCCACCAGACCGCCCAGCGAACCGGACGCGCCGGTCACCAGCACCGTGCCCTCGGAGTCGAAGGCGCCTTCGGTGGCCGCCGTCTCGTCCGCGATCGGCACCCTGGCCAGCCGCGGGATACGGGCGACGCCCGTACGGACGGCGAGCTGCTCCTCGCCCGCCGCCAGCGCGGCCGGAAGCGCCGTGAGCGACGCGTCGTGGCCGTCGATGTCCAGCAGGACGAAGCGGTCCGGGTTCTCGGCCTGCGCCGTGCGCAGCAGACCCCACACCGCCGACTGCGCCGGATCGCGCACCGGCTCGCCCTCGCCGAGGGTCAGGAACACCAGCCGCGAGGTGGCGAACCGCTCATCGGCCAGCCACGCCTGGGCCAGGCCCAGCGCCTCGGCCGTGGCCGCACGCACCGTGCCCGGCACCTCGTCGCCGCCCCGCGTGGACGGCGTCACGAACACGTACTCCGGTACGGCCGCCCCGGATGCCACGGCCTCGCCCAGCGCCGTGAAGTCCGCGTACGCCACGGCACCGGCACCGGCACCGGCGGACGCGAGTCCGAGGGCGTCCGCGCCGAGCACCGCCCACCGGCTGCCGCCGGGCGCTCCGGCGCCCGCTCCGGCCGGGAGTTCGGTCCACTCCACGCGGAACAGCGACTCGTGGTAGGCCGCCCGCGCGGCCCGCACCTGCTCCGCCGACACGGCGCGCAGGACCAGCGAGTCCACGGCGGCGACCGGCGCACCGGCCGAGTCCGCGATCTCCAGCCGGACCCCGTCCGCGCCCCGCAGCACCAGCCGCACCCGCAGCGCCGAGGCGCCGCTCGCGTACAGCGACACCCCGCTCCAGGCGAACGGCAGCCGCCCGCCCTGGCTGTCGCCGTCGCCCAGGCCGTCCATGCCGAGCGCGTGCAGCGCCGAGTCGAGCAGCGCCGGGTGCAGTCCGTACGCCTGCGCGTCGGAGGCGGCGGACTCGTCCAGCCGTACCTCCGCGAAGAGTTCGTCCCCGCGCCGCCAGGCGGCCGTGAGCCCCTGGAACACCGGGCCGTACCGCAGACCGCCGTCCGCGAGGGCCGCGTACAGCTCCTCGGTACGGGCCGCCTCGGCACCCTGCGGCGGCCACGCGGTCAGCGCGAACGACGGCCGGGGCGCGCCCGAGGCGAGCACACCGTCGGCGTGCCGCGTCCACGGCTCCTCGGCCGGGGCGTCCTCCGCGCGGGACAGCACGGTCAGGGCCCGCCGTCCGGCGCCGTCGGGCGCGCCGACCGTGAGCTGGAGCCGGACGCCACCGCGTGCGGGCAGCACCAGCGGGGCGTGCAGGGTCAGCTCGTCGAGCAGGTCACAGCCGACCTGGTCGCCGGCCCGGACGGCAAGCTCCACGAACGCGGTACCGGGCAGCACCACCGCATCCCGCACCACATGGTCGGCCAGCCACGGATGGGTATCCACACCCAGCCGACCCGTGAACACCAGCCCATCGGTCTCGGCCAGCGGCACCGCAGCGCCGAGCAGCGGGTGTCCGGCCGACTCCAGCCCCACGGAAGCCACATCGCCGACGTATCCGGCGCCCGGCTCCAGCCAGAACCGCTCATGCTGGAAGGCATACGTCGGCAGATCCACCTGATCCGCGCCCCGACCGGCGAAGAACCCGGCCCAGTCCACGGCCACACCGCGCACCTGCGCCCGGGCGACGGCGGTGGTCAGCGCCTCGGCCTCGGGGCGGTCCTTGCGCAGCGCGGAGATGAACGCGGCGTCCGACGCGGCATCGGTCACACACTCCTGCGCCATCGCGGTGAGCACACCGTCCGGGCCCAGCTCGACGAACGTCGTAACACCCTTGGCCTCAAGGGTGCGTACGCCGTCGAGGAAGCGGACGGCCTCGCGGACGTGGCGCACCCAGAAGTCGGCCGTCGTG
>NZ_JAHLEM010001168.1 GCF_018883605.1 Streptomyces niphimycinicus | reverse complement strand
CGCCCGCCCCGCCCCGCGCCCCGGTGCCTGCGCCGCCGCGTGACCCGGAGGCGGCCCCCTCACCCGGGCCCCAGTTCTCCTCGCCCCGGCGGGGGTCCCGGGGGCCGGTGGCCGCGCCCTCCTCGTACCGTCCGGGCGCTGAGTGAGGCTCGTCACCCGGCTGGGCTACTCGGGTCCAGCCGGTGCCGGGGTGGCGGCCGGCAGGTGCCCAGGTGCCCTCGGCGGAGTGGGTGGGGGCGGACTGGGGGGCGCCGGTCCAGGGGCCCTCCGCGTGGGTGGGGTGGTCCCCGGCGGGCGTGACGCGGAGGTGGCCCTCGCCGTCCGCGTGGACCGGAAGGCGCGAGGGGGCCGAGGGGGCCGACGGGAACCCGGACGTCGCGGAGGGGACGCGCAGCCGCAGGGCGGACTCGCCGATCCGCAGCAGCGCCCCCGGCTCCAGCGGCACCGGATGGGGGCCCACGGGGACGCCGTCGGCGGCGGTGCCGTTGGTCGAGCCGAGGTCGGCGATGGTCACGCGGCCGTCCTCGGCGACCGTGACCGCGCAGTGCAGCCGGGAGACGTCGGGGTCGTCCAGGGGAACGTCCGCGTCGGCGGAGCGGCCGATGCGGACCTGGCCGCCGTGGAGCAGATGGACGCCGCCCGCGTCGGGGCCCGCGACCACGTCCAGATGGACCGTGGCGTCGGCCACCGCGGTCTCGGGGAGGCCGGGATAGCCGGGGTAGTGGCCGGAGTAGGGGTCGGCCGGGGCGTGCAGGGAGAGCACCGCGCCGTCCACCAGCGGCGGCTCGCCCAGCGCACAGCGCTGCGGGTCCAGCCGCTCACCCCCCGCGTACAGCACCACCGCGCCGCCGCCGCTGCCGCCCCCCGCCTCGTACCCGGCCGCGGCGACCGCGTCGGCGAGCCCGCCGGCCACCGAGGCCAGGGCCGTGCCGACAGGGGCGGTGACCAGGACGTCCACCGCGCCCATAAGGGCATGCGGCGCGGACGCGGGCGCAGGATGGTGGCCGGAACGGCCCGGGTGGGCGCTGCGCGGCCCGAGGACGGTCAGCCGAATCTGCATCGCCGTCAACGGTCCCTTCTGTCCGGGGGGCCGGGCAAGGGTGCCGACCCCCACCACCGCCCCCAGGCCCTTCGGCACGTACAGGTCCGTACGGGGTCGTACGGGTCACGGAGCGTGAGCCCCCAGCCGCTCGGCGCTTCCGTGCTGCCAGCATCCTCGCACCTGCCACCGACACTTCGCCCGCCGCCCGGCGCCACATGATCTTGATTGGTCGGCTAGTCGGCCGAAACTGGCTGATTGCGACCGGAACGGCCGCCCTTGAGACGCTTGGCGGTGCCCAATCGAGCGGCGATCGAGCGGCCCGGACCGCCACCGGCAACCATCTGCCCGGATCACACGTCTTCCCCGGCGCCGGACCCTCATGTGGTGATCGGATAGGGCGCACCGTGCGTCGCCATTACAGTGGGGCGGACGAGCACCACAAGCGGACCGTCAAGCAGCGCAACAAGCAAAGCGGTAAGCAGCGCAGCAAGCAGACCATCGCAGTCCACCGAAGTAAGACCACGATCAGGGAGCGCATGACGTGCGGCCGGTAGGCAGCAAGTACCTGCTCGAGGAGCCGCTCGGGCGCGGAGCCACGGGCACCGTATGGCGGGCGAGCCAGCGGGAGGCGGCGGGGGCCGAGGCCGCCGTGGCCGGGCAGCCCGGCGAGACCGTCGCGATCAAGGTCCTCAAGGAGGAGCTCGCGAACGACGCGGACATCGTCATGCGCTTTCTCCGCGAGCGCTCGGTGCTGCTGCGGCTCACCCACCCCAATATCGTCCGCACCCGTGACCTGGTGGTCGAGGGTGATCTGCTGGCCCTGGTCATGGACCTGATCGACGGCCCGGATCTGCACAAATACCTGCGCAGCAACGGCCCGTTCACCCCCGTCGCCGCATCCCTCCTCACCGCCCAGATCGCGGACGCGCTCGCCGCCAGCCACGCCGACGGCGTCGTGCACCGCGACCTCAAGCCCGCCAACGTGCTGCTCGCGGGCACCGGCGAGGGCCAGGAAATGCACCCGATGCTGACCGACTTCGGCATCGCGCGCCTCGCCGACTCGCCCGGCCTCACCCGCACCCAGGAGTTCGTCGGCACCCCCGCCTATGTGGCGCCGGAGTCCGCCGAGGGCCGTCCGCAGACCTCCGCCGTGGACATCTACGGCGCGGGCATCATGCTCTACGAGCTGGTCACCGGCCGTCCGCCGTTCGCCGGCAACACCGCCCTCGAGGTGCTCCACCGCCACCTCAGCGAGGAGCCGCGCCGCCCCTCGACCGTGCCCGAGCCGCTGTGGACCGTCATAGAGCGCTGTCTGCGCAAGCGGCCCGAGGAGCGACCCAGCGCCGAGAGCCTGGCCCGTGCGCTGCGCGTGGTCGCCGCCGGTGTCGGGGTGCACGCCTCCGCCGCGCAGGCCGAGGCGGCGCTCGGCGTCGCCGCGCTGCTCG
>NZ_JAHLEM010001167.1 GCF_018883605.1 Streptomyces niphimycinicus | reverse complement strand
GCTGCCGCAGCCCCGTCACCCGCCGCGGGGGCCGGACCGCCCGCAGTGGCTCCCCGGCCGCTTCCGGCACTGGCACCGGCTCCCCGGCCGCTGGTACCGGCACCGGCTCCCCGGCCGCCGTCGTCCGCGGCACCGTCGGTGCGTTGCCTGTCCGCGCCCCTGCCCTGCTGTCGGGGGATCCGTTCCCGTTCACGCGCCGAAGTCTCGCACTTGTCACCGACATTCGCGGGCACACCCGCGTTTCGGGAGGCGGTGACGGTCTCGCGGGCCGGGCGCAGGCGGGTGCGCAGCGACTCCGTGAGCCGCAGCGCGGGGACCGTCAGCAGCGCCCCGAGTCCCATGGTGGCGGCGCCGGCGGCCGCGTCCAGGAAGTAGTGGTTGGCGGTGCCCATCACCACGAGTGTGATCGTCAGCGGATAGCCGACCGCGGCGATCTTGGTCCAGGTCGAGCGTCCGTGCCGCCACAGGGCGATCCCGCACCACAGCGCCCATCCCACGTGGAGGCTGGGCATCGCCGCGTACTGGTTGGTCAGCCCGCCAAGTCCGCGCGGTGCGCTGGCGTCCCCGCCCCACCAGCCGTACGCCTTGTACTGCGCCATGGTGTCGACAAAGCCGTGGCCCCCCTCCAGAAGCCGCGGCGGGCAGGTCGGCAGCAGCGTGAAGCCGACGAGCCCGATGATCGTGGAGACCAGCAGCCAGGTGCGCAGAAAGCGGTAGTCCGACGCCTTACGGCGCTTCCACATCCATATCAGGATCGCGGGGGTCAGGACGTAGTGCAGCGAGGCGTAGGCGAAGTCCGCCGGTATGCCTATCAGTGCGTGGGCCGTGAACAGATCGTTCAGCGGCGACTCGAAGTCGATGTTCAGACGCTGTTCGAAATGGAGGATCGCCAGACCATGATCGACGGCGGTGGACACGTCGCCGCGGGCCAGCAGCCGACCGGCCGAGTAGGCGGCGTACACCACCGCTATGAGCGGCAGTTCGGTCCACCAACGGGGCCGACTGCCCTGTGCTGCTCCGGCACGGGGCACCGTATGGGGCATTCGGACGCTCTCCAAAGTTCGGGCGGCCACAAGAAGGCGCGCGGTCAACCGTACGGTGTAGGCGAAGCGACCCACGCACCGCCCCCGTCCACGAGCGGCGCCCACTGTCGGAACCCCCCTGGCGGACCCGCGCGCAGACAGGAAGACGCCAGGAGTGACCCGGAGGTTGCCTGCCGATCACATGCGCGATGATGGAGGGATGGCGATCGGCCATGTGCCGGTCCCGCAGAGTGCATGAAACCGCGGGCAGCGGCGTGTAATGGGGCACGCCGTCGCAGCGGTGCGAAACCGGTGAAAGAAGGCAGTGCCCATGCCCCCACGCATCCTCCTGGCCCGGCACGGACAGACGCGGTGGTCGCTCTCCGGGAAGCACACCGGCCGTACGGACATCCCGCTGCTGGACGAGGGGCGGCGCGGCGCCAAGCTGCTCGGCGAGCGGCTGCACCACGGCCCCTGGGCGGGCCTCGCGGACGTCGAGGTGCGCACCAGCCCGCTGTCGCGGGCGAAGGAGACCTGTGAGCTGGCGGGCTTCGGCGACCGGGCGCGGGAGTGGGACGCGCTCCTGGAGTGGGACTACGGCGCCTACGAGGGGATGACCCCCGCCGAGATCAAGGCCACCCGGCCGGACTGGCTCATCTGGCGGGACGGGGTGCCCGAGGGCGAGTCGATCGGCTCGATCGCGGCGCGGGCCGACGAGGTCGTGGAGTGGGCGCGCTCGGCCGACCGCGATGTGCTGGTCTTCGCACACGGCCACATCCTGCGGACGCTGGGCGCCCGTTGGCTCGGCCATGACGCCTCCTTCGCCGCCCGTATCCGGCTCGATCCGACGTCCCTGTCGGTGCTCGGCTGGGCGTATGGCGAACCCGCCATCGAGCGCTGGAACGACACCGGCCATCTCGACTGAGAGCCGAATCGGCGTCAGACCGGGCAGGTGCGGCCGGTCGCCTCATGGCGGGTGCCGGTCGCCTCATGGCGGGTGACCGCTGCCTCATGGCGGGTGACGGCCGTGTCATGGCGGTCGAGGAAGTCCGCGACCGCCTCATCACGACCGTAAGGACGCAATATCCGGGCCGTGTCGTCGAGCATCCGGCGGATCCGCGACGACTTCACCTGGTCCAGCAGGCCCAGGGCCCGGCCGGCCGCGGCGGCGGCCGCGTCCGGCGCGCCCCCGGCCACCAGATCGCTCGCCAACTCCGTGGTGAACAGCGCGATATTGCGCGTGAAATGCGGGTTCTGGAGGGCGACCGCGCGCCGGGCGTGCTCCACGGCGCGTTTCCAGTCGCCGAGCGCCGACCAGCACTGCGCCTCCAGCCCCTCCAGTTCGGCCTCTCCGAAGAAGCTCATCCACTCGGGGTCGGTGTCGCGGGGCCCGCGCCCGAACTGGGTCCGGGCGCGCAGCAGCGCCCGCTCACAGCCGCCCCGGTCGGGCAGCCAGGCGAGCCCCCCGGCCTCGCGCAGCGCGAGCAGCGACAGCAGCCGCGGCG
>NZ_JAHLEM010001166.1 GCF_018883605.1 Streptomyces niphimycinicus | reverse complement strand
CCGGCTGGGGCGCGGGAGGCGGCAGCCCCGACGGCCCTGGCCGGAACGGCGGCGCGGGAGGGCTCGGTGGCCCCGGCGGGGGCCGCTTCCGTACGGGCCCGGGTGCGGCATCACGTGCTTCTCGTGTGCCCCAAGGACTTCTCCAACCTGCCGACCGCCGAAATGGTCGACGTGCGCAGGCAGCTCGCGGTCACCCGGCGGCAGCTCGACCGGCTGACCCGGATCGAGGAGATCGCCGCCGCCCTCCCCGAGGGCACCACCTTCGACCTCCGGTTCACCGACGACGGCCGGACCCCGACCCGCCCGGTCGAGGAGCTGACGGCCGCCGTCGAGGCGGTGGACGCGGCGTACGCCCCGGAGTGCCTGTCCACGTGCGAGCTGGCCGCCCACTGCCGGACGCGGTCCCGCGCGGCGGGCCGGGTCGAGGCGCTGGGCCGTGGCGTCCGGGGCGAGCTGGGCGGGCTCACCACCATGGACGCCGTCCTTACGGCCGCCATGGAACGCCCCGCCGACGACGCCCCCACCGGCGACCCCACCGTGGACGCCCTGCGCCGCGCGGCGGCCCTGCGCGCCGAGGCGCTCGCGTCCCGCCCCGAGGCGGTGGCATGTCGCTGATCACCACCCTGGCCCGGATGGAGGCGGTCCGGGAGGGGCGGGCCCAGCCCCTGACCACCGTGCGCCACCGCCATCTGTCGGAGCGCCCGCTGGCGTTCGTCCCGCTCACCACCGCCGGTGAGGCGGGGGCGCCGCTCGGGGCGCTGGTGGGCACCGACCGGGACGCGCCGCGGCTGCTGATCGTGGCCCAGCCGCGCGACCGCGACCTGCGGTTCGCGTTCCTCGCCGCGCTCGCGGAGGAGATCCAGCCGTATCTGGACTCGTACGCGGACCAGGTCGAGCTGGAGGAGCGCAAGGAGACCGATCCGGAGACCGGTAAGAAGGTGCCGGTCCAGGTCGAGCTGTGCGAGGACGCGCCGCAGTTGCTGGTGCCCAGCGCCGCGGGCGTGGCGTTCGTCCGGCTGCTGGGCCGGTCGATGCGGTTCCGGCGGACCGCCGAGCAGGACCCGGAGACGCCCTTCCCGGCGCCCGCGCGGGTGCCGCTGCTCGGCCGCTGGCTGACCCACTACGGGGAGCGGTCGCGGGTGCCCGGCTCGTCCCTGCTGCTGTCGCTCACCGAGCTGCTGAGCCGTCACTGGGCGACCGGGCAGAGCAATCTGGAGGATCAGCACCTGGGCTCGCTGCTGGCCTGGATCGACCCCCCGGAGGGCGTGCCGGGGGCGGCGGCGGCGCTGCGGGCGGAGTCGGAGCGGGACGAGGACGGCCAGTTGCGCTGCCCGCCCGCCGGCCCGGCCACCGACCCCGCCTTCGACAACAAGCTGCTGGCACCGGCGATGTCCCGCTACGACGCGGCGCGTGCCGAGACATCCCAGGGCGTACCGGGGGGCGAGGCGCGGCTGCGGCTCGCCGAGGCGGAGCTGCGCGGGCTGATCGAGTCGCAGTTGCGGCCCACCTGGGACGCGCTGTGGCACGGGGTGGATCTGCTGCGCGCCCTCCCGGAGGGCGCGCGGGTGGCGGACCGCTGGAAGCGGGACCGCTGGTCCTACACCGGCCACCGGGACCGGGTCCGGGCCGGGGAGCCGCCGCAGCCCAAGCGCGACGACGCGGTGACGGCGGCGCAGAAGCTCGCCGCGCGCGAGACCGCGCAGGCCCAGCTCGACGCCCATGAGGCGCTGGACGATCCGCTGGTCATGGCGGGGCGGCGGCTGGCCGGTGAGGCGTTCGCGGGCGAGGTGATCGATGTGGAGATGGCCTGGTCGGACGCGAAGGTGCCGCGCCCGCGCCCGCTGGTCACGGTCCGCACCGAGGACCGTCCGCTGCTGGCCGAGCGGGTCAAGCTGCACCGGGTCATGGCCGACGGCAAGGCGCAGAGCGGGGAGTTCGCCGGTTTCGCGGACACCGACGAGTCCGCCAAGGCCGACGGCTCGGACGCTTCAGGCGGCGCGGACGCTTCAGGCGGCGCGGACGCTCCGGGCGGCGCGGACGCTTCAGGCGGCGCGGACGCTTCAGGCGGCGCGGACGCT
>NZ_JAHLEM010001165.1 GCF_018883605.1 Streptomyces niphimycinicus | reverse complement strand
GCGGACGCTCCGGGCGGCGCGGACGCTTCAGGCGGCGCGGACGCTTCAGGCGGCGCGGACGCTTCAGGCGGCGCGGACGCTTCAGGCGGCGCGGACGCTCCGGGCGGCGCGCTGGTGGTGCGGCTGACCGGCGGGATGGGCCGGGGCAAGCAGCCCGAGCCGGGCTCGGTGCCCGAGAAGGGCGACCGGGTGTGCTGGACACTGTTCGAGCACGCCCCGCGCGGCGGCCCGGAGCTGCCCGACGCGGAGAGCACTCCGTGGACCCACGGCGGCCCGCCGGACGCCGCCGCGCCCGCTCAGGGCCCCGAGCCCGACCCGATGACCGAGGAGGACTATCTGTGATCGCCGCGGACCCGGCCGCCGCCGCGGCCCACGCGGGCCGTGCCCGAGCG
>NZ_JAHLEM010001164.1 GCF_018883605.1 Streptomyces niphimycinicus | reverse complement strand
CGCGGATCGCGGCGGTCTCGGTCGCCGCGGGCGTCGTGGTCGCCGCGATCGTCGGTGGCATCGTGCTGCTGGGCGACGGCGGCGACGGCGGTGGTGGCAACGCCCAGACCGGGCCCGCCGCCCCCAGCGACTCCGCCCCGCCGGACGGCGGCGACCCGGCCCCGGACCTGCCCAGCCCGGACAGCCCCTCGGACGGGCCCAGCGACGCCCCCAGCGCATCACCCAGCTACGACCCGGACACCGCCCCGGACCCCGGCAACGGCATCAGCCTGCCCGTGCTCACCGGCTGGCAGGCGGGGCGCAGCAGCTCCGGCGGCGCGGGCGTCACCACCTCCCGCTACCCCTGCCCGGGCGACCCGGCCACCGAATGTGTGCGCGGCGGCGCCTTCTCCCGGACCGCCGAGGGCTATAAGGCCACCTCCGCCAAGGGCATAGCCAAGGAGGACATCGCGCAGAACGCCGAGGAGTCCTACGGCACCGACGAGGAGAACGACCGTAAGGCGTACGGCGGTATCACCTCCCACAAGGAGCTGAAGGAGTCGGCGGTCGAGGTCGCGGGCGGGAAGGGCTATCTGGTCCGCTGGAAGGTGGTGACGAAGAAGGGCGACGACGGCGTCGTCCAGTCGCTGGCCTTCCCGTCGCCCACCGTGCCGGACACGATGGTCGTGGTGCGCTTCGGGTTCGACGACAGCGACAAGGCGCCGCCGCTCAGCGATATGGACAAGATCGTCAAGGGCATCGAGGCACTGACGGGCGACGGCCGGTCCATTTAGGCGCGTCGCCGGTCGTCCGGGCCGAAGTCGTCGGTCGTCCGGGCCGAAGCCGTCGGCCCGTCCAGGCCGCGGGCGCGTCGCGGTCAGAGGAACGTTCTGCCCTCGCCCCGGTACGTCGGCGCGTCGGCCACCACCCGGTCTCCCTCGATCAGCCGCAGTGTGTCGAACCGCTCGCACAGCTCACCGGCCTTGGCATGCCGGAACCACACCTTGTCGCCGATCAGCAGATCGTCGGCGGCCGTGCCCAGCAGCGGGGTCTGCACCTCGCCCGGCCCCTCCATCGAGTCGTACACCAGCCCCTCCGGCAGATACGGCACCGGCAGCCGGTCCCGGCCCGGCGCGCCCGACGCCGGATAGCCGCCGCCGAGCACCGTCACCACGCCCACCCCCGGCCGGCGCACCACCGGCTGGGCGAACAGGGCCGCCGGGCGGCCGTGGAAGGAGGTGTAGTGGTCGAAGAGACGCGGCTGGTAGAGCCCGGATCCGGCGGCGATCTCGGTCACCGCGTCCTCCGCGGCGGTGTGCTGCACACTGCCCGTACCGCCGCCGTTGACGAACTCCAGGTCCGCCACGGCCCGCACCGCCCGTACGACCGCGGCCCGGCGTGCCGCGAGCTCCCGGCGGGCCACGGACTGCATCAGCCGTACGGCGCGCGAGCGCAGCGGATTGCCGGGCACCGAGTCGCCCACGCCCGCCACATGCCCCTCGTACGCCATCAGCCCGACCAGCCGGAAGCCGGGACGGCGGTCGATCGCCCGGGCCAGCTCGGCCAGTTGCTCGGGTTCGCGCAGCGGTGAGCGCAGCGCCCCGACCCGCACCCGCCCGCCGAGCATCCGCAGCGAGGTGTCCAATTCCAGGCAGACCCGGACCTCTTCGGTCCCGGCGCGAACACTGTCGATCAGATCGAGCTGGGCGAGGTCGTCCACCATGACCGTCACGGCCTCGGCCGGCTTGGGGTCGCTGGTCAGGGTGGCGAAGCCGTCCCGGTCGGTGGAGGGATAGGCGAGCAGGACGTCGTCGAACCCCTCGCGCGCCAGCCACAGCGACTCCGGGAGCGTGAAGCTCATGATCCCCGCGAAGCCGTCCTGTGCCAGCACCCGTTCCAACAGCGCCCGGCAGCGCACCGATTTGCTGGCGACACGGATCGGTTTGCCTCCCGCCCGGGTGACCAGATCCCGGGCGTTGTCGTCGAAGGCTCCCAGGTCGACAATCGCCACGGGCGCTTCGAGATGGGCGGTGGCCCGGTCGTACCGGGCCCGGTCAGCGGCGGCAGCGGACATGGACGCAGCTTGCCAGACTGCCATTACCACTGGGTAGAGGGCGCCCGGTGCGCAGGGCCCCCGGCTCCCCGTAGAGTGTCGCGCACGCCACGACCGGCAGGTCAGCGGCGTGTTGTCCGTATACGGGCCCACCTGCCCGAAAGGCGGTGGGTGGTGCGGCGAACCGGACGGAGCCAGGTGAAACAGGTGTCGACGGCTGCGAGGTGGTGCAGGTGAGCACCGACGCGGAACAGGCGCACTCACCCCACAGCACGCCCCCACCACGCCCCGCACATCCCCCGCGCACGGCGCCCGCGCAGCCTTCCGCGCCCCCGCCGCGCCCCGCCGCCCCGCCCGGGTTCACCCCGGATCCGGACACCCCCATCCTCGGCGTACGGGCGAAGGTCCCGTTCTCCAGGGGCACCGCCGGGGCGTCCGGCACCCGGGTGCCCCCACGCCCCTCCGCACCGCCACGCACCGGCGCGCTCTTCGCCGACGGCGGGCTCTTCG
>NZ_JAHLEM010001163.1 GCF_018883605.1 Streptomyces niphimycinicus | reverse complement strand
CCCTGGCGCCGGGGGCCCTGGGGCCGGGGGCGCGCCGCCGGTCCCGCGCGGCCCGGCGCTGAATCTGCGCAGCCCCGCCCATCGCGTCGAGCGCGAGCTGCTCAAGCTGGCGCTTCAGCACCCGGACCTGGTCTCCCCGGCCTTCGACGCCTACGGCATCGACGAGTTCACCGCCCCGCCGTACGCGGCGGTGCGCCGCACCATCGAGGACGCGGGCGGCACGGCCGCCGCGGACGCCGACTATCTCGCCCGGGTCCGGGAGGCGGCCCCCGACGACACGGTCCGGGCCATGGTCACCGAGCTGGCCGTCGAGCCGCCGCACACCCGCCGCGACCCGGACGAGGTCTACGCGGGCGTGCAGTTGGTGGCCGTACGGCTGGCCGCGGTGAATCAGCGCGTGACCGAGGTGCGGGGCGCCCTCCAGCGCCTGGGGCAGCATGCGGACCCCGCCCATCTGGCCGCCGTGCAGAACGAGCTGTGGGTGTTGCAGCAGTACGGCCAGTCCCTCCGGGACCGGGGCGCGGCGGCGCTGTAGGCCGAGCGGGCGCTCACGGCAGTGCGGGCGCTCATGGCAGTGCGGGCGGTAAGGGGCTCATGGATGGGTTCCGGCCAGCTCGTTCATGCCTCGGCGGGCGGGCCGGGGAGGACGCTGTAGCCGCCGGGTAGTCGTACGGTCACGGGCCGCTGAGCAAAAAATGCCCGCACGCCCCTCGTGGCGGGCCTGTGTCGTACTCCACACTGGGGTGCGGTGCCTGAGTCCTCGGAGCGCGGCGGTGTTGGTCAGGTAGGGCCGGAATCCCCCGCAGATCCGCTCATGATGTACGGGACGGACGGCGGCGCGGCCGCCGTGCCGTGCCCGATCGTTCTGCCCCCTCAGCAGCGATCACCCTGGAGGTCGCCCCCGTGCAGACCCAGACCCTCACCGACGCGGCCCTCGCGGCCTCGCCGCACCCCGTGCCCGACCGCCCGCCCGGCGCCGCACCGGTAGCGCCGGCCGTGCCCGAGGACCCGGCGGACCTCGCTTCGGAGGGTGCACCGGAGACCGACCAGGACGCCGCACCGGACGCCATGGCCGACCCCGCCTCCGACCCCGATCCCGACTCCGGCCCCGAAGCGGAATCCGTCGAGCCGGTCGAGCCCGTCGAGCCTGCCGAGCCGGGCGAACCCGTCGATACCGTCGTAGAGCCCGTCGAACCGATCGAGCCGCCCGCCCGCGCCGACACCAGCGGCCCCTCCGCCGACCTCTTCCGCCAGTACCTCCGCGAAATCGGGCGGATACCGCTGCTCTCCGCGGTCGAGGAGGTCGAGCTGGCGCGCAGGGTCGAGGCGGGTCTCTTCGCCGAGGAGAAGCTCGGCAACACCCCCGACCTCGACTCCCAACTCGCCGTGGACCTCGACCGTTTGGTGGTTCTGGGCCGGATGGCCAAGCGCCGGCTGATCGAGGCCAACCTCCGCCTCGTCGTCTCCGTCGCCAAGCGCTATATCGGCCGCGGCCTGACCATGCTCGACCTGGTCCAGGAGGGCAACCTCGGCCTGATCCGCGCGGTCGAGAAGTTCGACTACGCCCGCGGGTACAAGTTCTCGACGTACGCGACCTGGTGGATCCGCCAGGCCATGTCCCGCGCCCTGGCCGACCAGGCCCGGACGATCCGGGTCCCGGTGCATGTCGTCGAGCTGATCAACCGGGTGGTGCGGGTCCAGCGCCGGATGCTCCAGGAGCGCGGCTACGAACCCACCCCCGAGGAGGTCGCCGCCCATCTCGACCTCCTCCCGGAGCGGGTGAGCGAGGTGCTGCGGCTGGCCCAGGAGCCGGTGTCGCTGCACGCGCCGGTCGGCGAGGAGGACGATGTGGCCCTCGGCGACCTCATCGAGGACGGCGACGCGGCCTCACCCGTGGAGTCCGCGGCCTTTCTGCTGCTCCGCGAGCACCTGGAGGCCGTGCTGTCGACGCTCGGCGAGCGCGAACGCAAGGTGGTGCAGTTGCGGTACGGACTGGCCGACGGCCGCCCCCGCACGCTGGAGGAGATCGGCCGGATCTTCGGGGTGACGCGGGAGCGGATCCGCCAGATCGAGTCGAAGACGCTCAACAAGCTCCGCGACCACGCCTTCGCCGATCAGCTCCGCGGCTACCTGGACTAGCGATCCGGGCATCGACGCCGCGTCCCGCGTCCCGCGTCCCGAGGCCGCGGGGCCTGGGCCTCACATGGTCCCGTACCCGCCGCCCGCCCCATGGCCATGACCGCCCCCGGCCTCGTACCCCCCGACCTCGAACCCACCGGCCTCGTACCCCCCGGCCTCGTACCCCCCGGCCTCGAACCCCCCGGCCTCGTATCCACCGCCCGCCGAGTGCCCCACGGTCTCCTGGGCTCCCGGCGCGACGGTCCCGGGTTCGAAGGCCCCGGGTTCGAAGGCCCCGGGGTGGGTCTGCTCCCGCACCGCCACGTACTGCTGCCGCACCGCCTGCCCCACCGGCAGCTCCTCGCCCGGCTCGAAGACCTGGCTCGCCGCGGCCGGCCAGCGCGGCGGCTCGTGCGGCGACTGGGTGCCGTGCGAGGCGCCCAGCGCCCACGCGGCCT
>NZ_JAHLEM010001162.1 GCF_018883605.1 Streptomyces niphimycinicus | reverse complement strand
GACGGCGCGGCGGAGGCCGCCGCGCTCGGCCTGGACCGGGACGCGGTGGTGGTGCTGGTCGGCGGGGCGCGGGGCATCACCGCGCGGTGTGCCGCCACCCTCGCGTCCGCCGCCCGCTGCCGGATCGAGCTGCTCGGCCGTACGCCGGAGCCCGTCGGCCCCGAGGACCCGGCCACCGCCGGGGCCCGCGACGAAACGGCCCTGCGCGCGGCGCTCGCGGCCCGGGGCGGGCTGGGACCTGCCGAGATCCAGCGGGAGGCCGCCCGGATCCTGGCGCGGCGGGAGGTCGCCGCGACCATCGAGGAGCTGACCGCCCTGGGCAGCCGGGTCCGTTATCGCTCGGTGGACTTCCGCGACGCCGAAGCGGTGCTCCAGGCGGTGAAGCAGATCCACGCCGACCACGGACGGCTGGACGGTGTCGTCTACGGGGCCGGTGTGATCGAGGACCGGCTGATCGCGGAGAAGTCCGCCGAATCCTTCCAGCGGGTGTACGCCACCAAGGTGGAGGGGGCCCGGACGCTGCTGGACGCGCTGGCGGAGCTGCCCGAACCCCCGGCGTTCGCCGTGTTGTTCGGCAGCATCGCCGCCGCCCTCGGCAACCGCGGCCAGGTGGACTACGCGGCGGCCAACGACACGCTGGAGACCCTCGGCGCGCGCTGGCGGGACCGCACCGGCCGCCGGGCGCTGACCGTGCACTGGGGCCCCTGGGCACCGACGGGCACTCATGGCGGGATGGTCACACCGGAGCTGGGCCGCGAGTACGCCCGGCGCGGCATCTCGCTCATCGACCCCGAGGAGGGCACGCTGGCGCTGCTGCGCGAGCTGGCCTGGGGCGAGGAGTCCGTGGGATCCGTCGTCTACACCGCCTCGGACTGGTGAGGGTGACGGACGGGCAGGCGCATCGGCAGCCGCCGGTGGCCATCGTCGGCATGTCCGTGCTGCTGCCCGGCTCCCCGGACCTGGACACCTACTGGCGCAATCTGGTCGGCGGCGTGGACGCCATCAGCGACGTCCCGGCCGGGCGGTGGGACGCCGGTTTCTACGCCCCGGACGGCGGTGGCGACACGCCCGCCGCGCCCGACCGGGTGTACTGCCGACGGGGCGGATTCGTGGACGAGTTCGCCCGGATCGAGGCCGCGCGGTTCGGGATCATGCCGAACTCGGTGTCCGGCACCGAACCCGACCAGCTCATCGCCCTGGGCGTCGCGGCGGAGGCCATCGCCGACGCGGGCGGTGAGGACCGGCTCCCCGACCGGCAGCGGGTGGGTGTGGTGCTGGGCCGGGGCGGCTATCTCACCCCCGGGCTGGTCCGGCTCGACCAGCGGGTGCGCACCGCCCACCAGCTCGTACGGACCCTCGGCGAGCTGCTGCCCGATCTCGACCCCGGCCAACTCGACCTCGTGCGGGACGCGTTCACCGAGCGGCTCGGCCCGGACCGGCCCGAGGCGGCCATCGGCCTGGTGCCCAACCTCGCCGCCTCGCGCATCGCCAACCGGCTCGATCTGCGCGGCCCCGCGTACACCGTGGACGCCGCCTGCGCCTCCTCGCTCGTCGCCGTCGACCAGGCGGTGGGGGAGCTGGCCTCGGGCCGGTGCGATGTGATGCTCGCGGGCGGGGTGCACCACTGTCACGACATCACCCTGTGGAGCGTGTTCTCCCAGTTGCGCGCGCTGTCGCCGAGCCAGCGGATCCGGCCCTTCCATCGCGCGGCCGACGGCCTGCTGATCGGCGAGGGCACCGGTGTGGTCGTCCTCAAGCGGCTGGATGACGCACTTCGCGACGGCGACCGCGTCTACGCGGTGATCCGCGGCACCGGTGTGGCCTCCGACGGCCGCGCAACGGGTCTGGTCAACCCGGACCCGGGCGGTCAGACCCGGGCCGTACGACAGGCGTGGCGGGCCGCGGGCCTCGATCCGCGCGAGCCGGGCGCCATCGGGCTGCTGGAGGCGCACGGCACCGCCACGCCCGCCGGGGACACGGCCGAACTCACCACGCTGGCCGAGGTGTTCGGCCCTGGTGGCACTCCGGGTGAGACGGCCGTCATCGGCTCGGTGAAGTCGATGATCGGCCACACCATGCCCGCCGCGGGTGTCGCCGGCCTGGTGAAGGCCGCCCTCGCGGTCCACCACGGCCGACTGCTGCCCACCCTGCACTGCGACGACCCCCATCCGGCGCTGGCGGCCACTCGCTTCTCGGTGCTCGGCGCGGCCGAGCCCTGGGAGGCGCCCGTACGGCGCGCCGCCGTGAACGCCTTCGGATTCGGCGGGATCAACGCCCATGTGGTGCTGGAGCAGCCGCCGGTGCCGGTTGCGCAGCGCGCCACGACCGTCGTCATCGAACCGGAGCGGGTGCTGACGCTGGCCGCGGACACCCCGGAGCGGCTGGCCGAGCTGCTGGCGGCGGACGACACGACCGTACGGACGACGGTGACGGGGCGGGACGCCCGTACCCGGCTGGGCATCGTGGAGCCCACCGCCAAACGGCTCGCGCTCGCCCGGCGCATGGTGGCCAAGGGCCGCCCCTGGCGTGGCCGCAACGACATCTGGTTCACCCCCGCGCCGCTGCTCGGCGCGGGCCCGGCGGCCACGGGCCCGGCGGCCACG
>NZ_JAHLEM010001161.1 GCF_018883605.1 Streptomyces niphimycinicus | reverse complement strand
GGCGGCGGCGTCGCGTCTTCGTCGGTAGTGCGGTGCGCGGCGGTCCCGAGCCTTCGCCGGTGATGCGTCGCGCGGCGGCCCCGCGGCCTCGCCGGTGACGCGTAAGACCGGGCGCATCCCGGCGGTCCGGGCTCGGCCGGTGCGGCGTACTCCGGCGGGAGTACGCGCGGGCACCGCGCAAGGGGGACGCCGGGCCCGCCCGGCCGGTTTAGCGTTGCCGTATGCACGGATTCACGGGGGAGCCCGGCCCCTGGCACCGGCCGGGCGGACGCCGGCGCGAGATGCCCTTCGGCCCACCGCGCTCGACCGTACCCTGGCCCTCCTCGCTCGCCATCGCCGTCGTCCAGCTCATGGGCACCGGGTTCGCCGCGCATGACCAGCCCGCCCGGGTGGGCCTCGGGCCCGGGGCCGGTGCGCTGCTGCTCGCCGGGCCCGCGCTGCTGCTCCTGCGCCATCGCCACCCCGGGACCGTCGTGGTCGGCACGGCGGCGGTGACGGTGGTCTACATCGCCGCCGGATATCCGTACGGGCCCGTCTTCCTCAGCGTCGTCGTCGCCTGTGTGGCGGCCGTCGCCGCCGGGCGGCGGATCGCCGCGTGGAGCGCGCTCGGGCTGCTGTGGGGCAGCCATCTGCTCATCGGCCACTGGCTCTACCGCTGGCTGCCGCCGGACGGTGACGGGCCCGTCGGATGGGAGCAGGAGCTGGGGATCACCGCCTGGGCGATGGCGATCGTCGCCGCGTCCGAGCTCGTTCGCGTACGGCGTGAACGGTGGGTGCGCGAACGGGCCGAACGGGAGGCGGCGGCGCGGCGCCGGGCGGATGAGGAGCGGCTGCGGATCGCCCGCGAACTGCATGACGTCCTCGCCCACAGCATCTCGGTCATCAACGTCCAGGCGGGCGTCGGCCTCGCCCTCCTCGACCAGGACCCCGAACAGGCCCGCACCGCGCTGACCACCATCAAGGCGGCCAGCAAGGAGGCGCTGGGCGAAGTCCGCCAGGTCCTCGACACGCTGCGGACCTCCGGCGCGTCCGGCGCCGCGCCGCGCTCGCCCGCGCCCGGCCTGGACCGCCTGGAGGAGCTGACCGGGCAGGCGGCGGACGCGGGGCTGGCGGTGCGGGTGGAGGTGGAGGGCGAACGGACCGGCCTGCCGCCCGGCGCCGACCTCGCGGCGTTCCGTATCGTGCAGGAGGCCCTGACCAATATCGTCCGCCACTCCAGCTCCCGGAACGCCCACGTCCTGTTGCGCTACGCCCCCGGTGAGTTGGAGCTGCGGGTGGACGACGACGGTCCGGCGGCCGGAGGTGAGGTGACGGGCGGTGGCAACGGCCTGGTCGGCATGCGCGAGCGGGCCGCCGCGCTCGGCGGCACGGTGGCGGCGGGCCGCCGCCCGGACGGCGGCTTCCGCGTCCGGGTCCGGATCCCGTTCAGGGGCGGGAGTCAGACACCATGAATGAGCCAGACACCATGAATGAGGGGGACAGGGAAGACGCCGTGATCCGTGTCGCGCTCGCCGACGACCAGATCCTCGTCCGCGCGGGCTTCCGCGCCCTGCTGGCCGCGCAGCCGGATATCGAGGTGGTCGGCGAGTCGGCCGACGGGGAGCAGGCGCTGGCGCTCGTGCGGGAGCGGCACCCCGATGTCGTCCTCATGGACATCCGCATGCCGGTGCTCGACGGCCTCGCCGCGACCCGCCGGATCACCGAGGACCCGGCCCTCGGCGAGGTGAAGGTGGTCATGCTGACCACCTTCGAACTCGATGAGTACGTCTTCGAGGCGATCCGCTCCGGCGCCTCCGGCTTCCTGGTCAAGGACACCGAACCGGAGGAACTGCTGCGGGCGGTGCGCACGGTCGTCGGCGGCGACGCGCTGCTTTCGCCCGGGGTGACCCGCCGCCTCATCGCCGAGTTCGCGGCCCGTTCCAGGGAACCCGCGCCCGCGGCGGCGCTGGCGGAGTTGACCGAGCGGGAACGGGAGGTGATGGCCCTGGTCGGCATGGGGCTGTCGAACCAGGAGATCGCCCGGCGGCTCGTGGTCAGCCCGCTCACCGCCAAGACCCATGTGAGCCGCACGATGGTCAAACTGGGCGTCCGGGACCGTGCCCAACTCGTTGTGCTCGCCTATGAGTCGGGTCTGGTCCGGCCCGGCTGGCTGGGCTGAGGAAGGCCCGGCACCCGGGGAGCGGTGGCGAGGGTGCCAGGTGTTCAGGGTGTTCTCCGAGTCCTTCGTTCAAAACAGCCCCTCCGGGGCCTCCGCTTCCCGCTCCCGCACCGCCACCGGCGCCGTCGTCGGGGCGTCCGCCGCGGCCGCCGTCAGTGGCCAGCCCGCCAGTTGGCGGGTGTCCAGCAGCAGGATCCGGCCGTCCGTCGCGGTCAGGTGGATGTCCGGGCCCGCCACGGCGTCGATCCGACCGGCCACCGTGGTCTCGGGGACGAGCCCGATCAGCCCCAGCGCGGGGCGCACCCGGTCCAGATGGAACGCCGCGTCATGGTGCACCGGCTCGAACGGCGCGAGGGCGAGCGACTCCGGCAGACCGGCCAGGCCGCGGGCCCGCTGGTGGAGCGCGGCGAGGTCGGCGGCCCGCCGCTCCGGGGGCGGCGCGGCCTC
>NZ_JAHLEM010001160.1 GCF_018883605.1 Streptomyces niphimycinicus | reverse complement strand
GGCCGTGCCCATGGCCGCGAGCGCGGCCGCGGACGGGTTCGGCACCTCCACCGCGGCCAGCGCCGCCGCCGGGTATCCGCGCAGGGGCACCCCCAGCCGCTCGGCGGCCGTCAGCAGTCCGGCCTCCCCGGCCTTGGCCTCCACGGTCGCCAACTCGGCGACGCCGCCTGGTGAAAGGCCCGCCTCCGCCAGGACCGTCTCGACCAGCCCGATCACCTCGGCGACGGACACACCCCGGCCGGCCCCGACCCCGACGACAAGCGGGGCCCCGGGCACAGGACACTCCGTGCCCCGGCCGATGACCTCCACGTCAGCCCACCGCCTCGGCTCAACCGGCGGGGGACACACATCTGCCGGCGAACCGGGCCGCCGCCCCTGGGACCGAGGCCCAGTGCACATGCAGATACGAGGCATGCACATTTCCCTGTGCGAACCCTTCGGTGCGACGCTCCGGGTGGACGAGCCCCCAGGCGGGCTCCGCCCCCGCTCCGGGCACGATGGTCGTGCGGTGGAACTCATGGCCGCGCACCCGCGTCCCCGCGGCGGCGAGGGCGGTGTCGGAGATGGCCACGGCCTCACGGTAGCCCAGCGTCAGACGTTCCGACATCTGTGCCTCGGTGGCCAGCACCCCGCACATCGGCTCCCCGTCCAGCGAACGCGCCAGATACAGCAGTCCGGCACATTCGGCGGCGATGGGCGCGCCGGAGGCGGCGAGCCTCGCGACGGCTGCCCGCAGCGGCTCGTTCGCGGACAGCTCGGGGGCGTAGACCTCCGGGAATCCGCCGCCGATGACCAGACCGCCGGTGCCTTCCGGGAGGCGCTCGTCCCGCAGCGGATCGAAGGGCACGACCCGCGCCCCGGCCGCCGTGAGCAACTCGGTGTGCTCCGCGTACGAGAAGGTGAACGCGGCCCCGCCCGCCACGGCGACCACCGGCCGCGCCGCACGCCCTCCCCGGCCCCCGGCACCGGGGGCGGCCGCCACCACCCGGCGCATCTCCTCCTCCGGATCCCAGACCGGCTCGGACAGGGGCGGTGCGCTGCGCGCAAGTGCCAACAGCCCGTCGAGATCGCAGCCCTTCCGCACCCGCGCCGCCAGCGCGGCCGCCGAATCGACCGCCTCCGCCCGGCGCTCGGCCACCGGCACCAGACCCAGATGGCGGCTCGGTGCCCGCACCTCCCGCATCCGGCGCAGCGCGCCGAACACCGGCACTCCGCACCCCTCCAGCGCCTCCCGCAGCATCACCTCGTGACGGTCCGAACCGACCTTGTTGAGAATCACCCCCGCCACCCGCACCTCTGGGTCCCAGGACGCGAAGCCATGCACCAGCGCGGCCACCGAACGCGACTGCGACGACGCGTCCACCACCAGCACCACCGGCGCCCGCAGCAGCTTGGCCACATGCGCCGTCGAGGCCAGCTCGCCCTGCCCGGCCGCCCCGTCGAACAGCCCCATCACCCCTTCGACCAGGGCCAGATCGCAGCCCGCCGCCCCATGCAGGAACAGCGGGGCGATCCGCTGCGGACCGCACAGATAGGCGTCCAGATTCCGGCCCGGGCGCGCGCCCCCGGCCCGGGACCGCCCGGCCGAGGAGGCGGCCGAGGAGATCGCGAGCGCGTGATAGCCAGGGTCGATGTAGTCCGGGCCGACCTTGTGCGGGGACACGTCCAGACCGCGCTCCGCGAAGGCGGCCATGAGCCCCGCGGTGACCGTCGTCTTCCCGCTGCCGGAGGCGGGCGCCGCGATCACCAGACGCGGGACACTCACCACTCGATGCCTCGCTGGCCCTTCTGACCGGTGTCCATCGGATGCTTGACCTTGGACATGTCGGTGACCAGGTCGGCGAAGTCCACCAACTGCGCCGGTGCGTTACGCCCCGTGATGACGACGTGCTGCGTCCCGGGCCGGTCCCGCAGCACCGACACCACCTCGTCGGGGTCCACCCAGCCCCAGTGCATCGGATACGCGAACTCGTCCAGCACATAGAGCCGGTATGTCTCCGCCGCGAGATCGCGCTTGACCTGCTCCCAGCCCTCGCGTGCGGCCTCCTCGCTGGAAGCCATGTCGCGCTGGACCCACGACCAGCCCTCGCCCATCTTGTGCCATGCGACGGTCCCCCCTTCGCCCGAGTCGCCGAGGACGCGCAGCGCACGCTCCTCACCGACCCGCCATTTCGCGGACTTTACAAATTGGAATACACCGACCGGCCAGTTTTGGTTCCATGCCCGCAGCGCCAGCCCGAACGCCGCGGTCGACTTGCCCTTGCCCTGACCTGTGTGAACGAAGACCAGCGGGCGGTTGCGGCGCTGGCGGGTGGTCAGCCCGTCGTCCGGGACGACGGTCGGTTGTCCTTGCGGCATCAGGCGGCCCTCCGAGGGTTCGATACGGTTCGTACATCGCGCACCAGCGCGGTCACGCTGTCCGCGCGCAGCTCATCCAGCGTCACCGGTGTGGCCCGCAGTTCACGGGCGAGCGCGCCCGCAAGCCCCAGCCGCACCGGCCCCGACTCGCAGTCCACCACCACCGAGGCGACCCCGTCGCCCGCGAGCATCCGCGCCGCGCGCCCGGCCCGCTCGACCGGCGTGGGCCCGCCGGACCGCCTCGCCTCCGTG
>NZ_JAHLEM010000116.1 GCF_018883605.1 Streptomyces niphimycinicus | reverse complement strand
CTCACCAAGATCGCCCTCTTTATGACGGTGGGCTTCGCGGCCTGGTTCGTCGGCATGCATCTGCTCTTCGAGTACAACACCGTGCAGGCCGGCGAGGGCGTCGGCAACGAGTTCTACTACATCATCGCGGCCGTGATCGGCGGCTGCCTGCTCACCGGCGGCTATGGCTCGGCGATCGGCGCGGTCCTCGGCGCCTTCATCTTCGGCATGGTCAACCAGGGCATCGTCTACGCCAACTGGAACCCCGACTGGTTCAAGTTCTTCGTCGGCGTGATGCTGCTGCTCGCGACCCTCGTCAATCTGTGGGTGCGCCGTCAGGCCACCAGGAGGTGACCGTAATGGCAACGAAGGAACCCCAGTCCAGCCCCGCCGGCCCCGCCGACGCCGCCGACACCGCCGGCGCCGCGCAGGCCGCCGCACCGGCCGATGAGCCGGTGGTCCGGCTGCGGGGCGTGGGCAAGCTCTACGGAAACGTACGCGCCCTGGAGGGCATCGACCTGGCCGTCCGGCCGGGCCGGGTGACCTGTGTGCTAGGCGACAACGGCGCCGGTAAGTCGACCCTGATCAAAATCATCTCGGGGCTGCACCAGCACGACGAGGGCGAGTACCTCGTCGACGGCAAGCCGGTGCGGCTGAACAACCCGCGCGACGCCCTGAACCTGGGCATCGCCACCGTCTACCAGGACCTGGCCACCGTGCCCCTGCTGCCGGTGTGGCGGAACTTCTTCCTCGGCTCCGAGCTGACCCGCGGCCCCTGGCCGGTGCGCCGGCTGGACATCCAGCGGATGAAGAAGATCACCGACGAGGAGCTGTCCGCCATGGGCATCCACCTCGACAACCTGGAACAGCCCATCGGCACCCTCTCCGGCGGCCAGCGGCAGTCCGTGGCCATCGCCCGGGCGGTCCACTTCGGCGCCCGGGTGCTGATCCTGGACGAGCCGACCGCGGCGCTCGGCGTCAAGCAGTCCGGTGTCGTGCTCAAGTACATCGCGGCGGCGCGCGAGCGCGGGCTCGGCGTCATCTTCATCACCCACAACCCGCACCACGCCTATATGGTCGGCGATCACTTCGCGGTGCTGAGGCTCGGCGCGCTGGAGCTGAACGCGGCGCGCGAGGACGTCAGCCTCGAAGAGCTGACCAACCACATGGCGGGCGGCGCCGAACTGGCCGCGCTCAAGCATGAGCTGGCCCAGGTCCGCGGGGTCGATGTGGATGAGCTGCCCGAGGAGGTGACCGCCCCTTCCGCCTGACCGAACGCCTCCCCCCCTGGCCCCCTGGCCCCCTGGCCCCCTGGCCCCCTGCCCCTCCGGCCCTCTGCCCCTCTGCCCCTCTGACAGGACGCCATCCTCCGGACGTCTTTCTTCTGACAAGACGTCCGAATGTCCTGACGAACTCTTGACGGCCGCCCGCCCGGCCGGTGAAGCTGCCCAAAACAGTACGACGCGGGCACCCCAGAACACCGAGGAGACCCTCTGCCATGACTGCCGACGCCTCCCCCGCACCCGCCCTGGACCGCATCCGGGTCGGCTCGGCCCCCGACTCCTGGGGGGTCTGGTTCCCCGACGACGACCAGCAGGTCCCCTGGCAGCGCTTCCTCGACGAGGTCACGGAGGCCGGCTACCAGTGGATCGAGCTGGGTCCGTACGGCTATCTGCCGACCGACCCGGCCCGGCTCACCGAGGAGACCACCCGGCGCGGCCTCACCGTCTCCGCGGGCACCATCTTCACCTCGCTGCACCGGGGCCCCGAGGTCTGGGACGCCACCTGGGAGCATGTCTCCCAGGTGGCCGGGCTGACCCGGGCGATGAACGCCAAGCACCTCGTGGTCATCCCCTCCTTCTGGCGGGACGACAAGACCGCCGAGCTGATCGAGCCCCCGACGCTCACCGCCGAGCAGTGGCGCCATCTGTCCACCGGGATGGAGCGGCTCGGCCGTGAGGTGCGGGAGCGCTTCGGGCTCGACATCGTCGTCCACCCGCATGCCGACACCCATATCGACACCGAGGAGAACGTGGTCCGCTTCCTGGACGCCACCGACTCCGACCTGGTCAACCTCTGCCTGGACACCGGCCACTACGCCTACTGCGGCGGCGACAGCGTCAAGCTGATCGAGACCTACGGCGAGCGCATCGGCTATCTCCACCTCAAGCAGGTCGACCCGGAGATTCTGGCCGATGTGGTCAAGAACCAGGTGCCGTTCGGCCCCGCCGTCCAGCGCGGCGTCATGTGTGAACCGCCGAACGGCGTTCCGGAGCTGGGACCGGTCCTGACCGCGGCCCAGAAGCTGGATGTGGACCTGTTCGCCATCGTCGAGCAGGACATGTACCCCTGCCCGCCCGACCAGCCCTTCCCCATCGCCGAGCGCACCCGGCGCTTCCTGCGCTCCTGCGGCGCCTGACCTCCCTTCCGCCCCCACGGGCCGCATTCCCCCACGGGCCGCATTCCCCCACGGGCCGTCGAACCGTCCAGAGCAGAGAGAGAAGAGAGATCAACCTATGACGCAGCAGGGAACGCTCGGGGTCGCCGTCATCGGGACCGGCAAGATGGGCGCCGACCATGTCCGCCGCATCAACGAGGTGATCAGCGGCGCCCGGGTAGCCGCCGTGGTCGACATCGACGAGGCGCGGGCCAAGGCGGTCGCCGACACCGCCGACGGCTGTCAGGCGTTCACCGACCCGGCCGCCGCGATGGCCGCACCCGGCGTGGACGCGGTGCTGATCGCCTCGCCGGGCCCCGCGCACGAGGCCGCGCTGCTCAGCGCGTTCGAGCGCGATCTGCCGGTGCTGTGCGAGAAGCCGCTCACCCCGGACTCCGCGTCCGCGCTGCGGGTGCTGGAGGCCGAGCAGAAGCTGGGCCACCGCCGGGTCCAGGTGGGCTTCATGCGCCGCTACGACACCGAGTTCATGAAGCTCAAGGCGCTGCTGGCCGGTGGTGAACTGGGCCGCCCGCTGCTGCTGCACTGCCGCCACCGCAACGCCTCGGTGCACTCGTACTTCACCAACGAGATGATGATCACCGACTCGGTGGTGCATGAGATGGACCAGTCGCGCTGGCTGCTGGAGCAGGAGATCACCGCGGTCACCGTGCTCAAGCCGACCCCCAGCTCGCTGTCCCCCGAGTCGCTCAGCGACCCCCAGCTCGTGGTCTTCGAGACCACCGGTGGAGCGATCGTCAATGTGGAGATCTTCGCCACCTGCGGCTTCGGCTACCAGGTCCAGGCGGAGGCGGTCTGCGAACGGGGCACCGCCCGCGTCGGCGACGCCCACGGCATGCTGGTCAACCGGCCCGGCACCTGGGGCGGGGAGATCGCCCCGGACTTCGTGGCCCGGTTCGAGGAGGCGTACGACCGCGAGGTGCAGGCGTGGGTCAACGCCACCCGGCGCGGCGAGGTCGAGGGCCCCAGCGTCTGGGACGGCTATGCCGCGACCGCCGTCAGCGAGGCGGGGGTCCGGGCCCAGGCCACGGGTCAGCGCACGGCCGTCGAAATGATCGAGCGCCCCGCGTTCTATAGCTGACGCCCCGCCAACTGACCCGCAGCGGACTGGCCGTTTCCCCACGGCCGGTCCGCTGTGGCCATGGCAGGGAGTCATCGTCGGGTGCGTCACTCCTATGTCACAGCCGTCACATCTCCACACGTCTACGTCACAGGTGCTCAACAGCCCCTGGCCGTCATTGGCTCGGCGTCGTTGACCCGGACACAGGCTGATGGAGCGTGAGCAGGCGCGCCGCGGCTCCCCCGACGGCCCGCTGGGCCGTGGCCGCGACGACCTGCGGAAGGGCATGTGAGATGACCGACCGGAGGCTGTGGTCCTACAAGGAGATCGCCGCGCATATCAGTGTGCAGACCGACACCGTACGGTCCTACCGCAAGCACGGCCTGCTGCCGCCCCCCGATCTGGTGGAGGGCGGCAAGCCGTACTGGTACGCGGATACGATCCGCGCCTGGGTGGCCCGCAGACCCGGCAACCGCCGCGCCCGGCGAGACGCCAAGGATTAGCGGGGCCGTGATGCCGTATCCCCGTAATCCGCTCAGCAGATCAGAGGAACTCCGCTACGGTTCGGGCAGCGCCCCGAAGGGCGCGGGGCTGTGTCGATGTGCGGCTCCGCCGCGTGGGCGCGATCAGCCACGACGGCGCCGCAGTCGGCCGACAACGCATCGCGACACTTCCAGCAGAGCGCTTAGCGGCCCGTACTCACCCGGTCCCGCACCGTCTCCGCCTCCCCGGACGGCCCGTCCTCGGCAGGAGACCCGGCCTTGCCCTCGCACCGGCCGTCACCCTCGCTGCCACTGGCGGCGTCCGTGCCGGTCCCGGTGCCTATGCCGGTCCCGGCGTCCGTGCGGCTTTCGGTGGGCGCGGACTCCCCCTCGCTCAGCCCGAACCGGGTGTGCAGTCGGCGCAGCGGGCCCGGGGCCCACCAGGTGGCCCGGCCGGTCAGCTTCATCACCGCCGGCACCAGCAGCCCGCGCACCACCATCGCGTCCATCAGCACCGCCAGGGCGATGCCCAGCCCCAGCATCTTGGTGTTGGTGACCCGCGAGGTGCCGATGCCCACCATCACCACGGCGAGGATCAGCGCGGCCGCCGTGATCAGGCCGCCGGTGCGCCGCAGTCCGAACTCGACCGCCGCCTGATGGTCCCCGCTGCGGTCGTACTCCTCCTTGATCCGGGAGAGCAGAAAGACCCCGTAGTCCATGGAGAGCCCGAAGGCGACGCAGAACATCAGCACGGGCAGGGTGGTCTCGATATCGCCGGAGGTGGTGAAGGAGAGCGGGCCGGACAGATGCCCGTCCTGGAAGACCCACACCACCGCGCCGAACATCGCGGTCAGACTGAGCGCGTTGAGCAGCACCGCCTGAATCGGTATCAGCACGCTGCCGGTGAGCAGGAAGACCAGCAGCAGGGTGACGGCGACGATGATGGCGGCGGCCCAGGGCAGCCGGTCGCCTATGGAGTCCTTGGTGTCCACCAGGACGGCGGCGGTGCCGGTGACCGAGGTGGTGAACGACGGCTCCTGGGCGCGGATCGTCCGCACCAGGTCCTGGCTGGCGGCGTCCACGGCCTCGCCCTTGGGCAGCACGGTGATGTCGGCCGAGCCACCGGCCAGACGCGCGGCCTCCGCCGGCCCCGGCTCGGCCACCCGCCGCCCGTCGGTGAACCGGCCCGCCGGGCTGTCCACCCGCAGCACCTGGGGGAGGGCGGAGACCTTGGCGCTGTAGTCGGCGAGGGCCTTGGTGCCGGTGCCGCCCTCGGCGAGGACCTCCACCGCGCCCCCGGGACCGCCGGGGAACCCCTCCCGGATGTGCTGCTGCACCACATGGGACTCGGCGCTCGACGGCAACGGGCGGTCGTCCGCGGTGCCGAACTCCACCCTCAGGAACGGCAGTCCGAGCGCGACCAGACCGGCGACGGTGGCCAGCGCGAACAGCGGGGCGCGCCGCATCACCAGCCGGGCGAGCCGCGCCCAGCCCGCTCCGGGCTCACCCTCGCGGGCCGGGCGGCCGCGGCGCAGCAGCCGGGTGAGGTCCAGTGCGTTGACCCGGTCGCCCAGAAGGATGAGTGCCGCGGGCAGGACCACCAGGGCGGCGGTGGCGGCGATCAGCACCACCGCGATCCCCGCATAGGCGAAGGAGCGCAGGAAGTACTGCGGGAAGACGAGCATGGCGGAGAGCGAGGCGGCGACGGTCAGTGCCGAGAAGAGCACGGTGCGCCCGGCGGTGCGCAGTGTGGTCGCGACGGCGGGCAGCTTCTCGGCGCCCTGGGCCAGCTCCTCCCGGAAGCGGCGCACGATGAACAGGGCGTAGTCGATGGCGAGTCCGAGGCCGAGCGCGGTGGTCAGGTTCTGCGCGAAGACCGAGACATCGGTGAATTCGGTGAGCCCGCGCAGCACCGCGTCGGTGCCGAGGATGGCGATGATGCCGACGCCGAGCGGAAGCAGGGCGGCCACGGCGCTGCCGAAGACCATGACGAGCAGCACCAGGGTGATGGGCAGGGCGATCATCTCGGCCCGCAGCAGATCCTCCTGGATGGTGGTCTGGAGCTCATGGCGGACCGCGACCATGCCGCCGACCGACACCTCGACCGGGCCATGGGCGCCCCGGTAATGGGGCACTATGCGCTCCAGTGTCTTGCCCGCGGCGGACTCGTCGCCCACGATCCGCGCGGCGATGATCGCCTCGCCCCGGTCACGGGCCCGCAGCGAAGGCGCGCCGGTGGCCCAGTACGAGGTGACACCGGTGACCGCCCGCTCGCCCGAGAGCTTCTTGGCGAGGGCCCGGGCCTCGGCGGCGACGGCCGGATCGTCCACGGTCCTGCCGCCGCTGTCGACGAGCAGGATCAGATTGGGCTGGGAGGCGGGGAAGCGCTTCTCCAGTGCCTTGGTGGCATACGAGGACTCGGCCGCCGGGTCCTCCCAGCCGCCGCTTCCCAGCCGGTCGGCGACCCCGCTCCCGGCCACGACGGCCAGCGCCGTGAAGAGCAGGGCGATCAGAAGGGACAGCCGCGGCCGCGCGGTGACCAGGCGCGTCCACCCTCCGATTCGGTCCCCGGGTGGGCGGTTGACATCGGTCATGGCGCGGTGTCCCCTTCACCTGTGCCCCATGCCGCCACTCATACGTCCGTAGGCAGCACGGGTCGCTGATTACCGTAGACGGTAAACACGAGCGATCGCTCGCGTTTCTCAAGAATGCGAGCGGGTGCTCGTGTTTGTCAATCGAACACGGAGAGCCGGGGAAAACAGGTGAGCGAGAGCACGACGGATCCGCGCGACGACACGGCGAAGCCGCGCCGCAGACAGGCACGCGGTGAGCGCCGGATCCAGCAACTGCTCGACGCCGCCGCCCATGTCTTCTGCCGCACCGGCTACACCTCGGCGAGCACCAACGCCATCGCCCGCGAGGCCGGGGTCTCCCCCGGCACGCTGTACCAGTTCTTCCCGAACAAGGAGGCCATCGCCGTCGAGCTGGGCGAGCGCCTCAACCGCCGGATGACGGAGACCCACGGGACGGTCCTCACACCGGAGAACGCGGGGCTGCCCCTCGGCGAGCTGCTCGACACGGTCCTCGACCCGATGATCGAGTTCAATTGCGCGAATCCGGTCTTCCTGGCCCTGATCCAGTCCTCCGACGCGCCGGGCCAACTCCTCGAGGAACACGCCGAACTGCACGACTCGATCCAGGACCGCATCAGCGAGCTGATCGGCCTCCGCAACCCCGACCTCTCCCCCGAGCGCCGCACCCACACCACCACCATGACGTTCGCCCTGTTCAAGGCCGGACTGACGCTGATCCTCGGCCATGAGGGCACGGAGCGGGAGGCGTACGCAGCGGAGTTGAAGACCGCCCTGTACGGCTATCTGGCCCCGGTGCTCGGCACCGAGGCGGTCGGCACCCGCCCCTGACCCCCGCGCCGCGCGCTCTCCATCCACCCTCGCCCCGCCCGGACCGGGGAAGAGTGCGCGCGGGCGCGGCCCACCCGTCACGGACCGGCGCACCACCGGCTTCCATCGATACCCCCTAGGGGTATAAAGTGGGGATCGTCAGGAGACGCTGAGGCATTCCGGTGCCTCCCGTGCCTCCTGCGTACCGACCGTCACGCTCACCCCACACAGGAGAAACCCCATGAGCTCCGAGGCTGTCACCACCGTCTACCAGGTGACCGGTATGACCTGCGGCCACTGCGAAGGCGCGGTCTCCGAGGAGATCGGCGCCCTCGACGGCGTCAGCAGCGTCAAGGCCGTGGCCTCCACCGGCCAGGTCACCGTGATCTCGGCCGCTCCGCTGGACGACGAGACCGTCCGCGCCGCCGTGGACGAGGCGGGCTACGAGCTCACCGGCCGGGCGGCCTGAGCGAGCCCCCACCAAACCTCCGCCGGACCGTACCGCCCTGCTCATACAGTCGCCGTACGGCCCGGCCCTCCTCCCAGGAGACCAGACATGACCAGCACGGCACCCCCCGCCGGGGCCGCCACCGACACCACGGCGACGGCCGGCGGGCCCTCGCAGGTCCAGCTCGCCATCGGCGGTATGACCTGTGCGTCCTGCGCCGCGCGCATCGAGAAGAAGCTCAACCGCCTCGACGGCGTCACCGCCACGGTGAACTTCGCCACCGAGAAGGCCAAGGTGTCCTACGGCGCCGGGATCGAGGTCGCCGACCTGATCGCCACCGTCGTCAAGACCGGGTACACCGCCGAGGAACCGCGCCCCGCCGCGCCCGAGCCCCGCACCCCCGGGGACACCGGCGCACCGGAGGCCGACCGGCACGGCGAGGCCGGACCGGACCCGCTGCGCCACCGCATGCTCGTCTCCCTCGCCCTGTCCCTGCCCGTCGTGGTGCTGGCGATGGTGCCCTCGCTCCAGTTCGACAACTGGCAGTGGCTCTCGCTCACCCTCGCCGCGCCGGTCGTCGTCTGGGGCGGCGCGCCCTTCCACAAGGCCGCCTGGACGGGCCTGCGGCACGGCGCGGCCACCATGGACACCCTGGTCTCCATCGGCACTCTGGCGGCCCTTGGCTGGTCCCTGTGGGCGCTGTTCTTCGGCGACGCGGGCATGCCGGGCATGCGCCACGGCTTCGATCTCACCGTCTCCCGGGCCGACGGGTCGTCCTCGATCTATCTGGAGGCGGCGGCCGGGGTGACCACCCTCATCCTGCTGGGCCGCTTCCTGGAGGCGAAGTCCAAGCGGCGGGCGGGCGCGGCGCTGCGCGCGCTCCTGGAGCTGGGCGCCAAGGACGTGGCCGTGCTGCGCGGGGGCCATGAGGTGCGGATCCCGATCGGGGAGCTGGCGGTCGGCGACCGCTTCGTGGTGCGCCCCGGCGAGAAGATCGCCACCGACGGCACGGTGGTCGAGGGCTCCTCCGCCGTGGACGTCTCGATGCTGACCGGCGAATCGGTGCCGGTGGACGTGGCGGCGGGCGACGCGGTGGCGGGCGCGACCGTCAACACGGCGGGCCGGATCGTGGTCGAGGCCACCCGCGTGGGCGCGGACACCCAGCTCTCCCGTATGGCCAAGCTGGTCGAGGACGCGCAGAACGGCAAGGCCGAGGTACAGCGGCTCGCCGACCGGGTCTCGGGGATCTTCGTGCCGATCGTGCTGCTGATCGCTGTCGGCACCCTGCTGGGCTGGCTGCTCACCACCGGCGAGACGGCCGCCGCCTTCACCGCGGCCGTGGCCGTCCTGATCATCGCCTGCCCCTGCGCCCTGGGCCTGGCCACCCCGACCGCGCTCATGGTCGGCACCGGCCGCGGCGCCCAGCTCGGCATCCTGATCAAGGGGCCCGAGGTGCTGGAGTCGACCCGCCGGGTGGACACCGTCGTCCTGGACAAGACCGGCACGGTGACGGCCGGGCAGATGCGGCTGCGCGGGGCCGTGACGGCGCCCGGCGTGGACGAGGAGGAGCTGCTGCGGCTCGCGGGCGCCCTGGAGCACGCCTCGGAGCACCCGATCGCGCGCGCCATCGCGGACGGCGCGGCCGAGCGGATCGGCGACCTCCCCACGCCCGCGGACTTCCGGTCCGAGCCCGGCCTCGGCGTCCAGGGCACGGTGGACGGTCACGCGGTCCTGGTCGGCCGCGAGAAGCTGCTCGACGCATGGGCCGTCGAACTGCCCGAGGAGCTGGCGGCCGCCAAGGCGGCGGCCGAGTCGGAGGGGCGGACGGCGGTCGCGGTGGCCTGGGACGGCAAGGCGCGCGGCGTCCTCCTGGTGGCCGACGCCGTCAAGGAGACCAGCGCCGAGGCGGTCGCCCAGTTGCGGGCGCTCGGCCTCACCCCGGTGCTGCTGACCGGCGACAACAGGCTCGTCGCCGAGGCGGTGGCCCGCGAGGTCGGCATCGACGACGTCATCGCCGAGGTGCTGCCCCAGGACAAGGTGGACGTCGTGAAGCGGCTCCAGGGCGAGGGCCGTACGGTCGCCATGGTGGGCGACGGGGTCAACGACGCGGCCGCCCTCGCCACCGCCGACCTCGGGCTCGCGATGGGCACGGGCACGGACGCGGCCATCGAGTCCGGGGATCTGACACTGGTCCGGGGCGACCTGCGGGTCGCCGCGGACGCGATCCGGCTGGCGCGCCGGACGCTCGGCACCATCAAGGGCAATCTCTTCTGGGCCTTCGGCTACAACGTCGCCGCGCTGCCGCTCGCTGCGGCCGGACTGCTGAACCCTATGATCGCGGGAGCGGCCATGGCGTTCTCGTCCGTGTTCGTGGTGACGAACAGTCTGCGACTGCGGACCTTCACAGCGTCCACATAGATTCACCAAGTCCCCATAAGCCGCACAACACCCATACAGCAGAGCCTCGATTTTTAAATCGAGGCTCTTGCCCTTTTATGGCCCATATGGCAAGAGACGCAGATCACATACAACCCAACGTAACCATCGAGGGGGGACGCGAGTCTAATGGGACGGTGGGGATTCGTCTTGGGGGACGCATCCCGCTACGCGTAGCCGGGACGACGTACTCGGGGAGCTTTGAGCGGCCCTCCCGTAGGTACGCGTCCCGGCGGATCGCGTCGCCAAACGGCCCGCAAGGGCCCGTGGACACCCGGCCGGATCCCGTGGGGGGAATCCGCTCCGGGGCAAGGGAAGCGCCCCGCTCCGACCCGTGGGGGGATCGGAAGCGGGGCGCTTCTGGCACCCCCATTTTTTGGGCTCGGTTCGCCTCCGGGGCGCAAAAGCCTCCCCCAGCTACCGCTGGGAGGTGCCCCCGGCCGGAAGACCCAAGGGACCGGAGACGCCAAGTGCCCCCGACCGGCCAGGCGGCCAGGACGGGGGCACCGGAGAAGCGAAGGTCAGCGCTCCTCGACCGGGACGAAGTCGCGCTCGACGACGCCCGTGTAGATCTGGCGCGGGCGGCCGATGCGGGAGCCCGGCTCCTTGATCATCTCGTGCCACTGGGCGATCCAGCCCGGCAGCCGGCCGAGCGCGAACAGCACGGTGAACATCTCGGTCGGGAAGCCCATCGCCCGGTAGATCAGACCGGTGTAGAAGTCCACGTTCGGGTAGAGCTTGCGCTCGACGAAGTAGTCGTCCGCGAGGGCGTGCTCCTCCAGCTTGAGCGCGATGTCGAGCAGCTCGTCGGACTTGCCGAGCGCGGAGAGAACATCGTGCGCCGCCGACTTGATGATCTTCGCCCGGGGGTCGAAGTTCTTGTAGACGCGGTGCCCGAAGCCCATGAGCTTCACGCCGTCTTCCTTGTTCTTCACCTTGCGGATGAAGGTGTCGACGTCGCCGCCCGAAGCCTGGATGCCCTCGAGCATCTCCAGCACGGACTGGTTGGCGCCGCCGTGCAGGGGGCCCCACAGCGCGTTGATGCCCGCCGAGATGGAGGCGAACATATTGGCCTGCGAGGAGCCGACCAGCCGGACCGTGGAGGTCGAACAGTTCTGCTCGTGGTCGGCGTGCAGAATCAGCAGCTTGTCGAGCGCGGAGACCACGGTCGGGTCGAGTTCGTACTCCTGCGCGGGGACCGAGAAGGTCATCCGGAGGAAGTTCTCGACATAGCCCAGGTCATTGCGCGGGTAGACAAAGGGGTGGCCGACCGACTTCTTGTACGCATACGCGGCAATGGTCGGCAGCTTGGCCAGCAGCCGGATCGTCGAGAGGTTGCGCTGCTTCTCGTCGAAGGGGTTGTGGCTGTCCTGGTAGAACGTCGACAGCGCGCTGACCACGGAGGACAGCATCGCCATCGGATGGGCGTCCCGCGGGAAACCGTCGTAGAACCGCTTGACGTCTTCATGCAGGAGCGTGTGGCGGGTGATCTCCCCACGGAAGGCCGCCAGTTCATCGACGGTCGGCAGCTCCCCGTTGATCAGCAGGAAGGCGGTCTCCAGGAAGGAGGCACGCTCCGCCAACTGCTCGATCGGGTAGCCGCGGTATCGCAGGATGCCCTGCTCACCGTCCAGATAGGTGATCGCGGATTTGTACGCGGCGGTGTTGCCGTAACCGGAATCCAGGGTCACCAGACCGGTCTGGGCACGCAGCTTGCCGATATCGAAGCCCTTGTCGCCGACGGTGCTGTCGACCACCGGGTAGGTGTATTCGCCGTCCCCGTACCGCAGTACTACAGAGTTGTCGCTCACGTCATCCCTCACCGACGTCTGGTTCTCTTCTTCGAGGTGCCCTGACTCCCCCCACCTTCCCCTACTCGGGTAGAGAACGTGCACTCGGGGTCGGCTGAAGAGCCTTTTGGCGGCACTCAGTGCCGCCTTTACGGCCATCCTGCCCCGATCGTCATCGTTCGGAAACCCTCTTGACACGCTCGACTGACACATCGCCGCCAAGTCGGTGATCCAGCGCGGTACAACGCCTCCCCGCCGAGACGGTGCGCACCGCCTGCCCCAGCGCGCGGCGCGAGCCGACCAGCACCACAAGGCGCTTGGCACGGGTCACCGCCGTGTACAGAAGGTTGCGCTGCAACATCATCCAGGCCCCGGTGGTCACCGGAATCACGACGGCCGGGTACTCACTGCCCTGTGACCGGTGGATGGTCACCGCATAGGCATGAGCCAGCTCGTCCAGCTCGTCGAAGTCGTACGGTACCTCCTCGTCCTCGTCCGTCCGCACGGTCAGCCGCTGCTCATCGGTGTCGAGTGAGGTGACGACGCCAACCGTGCCGTTGAAGACCCCGTTGGCCCCTTTCTCATAATTGTTACGGATCTGGGTCACCTTGTCGCCGACCCGGAAGACCCGGCCTCCGAAGCGGCGCTCCGCGAGGTCCGGACGGGCCGGGGTGATGGCCTGCTGAAGCAGTCCGTTGAGCGTGCCCGCGCCCGCCGGGCCGCGGTGCATCGGGGCCAGAACCTGCACGTCACGGCGAGGGTCGAGGCCGAACTTGGCGGGGATGCGGCGGGCCGCGACATCGACCGTGAGCCGCCCGGCCTCCTCGGTGTCGTCCTCGACGAAGAGAAAGAAATCCGACAGGCCCTGGGTGACCGGCGGCACCCCCTCATTGATCCGGTGGGCGTTGGTGACCACCCCGGACTGCTGGGCCTGGCGGAAGATCCGGGTCAGCCGCACCGCCGGAACGGGGCTGCCGGGGGCCAGCAGATCGCGCAGCACCTCCCCGGCGCCCACGCTGGGCAACTGGTCCACATCCCCCACGAAAAGCAGATGGGCACCGGGCGGGACCGCCTTGACCAGCTTGTTGGCCAGCAGCAGATCGAGCATCGACGCCTCGTCGACCACCACCAGATCCGCGTCGAGCGGGCGGTCCCGGTCATATGCCGCGTCCCCGCCGGGCTTCAGCTCCAGCAGCCGGTGGACGGTGGACGCCTCGGCGCCGGTCAGCTCGGACAGCCGCTTGGCGGCCCGGCCGGTGGGCGCCGCCAGCACCACCTTCGCCTTCTTGGCGCGGGCCAGCTCCACCACGGACCGCACGGTGAACGACTTGCCGCAGCCCGGCCCGCCGGTGAGCACCGCGACCTTCTCGGTCAGCGCGAGCCGCACCGCCTGGCTCTGCTCGGGCGCCAGATCGGCCCCGGTGCGGCTCGCCAGCCAGCCCAGCGCCTTGTCCCAGTCCACGTCCCCGAAGGCGGGCAGCCGGTCCTCCTGGGTGCGCAGCAGCCGCAGCACCTGGCCGGCGAGGGAGATCTCGGCGCGGTGGAAGGGCACCAGATAGACCGCGGAGACCGGCTCGCCGTCCGCCGGGCCCGGGACCGGCTCGCGCACCACGCCCTCGTCCTCGGCCGCCAGCTCACCCAGGCAATCGATGACCAGACCGGTGTCCACCTGGAGCAACTTCACGGCGTCCGCGATGAGTTGCTCCTCGGGGAGATAGCAGTGGCCCTGGTCGGCGGACTGGGACAGCGCGTACTGGAGACCGGCCTTCACCCGGTCGGGGCTGTCATGCGGAATGCCGACCGACTGGGCGATCTTGTCGGCGGTGAGGAAGCCGATGCCCCAGACGTCGGCCGCCAGCCGATACGGCTCGTTCTTCACAATCGAAATCGACGCGTCGCCGTACTTCTTGTAGATCCGCACCGCGATGGAGGTGGAGACGCCCACCCCCTGGAGGAAGACCATCACCTCCTTGATGGCCTTCTGCTCCTCCCAGGCCGCGGCGATCATCTTGGTGCGCTTGGGGCCGAGGCCCGGGACCTCGACCAGCCGCTCGGGCCGCTCCTCGATGACATCGAGGGTGTCGACGCCGAAGTGCTCGGTGATCCGGTCGGCGATCCGGGGGCCGATGCCCTTGATCAGACCCGAGCCGAGATAGCGCCGGATGCCCTGGACGGTGGCGGGGAGGACGGTCTGGTAATTCTCGACGGTGAACTGTTTGCCATATTGCGGATGGGAACCCCAGCGGCCCTCCATCCGCAGTGACTCGCCCGGCTGGGCGCCCAGCAGCGAGCCGACCACCGTCAGCAGATCGCCGGAGCCCCGGCCGGTGTCGACCCGCGCGACCGTATAGCCGTTCTCCTCATTGGCGTAGGTGATCCGCTCCAGGACCCCTTCGACCACCGCGAGTTTGAGCATGCCTCGACCGTACCGCCGCGAGGCGACAGGCGGTTCGGGCCTGTGGACAACGCCTGTGGACAACCCGGGGGCAACCCGGGGACAACCCGGGGACAGCCCGGGGACAGCCCGGGGCGACGCGCCGGGGGGTGAAGAACGGGCCGTCGGCCCCGCGGCGGAATATCACGATCCGGTTTCACTGGCGGCTGACCCCTTGCCTCTCTCGATGTAATCGATTCCAATCCCATGTAATCGATTCCACAAGGAGGTGGACGATGCCAGCCATCAAGGATGTGGCGCGGCGTGCCGGGGTCTCCGTCGCGACGGTCTCGCGGGTGCTCAACGACCACCCCTCCGTTCGCCCGGACACCCGTGAACGGGTGCTCGCCGCGGTCGCCGACCTCGGCTATCGCCCCAACGCGGTGGCCCGCTCGCTGCGCACCGATCAGACCCGGACCCTGGGGCTGGTCATCAGCGATGTGCTGAATCCCTTCTTCACCGAGCTGGCCCGCTCGGTCGAGGACGCCGCCCGCGAGCTGGACTACAGCGTGATCATCGGCAACGCCGACGAGCGGCCCGAACTCCAGGACCACCATGTGCGCACCCTGATGGACCGCCGCATAGACGGACTGCTGGTCAGTCCCACCGACGGCGGCTCCCCGATGATGCTGGCCGCCGCCCGCGCCGGCACCCCCATGGTCTTCGTCGACCGCTGGATCGAGGGCGAGGGCCTGGACGCGGTGCCGGTGATCCGCACCGACGGGCGGAGCGCCATCCGCGATCTGGTGGACCATCTGTGCGCCCTGGGGCACCGCCGGCTCGCGATCATCGCGGGCCCGGCGGCCACCACGACCGGCCGCGAACGGGTGGACGCCTTCCGCTCCGCGCTGCGCGAGTTCGGTCTGGCGCTGTCCGAGGACCACATCGGCCAGGGGGACTTCCAGGCGGACAGCGGCCGCCGGGTGACCGCCCGCTTCCTCGATCTGCCGCGGCCGCCGGACGCGATCTTCGCCGCGGACAACCTGATGGCGCTCGGCGCGATGGACGAGATCCGCGCGCGGGGCCTGCGGGTGCCGGACGACGTGGCGCTCGCCGCGTTCGACGACATCCCCTGGTTCGTCCACACCGATCCACCGATCACCGCCGTCGCCCAGCCGACCGGAGCGCTCGGCCATGCCTCCGTACGCGCGCTGATCGACCTCGTCGAGGGGCGGCCCGCCGAGTCGGTGACCCTGTCCGCCCGTCTGGTCACCCGCCGCTCGTGCGGCGAGCCCGAAGGGAGCACACCATGAGTGCCGAGTCCAAGCGGCCCTCCCCCGGCGGGGCGGAGCTGCTGCGTATGGAGGGCGTCCGGAAGACCTTCCCCGGGGTGATCGCCCTGGACGGGGTGGACTTCGATCTGCGCCGCGGCGAAGTCCACGTCCTCCTGGGCGAGAACGGCGCGGGCAAGTCCACGCTGATCAAGATGCTCTCCGGGGCGCACCGCCCCGACGGGGGCCGGATCCTGGTCGACGGCGGCCCGGTGCGCATCAACAGCGCGCAGGACGCCGAGCGGCTCGGAATCGCCACCATCTACCAGGAGTTCAACCTCGTCCCGGACCTCACCGTGGCCGAGAACATCTTCCTGGGCCGCCAGCCGCGCCGCTTCGGCATGATCGACCGCAAGACCATGGACGAGCGCGCCGCCGAGTTGCTGGCCCGGGTCGGGGTGGACGTCGCGCCCCGGACCCGGGTCCGCGACCTCGGCATCGCCCGGCTTCAGATGGTGGAGATCGCCAAGGCGCTGAGCCTGGACGCCCGCGTCCTGATCATGGACGAGCCGACCGCCGTGCTCACCACCGAGGAGGTCGACAAGCTCTTCCGGATCGTGCGCACGCTGCGCGCGGACGGGGTGGGCGTCGTCTTCATCACCCATCACCTGGAGGAGATCGCCGCGCTGGGCGACCGCGTCACCGTGCTGCGCGACGGCCGCAGTGTCACCCAGGTCCCGGCCACCACCGAGCAGGACGAGCTGGTGCGGCTGATGGTGGGCCGCTCCATCGAGCAGCAGTACCCACGGGAGCGCACGGACGCCGGTGACCCCCTGCTGAAGGTCCGGGGGCTCACCCGGAACGGCAGCTTCCAGGACATCGGCTTCGAGGTGCGCGCCGGGGAGGTGGTGGGCCTGGCCGGGCTGGTCGGCGCGGGCCGTACGGAGGTCGTCCGGGCGCTCTTCGGCGCCGATCCGTATGACTCCGGCTCCGTCGAGGTGCTCGGCCGCCCGCTGGCCCGCCATGACGTGGTGGCCGCCATGCGGGCCGGGATCGGCCTCGTCCCCGAGGACCGTAAGGGCCAGGGCCTGGTCCTGGACGGCAGCGTGCAGGAGAACCTGGGCCTGGTCACGCTGCGCGCCGCCACCCGCGCGGGGCTGGTCGACCGGGCCGCCCAGCGGAGCGCGGCGGCCGGTGTCGCCGAGCGGCTGGCCGTCCGGATGGCCGGGCTCGACCAGCGGGTGCGCACCCTCTCCGGCGGCAACCAGCAGAAGGTCGTCATCGGCAAGTGGCTGCTCGCCGACAGCAAGGTGCTGATCCTCGACGAGCCGACCCGCGGGATCGACGTGGGCGCCAAGGTCGAGATCTACCAGCTCATCAACGAACTCACCGCGTCCGGCCACGCCGTTTTGATGATCTCCAGCGATCTGCCCGAGGTGCTGGGGATGAGCGACCGGGTCCTGGTCATGGCCCAGGGCCGGATCTCGGGCGAGCTGACCGCTCGCGAAGCGACCCAGGACGCCGTGATGGCCCTGGCAGTGAAGGACGTCAAGGGCGCCGACGAAGGAGTCGGCGGCAATGAAAAGGAGGGCTCCCGTGGCCACTGACACGCTTACGAAGGACCCCGGGGGCTCGGCGGTGCTGCGCCGCGTGCTGCTCGACAACGGCGCCCTGAGCGCCCTGGTGCTGCTGGTGGCGGCCATGTCGCTGCTGTCCGGCGACTTCCTCACCACCGGCAATCTCCTCAACGTCGGCGTCCAGGCGGCGGTCACCGCGATCCTCGCCTTCGGCGTCACCTTCGTCATCGTCTCCGCGGGGATCGATCTGTCGGTCGGCTCGGTGGCCGCGCTGTCCGCCACCGTGCTCGCCTGGTCGGCGACCTCACAGGGGCTGCCGGTGTGGATCGCCGCGCTCCTGGCGGTCGTCACCGGTGTCGCCTGCGGTCTGGTCAGCGGGGCGCTGGTCGCCTTCGGGAAGCTGCCGCCGTTCATCGCCACGCTCGCGATGCTGTCGATCGGCCGCGGTCTGGCCCTGGTGATCTCCCAGGGCAGCCCGATAGCCATCCCCGACTCGATGTCCGGCCTCGGCGACACCATCGGCGGCTGGCTGCCCATCCCGGTGCTCGTGATGATCGGCATGGGGCTGATCACCGCGGGTGTGCTGGGCCGTACGTACGCGGGCCGCGCGATGTACGCGATCGGCGGCAACGAGGAGGCCGCCCGGCTCTCCGGGATCCGGGTGACCCGCCAGAAGCTGGTCATCTACGCGCTCTCCGGCGGCTTCGCGGCCATCGCGGGCATCGTGCTCGCCTCCCGGCTGTCCTCCGCGCAGCCGCAGGCGGCCGTCGGCTATGAACTCGACGCGATCGCCGCGGTGGTCATCGGCGGCGCGAGCCTGTCCGGTGGCGTCGGTAAGGCGTCCGGCACGCTCATCGGCGCGCTGATCCTCGCGGTGCTGCGCAACGGGCTCAACCTGCTGGAGGTCTCCCCCTTCTGGCAGCAGGTGGTCATCGGTGTCGTCATCGCGCTCGCGGTGCTGCTGGACACGCTGCGCAGGCGGGCCGGGGCGAGCCCGGGCGCGCCCGGGGCCGCGGCGGGCGGATCGTCCGGTGGCGGCCGTAAGAAGGGCGTCAACGCGGGCAAGTTCGCGCTGGCCGCCGTGGTCGTCGCCGCCATCGCCATCGGCGCCTCCGTCTGGCGCTCCGGCTCCTCCGGGGGCGCGTCCACCAAGGTCGGGCTCTCGGTCTCCACCCTCAACAACCCCTTCTTCGTGCAACTGAAGGCGGGCGCCCAGGAGGAGGCCAAGCGTGCCGGTGTCAGCCTTACGGTCACCGACGCCCAGAACGACGCCTCCCAGCAGGCCAATCAGATTCAGAACTTCACCAGCCAGAACATGAAGTCGATCATCATCAACCCGGTCGACTCCGATGCCGCGGGCCCGTCCGTCCGGGCCGCCGACAAGGCGGGCATCCCGGTGCTGGCCGCCGACCGCGGTGTCAACAAGGCGAAGATCGCGACCCTGGTGGCCTCGGACAACATCACGGGCGGCAAGCTGGCCGCCAAGACGCTCGCCGAGCGGCTCGGAAAGAAGGGCACGATCCTGGTGCTTCAGGGCACCCCCGGCACCTCCGCCTCCCGTGAGCGCGGTAAGGGCTTCGCGGAGGGCCTCAAGGCGTACCCGGACATCAAGGTCGTCGGCAAGCAGACCGCCGACTTCGACCGGGCCAAGGGGCTGGATGTGACCACCAATCTGCTCCAGGGCCACCCCGGTATCGACGGGATCTTCGCCGAGAACGACGAGATGGCGCTCGGCGCGGTCAAGGCGCTCGGCTCCAAGGCGGGCAAGTCCGTGGACGTCGTCGGCTTCGACGGCACCCCGGACGGGCTCAAGGCCGTCGAGAACGGCAGCCTCGCCGCGACCGTCGCCCAGCAGCCGAAGGAGTTGGGCCGGATGGTGGTGCGGAATGCCGTCAAGGCCGCCAAGGGGCAGAAGATCGACGGCACGGTGAAGGTGCCGGTGAAGGTCGTCACCGCGAAGTGACAAGGGTCGTCACGGCGCGGTGGCGAAGGTCGTCACCGTGAAGTGACAAACGAAAGGACGTGCGGATGCACGACTACGACCTGCTGGTCGTGGGGTCGGCCAACGCCGATCTGGTGATCGGAGTCGACCGCCGCCCCGGGGCCGGTGAGACCGTCCTCGGGTCGGACCTCGCGGTCCACCCGGGCGGCAAGGGGGCCAACCAGGCCGTCGCCGCCGCCCGGCTGGGGGCCCGGACGGCGCTGCTGGCCCGGGTCGGCGACGACGACTACGGCCGGCTGCTGCTGGATTCGCAAGCGACGGCCGGGGTCGACACCGCCGGAGTCCTGGTCGGCGGCGCGCCCACCGGGGTCGCGCTGATCACGGTGGACCCCTCGGGTGACAACAGCATCGTGGTCTCCCAGGGGGCCAACGCCCGGCTGACCCCGGGCGATGTCCGGGCCGCGGCGGGCCTGCTGGCCGCGGCCCGGGTGGTCTCGCTGCAACTGGAGATCCCCCTGGAGACGGTCGCCGAGGTGGTCCGCGCGGCGGGCGCGGGCTTCGGCGGCCGCCCCGGGCCGCGGGTGGTGCTCAACCCCTCGCCGACCGCGCCACTGCCCACCGATGTGCTGGCCGCCTGCGATCCGCTGGTGGTCAACGAGCACGAGGCGCGGTTCCTGCTGAGCGACGCCCCGGTGGGCTCCTCCGACGACCCCGAGGAGTGGGCCGACGCCCTGCTGTCGCGCGGTCCGCGCTCGGTCGTGGTGACCCTGGGCGCCGAGGGCGCGCTGGTCGCCGACGGCGACCGTACGGTGCTGGTGCCCAGTCCCGCGGTGACGGCCGTGGACACCACGGGCGCCGGGGACGCCTTCACCGGCGCGCTCGCCTGGCGCCTGGGCGTCGGCGACGACCTGCCGACCGCGGTGCGGTTCGCGGTGCGCGTGGGCGCCGCCGCGGTGACCCGGGCCGGGGCGCAGGCGTCCTTCCCGAGCGCCGGGGAGGTGGCGGCGCTGTGAAGCGGTCCGGGATTCTCAACCGCCATCTGAGCGCGGGCATCGCCCTGTTGGGCCACACCGACACGGTGATGGTGTGCGACGCGGGTCTTCCGATACCGGACGGGCCGTTCGTGGTGGACCTCGCCTTCACGGCCGGGGTGCCGTCGTTCGAGCGGGTGCTCACCGGGCTGCTGGAGGAGCTGGTGGTCGAACGGGCCACGGCGGCGCGGGAGGTACGCGACCACAACCCCGGGGCGACCGCCCTGCTCGACCGCCTCTTCCCGGCTCCCGCGCTGGATCTGGTCCCGCACGAGGAGCTGAAGACGATGACGGGACGGGCGAGGCTGGTGGTGCGTACGGGCGAGGCGCGGCCGTACGCGAATGTGCTGCTGCGGTGCGGGGTGCCGTTCTGAGGCGTGCGACGCGCGGTCGTCCCCGGAGCGTGGGGCGGGACGCTTCGAGGGGCCCGGCCTTGGCCGGGCCCCTCGTCTCCCCCTCCACAGGGCTTCCCCTCAATCCCCCCGGATCCTCCCCGGGAAGCCCGATGCCAGGTACGACCCGCCAGGGGCGGGAACGGTTGCACGGTTTCCGGTAGTTATCGATCCGTTACCTGGCGTCAGCTCGGGAAGCTTTTTCCGGGGCGCGACAACCTCGGGTGGGGCCGCACGTCTGGTTGGGGTGAAGGCGGGTTCCGGAACGGGTCCTTCGGGCCCTCGGGACGCGCCTGGCCATCAGCGTTCGCTCAACCCTTTCGGGAGTCGTTCCGTATGCAGCACGACCGCGCCAAGAAGCCCAACCGCCGTCTGCGCCCCTGGATCCTGGGGTCGGCGGCCGGTGTCGCCCTGATCGTGGGCGGGGGCATCGCCGCCCAGGCGGCCACCTCCGACCACTCCCGCCCGGCCAAGCCGGTCCCATCGGCGACCTCGAAGCCGGAGGCCACGCTGCCGCCCACCAGCGTGCCCGCGCCGACCAAGCCCGCCCCCACCGAGCCGCCCACCAGCGTGCCCGAGCCCACCAAGCCCGCCCCCACCAAGGCCGGTCGCTAGCCGCAACCACGGATGGGGCGGGGCCGGTTCCGGAGCCGGCCCCGCCCCGCCCCGCCGATGAGGTGAACGAGGACGATGCAGCTCACTCTTGTCCTGCCCTGGTGGACCCGGCTGCTCCGCCGCGCCCGGACGACCGCCTCGACACCACCGGTGGAGACGGGACGCGCCGGGCGGCGGCCGTGGGCGCTGAGGGCGGTGGGCGGCCGGGGCGACGGCGAGCCCGGCCCCACGCTGGCCGATCTGTACCAGGCCCGGCGGCTGGACATGATCCGGCTTGCGGTCTTCCTGGTGGACGACCTGCACACCGCCGAGGACGTCGTCCAGGACGCCTTCGCCGCCGTCTGCCGCCGACACGGCTCACGGCTGGACAGCCTCCAGGACGCGCACGCCTATCTGCACACCGCCGTGGTCAACGCCGCCCGCTCGGTGCTGCGCCGACGGCGTACCGCGCGCGCCTACACCCCGCCGTACCAGGGGCCGGGAGCGCCCGTGGACGAGCCGCTGCTGCTCGCCGAGGAACACCGGCAGGTCCTGGACGCGCTGGCCGAACTCACCGCGCGCCAGCGCGAGGTGCTGGTGCTGCGCTACTGGTCGGAGCTGTCCGAGGCGCAGATAGCCGAAACGCTGGGCGTCTCCCGAGGCACCGTGAAGTCGACCGCGAGCCGTGCGCTCGTCACTCTGGAAAAGCTGCTGGAGGCGGCCCGATGAGCACTCCCCCACCCGTCGAGGACCGGTTGCGCGCCGCGCTCGACGCCCGTGCGCGGCTCATCGACGCCCACGAACTGTCCCCGTACCGCCCGCCCACCGGCCCGGCCTGGGGCACCCGGCGGATCCGGCGGGTGGTGTCCGCCGTCGCCGTGGCGGCGGCAGCGGCGGCGGCCGTGGCCTTCCTGCTGCTGTCCGGCTCCCCGCAGGACAACCACCCGGCCCCGCCCGCCGGCGACCCCCGCACCTCCCCTCCGGCCACCTCGGCCCCCTCGTCCAACACGGGGACCCCGACCCGGCCCTCCCCCACCTCCCCGCCCGGAACCCCGAGCTCGACGCCCTGACGCGGTCGCCTCGCACGCCCCCGCCACTGGCCCCGGGACCACCCCTCCGACGCCCCTGGCCCCCGAGCACCCCAGCGCCCCGAGGGCCCTACTGCGAACCGGTTGAGTCCGGCTTCCTTGGCGTGCTCGGTGATGACGGCCTGCTGGAGCGCGATGAGTCTGTCGGGTCCACACGCTGGACGATAAGCCGCGCTCTCGGTCAGTCCCGGGTAGCGCCCTCCGGCCAGATCACCCGAGACCGGAGACCGGTGCGCTCGGCGTAGGCCACAACGTCGGCCGTGCCGCCGTACCCGCGAGCCGGCTGCCCATCCCACACAGCGACCAACCCGTCCACCAGACCCACCAGAATCTCGCTTCCGGCCATGTGCGCCTGCGAGTCCGACTCCACGATGCCCGTGCGGTGGATGTCGGCAGCCTGCTGGATGAGACGGTCGTAGGTCGGGTGGTGCTCCTCCGGCAGGCCCTCGCGGTATTTCTCCGCGGGGAAGTTGCGCCGGTGCACGTCGTGCTGTCCATCCTCGGTGACATGCGCCCCTCTGGCCAGTGGGCATGGCTCAACAGTCCGGAAAACCCCCTTGCTGCTTCGCGGCGGAGACTGGCTCCACCTCATCTACACCAACGCCACCCTCGTCACCCGCCTCGACCCGGAGACGGCGAAGTCCGTGGATGGGCTGTTCACCGGCGTCCCCACGTCGTCCAGCACACAGCCGAGCCTCACGGCCCGGATGTTGGAAGCCCTTGACGTGCGGCCTGGCGATCGGGTCCTCGATGGGGGTACTGGCACCGGCTACCAAACCGCCCTCCTCGCTCACCGCCTGGAGAGCGCCAACCATCTCGTGACGGCGGGCATCGACCCGGACCTGACATCCGAAGCCCTGCTCAATCTAGAAGCCATCGGCATCACACCGAACGTACTCACCGTGGACGTGAGGACCTGGACTTGGCAGCCCGAGTCGTTCGACAAGGTGATCACCACGTGTGCCCTCCCACGGATCACCGAGACATTGAGGTCCGCGGTCGCTCCCGGGGGACGACTCGTCGCGAACCTCTTCCCGCCACTGAGCGGGGGTCTGGCCGTCCTCGACCGCATGCCGGACGGGAGCCTGGAGGGGCGCTTCGATGCGGACGGCGGGTCCTTCATGGCAGCGCGCACGGCGGCGCCGGCCCCTCCCTCGCCGCCTGCATCGGGACCGGTAGACGCACGCAGGGAATCCCAGGTGCCGGTCACGGCCTTCGACAGCTACCACTTCACCTTCCTGCTGGCGTCCACGCTCCCCGGGGTGGTGCTCCAGTACTGCACCGACGACGAGGAGCGCACCATGCGTCGCCGTGGTGATGCCTGACGGGGCGTGGGCCGAGGGCAGCGCGTGACGAGAGCACGAAGGGGCCCCCTCCCGGCGGGAGGGGCCCGGTGTTCCCGGTCGTCGGCTACACCGCCGCCTCGCGGCGCCGGGCACCGTTCGCAGCACCGCCGCGGAGTGGACACGCATCTCCAGTCCCGACTGGGCGGGCTTCGTGCCAGCGGTCACCATCTGACCCAGCTACTCGAAGAGGATTCCCGCTTCCCGTGCAAGGCTCAGGGCCAACTCCATCTGCCCTGGGCCTTGTACTGTGGCGCCCTTGAGGCTTGCGCCTCCGCCGACGTCAATCAGAGTGCAGTTCTCGAACCGCGCGGTACCTACCCGGCAGTTGGCCCACTGCGCTCCGGTCAAATCGCAGCCCTCGAATTTCACATTGTGCAGCTCGGCCCCCTGGAAGTCCGCGCCCGCCATCTTGCAGTCGGTGAACACGACGGCGTAGAGCTTCATGTGACGAAACAGGCCGGGGGCGATGACGCAGTTCTCCATGCGCACGTCCCGGAACGTTCCAGACCTCCATGACGAGCCCGTAAACCTGCTCCCGCTCACCGCGCACCGGATCAGTGAAACATCTTCGGCACCTACTTCCGCGAAGTCGCAGGTGTTGAACCGGCAGTCGCTGAACTGGCTGCGGATCAGACGCGTTCCGGTGAAGCGGGAGCTGTCGAACGTGCAGCCCTCCATTTCGACGGCCTCAGCCGCGACAGCCACGAAGGGCGTTCCCTCGTATTGCACCCCACGGATCATCGCGTCGTCTTCCAGGCCGTCTCTCGCCATGTCGGCCGGCCGCAGGGTAGTTAAGACCTTCGGGGCAGTGGGGTTCTTGATGCGGGTGGTCCTGCCGCCTCGCCGAATCGCCTGAGTCATGCGAAGTCGATCCATTCGCCGGATGGTGTGGAGGGTGGAGACCCAGAGTCTAGGCCGCGGAGCCCCCTCCGCCGCGGCTCCGTGCGGACGCTGGCCGCCGGGCTGATGCGGCACGACCGCGCACTTCCCGGCGTACGCGCGTTCGCTCAGCGCGTCGGCGCCCTCGCATGACCTAGCCCTGCCAAGCTGGCGTCGGGCATCGTTCAGCGAGTCTCAGGACTCCCCGCGCCGGGGTGCGTACGGCGGCCTGGACGCACGCCTGCCGAACACACCCCGAAGCAATCCCTACAGCACCAG
>NZ_JAHLEM010001159.1 GCF_018883605.1 Streptomyces niphimycinicus | reverse complement strand
GGGCCCGGCCGGCCGGGCCGCTCGGGCCGTCCGCCCGCCAGGCGAAGGCCAGCCGCCCGCGCAGGGCCGGCCGGTCGATACGGACCGACCGCAGCCGGTCCGACCGTGCCTCGGCGAACGCACCGGGCAGGATCGCCGCGCCCAGCCCCCGCTCGGCGAGCTGTGCCAGCACCTCCGGATCGCTGGCCTCGAAGGCGATATGCGGAGTGAAACCGGCGGCCGCGCACGCCTCGTCGATCCGGGTGCGCAGCCCCGTGCCGCGCGGCAGGCTGATCAGCGCACGGCCGCGCAGGGTGTCCAGCGAGATGGCCGAGTGCACGGCGAGCTCATGGTCCGGGCTGACCGCGGCCACGATCGGCTGGTCCGTGATCACCTCCAGTTCGACACCGGCCGGGGTGGTGGCGCCCACGCTGACGATCGCCGCGTCGAGCCGTCCCGTGCGCAGGCCCTCCAGCAGTTCGTCCGAGGTGGCCTCGGTGAGGGTGATCTCCACCGCCGGGTGGGCGTCGTGGAACTCCGCCAGCAGCCCCGGCAGATCCACGCTGTGCGAGGTGACCGTCCCGACCGCCACATGGCCGCGCAGCAGCCCGGTCAGCTCGTCGACCGCGAGCCGGGCGCCCTCCACCGCCGCGAGCGCGGCCCGTGCGTAGGGGAGCACCGCAGCGCCCGCCTCGGTCAGCCGCACCGAGCGGCCCGAGCGGTCCAGCAACTGCTCGCCGAGCTCGCGCTCCAGCCGGCGGATCTGTGCGCTGACGCCGGGCTGCGCCACATGCACCTTCTCCGCGGCCCGGGTGAAGTTCCGCTCCTCGGCCACCGCCACGAAGTATTCAAGCTGCCGCAGTTCCATAACCAATGACTCTAGCAACCAGACTTACCATCTCTTGGACTTCTGATCGCGCCCGCCGGAGAGTGGAGACAGCCGAGAGACGGCCGAAAGGGCGGTCGAAGGCAGCCGAAAGGCAGTCGAAAGGAGTCGGCCATGACCGAGACCCGTGCCCGCGCCACCACCCCCGAGGAGCTGGCCCGGCTGTTCGTGGAGCGTGCCAACGCCGGTGACGCCGAGGGGCTGGCCGAGCTCTACGAGCACGACGCGGTGCTCGCCTACCCGCCCGGTGCCGTGACCGTCGGCCGGGAGGCGATCCGCGCCGTCTGCGAGCGGATGCTGGCGCACGCCCCGGGTCCCTTCGAAGTGGAGGAGGCGCTGCCGACCGTCCGCTACGGCGATCTGGCCCTCACCTCGACCCGCCCCGCCGACAACACCGGCGGCCGGGTGCAGGTGGCCCGCCGCCGGCCGGACGGCACCTGGCTGCGCATCATGGACCGCCCCGAGATCCGCCCCGGGGCGGGAGCCGAGTGATGAGTGTGCTCATCGCCGGGGCCGGGATCGGCGGGCTGGCCGCCGCCCTGAGCCTCCACGCGGCCGGTGTCGGGACGGCGGTCGTCGAGAGCGCCCGGGAGATCCGGCCGCTCGGCGTCGGGATCAATCTGCTGCCGCACGCCGTACGCGAACTCATCGAACTCGGCCTCGGCGACGAGCTCGCCGCCATCGGCGTGGCCACCGCGGAGAACGTGTACGCCGACCGGTTCGGCCGACGGGTCTTCACCGAACCGCGGGGCATGGCCCAGGGCTACCGCTGGCCGCAGTACTCGGTCCACCGCGGGGAGCTGCAACGGCTGCTCCTCGTGGCGGTCCGCGAGCGCCTGGGCGCGGACGCGGTCCGCACCGGGACGCGGGTCGTGGGATTCGACGACGCCGGGGAAGAGGCGCGGCCCGGGGAGCGGGGCGGTGTGCGCGTACGGCTCCTCGACCGGGCGACGGGGACGGTCGAGGAGAGCGCGGCGCGGGCGCTGATCGGCGCCGATGGACTGCACTCCGCGGTGCGCGCCGCGCTGCATCCGCAGGACGGTCCGCTGCTGTGGTCGGGCATCCGGATGTGGCGGGGCACGACGCGGGCCGAGCCGTTTCTTTCCGGGCGCTCGATGGTGATCGTGCGCGACGGGGACGCCGAGCTGGTCGCGTATCCGATCGGCGGCGGCCGGGTGAATTGGGTCTGCCAGGTGCGGGTGTCCGAGCCCGGGCCGCTCACCGGGGAGGCGGCCTGGAACCGGGTGGGCCGGCTCGCCGATGTGCTGCCGTACTTCGACCACTGGCGGCTCGGCTGGCTCGATGTGCCCGGTCTGCTGGTGAACAGCGGCGAGATCCTCGAATACCCGATGGTCGACCGCGAGCCGCTGGCGTGGTGGGGGAGCGGCCGGGTGACCTTGCTCGGCGACGCCGCCCATCCGATGTATCCGGTGGGGGCCAACGGCGCGTCCCAGGCCGTCGTGGACGCCCGCGTCCTCGCCCGCGAACTCGCACGGGCGGACGATGTGCCGACCGCGCTGGCCCGCTACGAGACCGAGCGCCGCGAGCCGACGGCGGCCGTCGTACGGGCGAACCGGGCCATGAACCGGGCCGGTGCGCGGACCCCCGAGGAGCTCGCCCGCGTCACCGACACCTACCGGGACACCACGGGAGGCGATGTCCGCACGCTCAACACCCGCGCCTCCCTGAGCTGCCGGTGAGCCCTCCGGCCGGCGGGGTGGCGGGGCGGGCGGGAGCGCACCGCGCCGGCC
>NZ_JAHLEM010001158.1 GCF_018883605.1 Streptomyces niphimycinicus | reverse complement strand
GGCCCAGGTGGTGCGGCGGCTGCTGGACCGGGGCGCGGTGGCGGTCAGCGAGCGGTCCGACGAACCGCTGCCGGTCGCGGCGGACCGGATCGCGGTGGGCACGGCGCACCGGGACCAGGCGGCGGCGGTCCGGTCGGCGCTGACGGGGCTCGGGGTCTCCGGCGTCACCGTCGACACCGCCAATCGACTCCAAGGGCGTGAGTTCGAGGTCACGGTCGTTCTGCACCCGCTGTCGGGGCGGCCGGACGCCACGGCCTTCCATCTGGAGACGGGGCGGCTGTGCGTGCTGGCGTCGCGGCACCGGCAGGCGTGTGTGGTGGTGTGCCGGGCGGGGGTGGCCGAGCTGCTGGACGAGCATCCGTCCATGGAACCGGTGCAACTGGGCGTCACGGTGAAGTTCCCGGACGGCTGGGAGGCCAACCACGCGGTGCTGGCGCATCTGGCCGAGCACCGCGTGACATGGCGGCCGTAAGGGCGCGTTGGCGGCCCCGTAAGGGCGCGTTGGGGGCGGCCATGGCCGGCGTAAGGGCGTGCCGGTGGTGGCCGTAAGTGGCGCGGCGGAGGCGGGCGTAAAGCTGTGCCGGTGGCCGCCTTAAGGCCGTAACGGCGTGTCGGTGGCGGCCGTAAGGGCCTCACGTCGCCTGCGGCCGTACGGTGCGTCACCAGGAGCGACGGCCCGGCCATGGTTCAGGGGGCGGCTCGGTGGGGAGAGACCCCAGGTCGGCGGCGTACGGCGGGGGCGCCCTTGCCCTACGCGCGACAATGGAGACAACAGGACCACCGCGAACCGTAGGTGCCTCACGACCCAGGAGGAGAGATCACATGCCCGAGCCGGATGCGGCTCAAGGCCGGCACGGCTCCGCGCCCCGGCGGCTGAAACCAGCCCCCCTGCTCTTCGAACCGGCCGCCGCCGCCTCGGACGAGGCGCACTTCTTCGACCTGGAGTCGATCGAGGACCCGCGTGAGCTGCTGTCCCGCTCGACGGAGCTGGTGCTGGCCTTCCGCGCGGCGACGGACCGGGCCATGGAGTTCCAGGCGATGGCGGCCGCCCAGCTCGCCGACCCGAGGCGGTTCGACCGGCTGACCCCCGCCGTGATCGCCGAGCGCGCCGAGTGGACCGAGGACTACGCCAAGAAGATGGTCGAGTTCGGCCGTGAGCTGATGCGGAGCGGCGAGCTGCCGGACTGACGGCAGGCGTGAGCCTGGGGCATATGCGGGCGGAAGATACCCGATGCCGACACCCGATGTCCCGGTTTCGCCGCATCTCTCTACACCGTCATCGCCGACGGTAAAGGTGGAAACATGACCAGAACGCCGCAGGACGCACTTCACACCGCCGCCTACGTCACCCCGGCGGGCGCGGACTGGCTCGCCTCGGCCAGCGCCTCGCCGCGCGGTGTGCAGGCCCTGTGGGCCGCTGCCCCGACCGCCGCGGTGACGCTGCCGTGCGGTACGGCGTTCGACGTCATCAGCATGGACGCGCTCTTCGGCCGCCGGGTGGTGGGCCGGTTATGGACCGACGGCCCCGGCACCGGACCGGTCGCGGCCCGGGGCGGCCGCGTCCTGCTCTTCGCCATCCCGGGGACCGCCCAGCGGCTGCCCGCACTGCTCGGCTGGGAGGAGTGGGGCGCGACCGCTCCCCCGCTGCTCTGCTACGGGCGGGGCGACGCGGTGACCGTGCCGCCGCTGTTCCCGCCGGACCCCGAGCCGCCGGAGGCGGCGCCCGTGGAGCGCGATGCCCGGGAGACCGGCGCCCGGGAGACCGGGACCCTGGAGGCCGGCGCCCGGGAGACCGGGACCCCGGAGGCCGACGCCCGGGAGTGCACCCCGGTGCCGTCGCCGCGCTGGCTGGTCGCGCCCGATGTCCGCAAGCCCTGGCTGCCCGGTCCCGAGGTGCTGCTGTGGGCCTGTGTGAGGGCGGCCCGCGCCGCCGGTTGTGATCTTGTCGGCACGGCTGTGACCAGCACACCCGCCGTCTTTCCGGGCTGAAAGTTATCGATTTTCGCTCCGTGGCGTCCGAGTGCTAAGGTCTCCT
>NZ_JAHLEM010001157.1 GCF_018883605.1 Streptomyces niphimycinicus | reverse complement strand
GCCGGTTGTGATCTTGTCGGCACGGCTGTGACCAGCACACCCGCCGTCTTTCCGGGCTGAAAGTTATCGATTTTCGCTCCGTGGCGTCCGAGTGCTAAGGTCTCCTACGTCAGCAGGCGCCGCTAGCTCAGTTGGTTAGAGCAGCTGACTCTTAATCAGCGGGTCCGGGGTTCGAGTCCCTGGCGGCGCACAGACAGCGAAAGGCCCCTCACCTCGGTGAGGGGCCTTTCGCGTACAGCGGCGCTCACATCGTCGGGCCCGTGAGCCGGGTGACCACCAGGACCGCCTTGTCCGGGCCGGGCATCGCCAGCGCCTCCCGCCGCAGGGCGTGCGCCGCCGCCGCGTACGAGGGCTGCTCCAGCAGTGTGAACAGGTCCAGGGCCAGCCGCCCGCCCGCCGCCCGCGCCCCCAGCCGGGTGCCGTCGAGGGCATCGGCGGGCAGATACATCCCGGCGCCCACCCGGGCCAGCCGCGCCCCGTTGAGCTGCTGCTCGAGGCGGGGCGCGACGATCAGTTGCGGCACCCCGGCCGTGGCGGCGGCCAGCACCGCCGCGCCCCCGCCCTGGTGGAGCAGGGCCCGACAGCCCGGCAGCAC
>NZ_JAHLEM010001156.1 GCF_018883605.1 Streptomyces niphimycinicus | reverse complement strand
GGCCAGGGCGGCGCGATGGCGCGCGGCGTCGTCGGCGCGGGACCCGGCCTCGGCGACCGCGCGGTCCACGGCCTTGTCGCACACCCGGGCCAGGTTGTAGCCGCCGTCGCAGGTGAAGTCGTCGGCGAGATAGGAGACCGGGTCGCCGGTGTCGAGCATGGTGTTACGGGCGGCCACCACGGCGTCGAACTTCCCGGCCAGGGCGTCGCTTTCGAGCCGGGAGTACTCCCGCACCTCCAGCTTCACACTGAACCCGGCCTTGCGTAGTTGCTGTTGCAGCACCTGGGCGACCTCGGGCAGCTCGGGCCGGTTGTCGTAGGTGGCGAGGGTGAGCGCGGTGTTGCCGGGGCGCTTGGCGGCGGGGCGGCCGGACGGCCGGGGGCGCTCGCCCGCCGCCCAGGTGAGGGCCGGGCCGAACAGGCCGCGGCCGGTGTCGGCATGCCCCTCGTAGACGTCCTCGGCGAGGGCGGAGGCGTCGACGGCCTCGCGGGCGGCGGCGCGGACGGCGGGGTCGGCGAAGGGGCCGGAGCGGGTGTTGAGGAAGAGGGCGGTGGTGCGGGCGGTGGGCACCTCGCGGACGGTCGGCCGGTCGAGGGTGGCCGCCTGGGAGACCGGGACCGCCTCGGCCATGTCCACCTCGCCACTGCGCAGCGCGTTGGTGCGGGCCGTGCCATCGGCTATGAAGCGGACATCGAGACCGGAGGCGTGGGCGAGGCCGCCCCAGTAGTCGTCGAAGCGGTGGAGGGTGGCGCGGGTGGCACCGGTCGTCCTGGTCAGGGAGAAGGGACCGGTGGCGGTACCGGCCGGATCGACGGCCGCTTTCCCGTCCGGCGTGTCCGAACGCCCCTCCGCCGCACCGGACTTGTCCGAACCGGCCGCCCCCGTACCGGACTTGTCCGAACCGGCCGCCCCCGTACCGGCCTTCGTGCGGTACGCCTTGGGCGAGAGGATGGCCAGGCTCGGGCTGGACAGTCGCAGCGGCAGGGCGGAGTCGGCGGTGGCGGTGGCGACCCGGACCCGCCGCTCCCCCATCGCCTCGGCGGTGAGCGTGACCCCGGTGAGCGCGGCGGGCCCGGGATCGGCGTGGGTGGCATGGGTGAGGGCACCCGCCACCGCCGCCGGGGTGACCTCGGTGCCGTCCTGGAACCGCGCCTCGCGCAGGGTGAACACCCAGCCGCCGCCGCTCTCCCGGGCCCAGGACTCGGCGAGGGCGGGCACCGCGCCGCCGTTGCCGTCCAGCCGGGTCAGCCCCCCGGTGACCCCGAGCCGGCTGAGCACAGTGGCGTCGGCGCCGTACGGGGAGAAGCGCTCGGCGGGCGGGAAGGCCATCGCGACCCGGAGGCGTCCGCCGCCCGCACCGGCCCCGGCGTCGTACGGCGAACCGTCACGGGCCGCGAAACACCCGGTGAGCAGCGGGACGAGCAGCAGCCCGGCGGCCCACCGGCGGCGGACAGAGTGCATGGGCGTGGTTCTCCAGGCTGCGCGGGACGGCAGGACGGCGAGACGGAACGCTACATGATAATCATTTCCATCAACTCATGACATCCCCGGCCCCGTGGGGACCTCGAAGTGCACGATCCCCTGACCGCCCCCGGGCACCTCCCGCTCATCGCAGACGACCTTCCCCATGGACCGCCAGAACGGCTCGGCACCCGCCACCTCCGGATCGGTGTGCAGATAGACCGCGCGATAGCCGCCGTCTGCCACGGCGAAGTCCAGCAGCGCATGCACCAGCCGCCGGGCCAGCCCGTTGCGCCGATGCCCGGATCGCACATAGACCCGGCGCAGTTGGGCGGTCTCCCCAGGCGGGTAACGCGCGGCCAGCCACGACGGGTTGGGCGGATGGGCCGGGCCCCGGGAATCGAGCGCGGCCGTCGCCACGACCGCCCCGCCGCTCTCGTCCACCGCCACCAGCAGGGTGTGGCGCGCATCGTCCAGATACGCGGCGGCGGGATCGATGATGTCGGCGTGCCAGCGTGGCACATAGCCGGTTCCGAAGTCGCGGTAGACGGTGTCGAGCATCACGCTGCGGACGGCGTCGAGGTCATCGGAGGTGGCGGTTCTGATGCGATAGCTGGGCACCTGCGCATCGTATGCAACAAGCCCACGAGCTGATCGTACTGGCAGACTGGGCCGGGACCGGAGGAGAGGGCCGATGGGGCAGGGACGGCCGTCGATGCAGGAGCTGATCCTGCGGCGCGGGAACGCCGGATTCGTGGGACGGCAGCGGGAACTGGACGCGTTCCGGGACAACTTCGGGCTGCCACCGGAGGACGGGCGGCATCGCTTCGTCTTCCATGTGCACGGCCACGCGGGCGTGGGCAAGACCTGGCTGATGCGCCGGCTGGAGCAGACCGCCCGCCAGGAGTACGGCGCACTCACCGCCCGCGTCGACGAGGCGGCGGGCTCCGTCCCCGAGGCGATGGCCGCGATCAGCGAGCAATTCGCCCACCAGGGCCGGGAGTTCGCGGCCTTCGACCGGCGGCTCGCCACATATCGGCAGCGCCGCCACGAGGCGGAGTCGGCACCGGCGGCGGACGGCGAGCGGAGCGGGCCCAGCACCGGCAGCATGGTCGCCGCGCGAGCCGGGCTCACCGGCCTCGGCCTGGTGCCGGGGGTCGGGGCGCTGGCGGG
>NZ_JAHLEM010001155.1 GCF_018883605.1 Streptomyces niphimycinicus | reverse complement strand
CGACGGGCCAGCGCGGCCGCGCCCGCCAGCCGCAGCAGCCCCGTGCGGGGCACCCGCGTCGCACCCCGCGGCGAGCGGTACGGCGCGTTCCAGCCGTAAGGGAACGACGCCTTGTCCGTGCTGATGATGTTCGTCGTCTCGTCGCACGCCAGAATCGCGATCAGCCACCGCCGCACCGCCCGGTGGAAGGCGGGGGTCAGCGGCCGCGGGGCCAGTAGCCAGTCGCGGCACTGGCCGCTGACCGCGGACCGGTAGGTCGTCTCGTCGTAGCGGTGCCAGGGCGACTCCGGGGTGATCGGGTGGAGTCCGTAGTCCATGGCGGTCAGCGGCACGAGGGCGGTGCGCAGCGCGTTGTGGTCGGCGCCGGGGAGGAGTTCGCAGACGATCCAGGGGCGGTGACGGCGGATCGTCTCGTACGACCCGCGCAATACCGCCGCCTCGAAGGTCTCCACGTCGATCTTGATCAGATGCGGGGTGATGCCGCGCTCCCCGGTGATCGCGTCGACCGTCGTGACCGGCACCGTCACCGACTCGGTGTGCCGGCGGTGGGCCGGGTTGAGCGAGTTGGAGGACTCCGACTTATGGGAGAAGTACAGCTCGGCGGTGCCCGGTTCGGCGGCCAGCGCGGTCTGCTGCACCTCGAAGCCGAGGCGGTTGCAGTCCCGGATCCGGCGGCACAGCGCGGCCGTCTCCGGGGTCGGCTCGAAGGCGATGGCCCGCGGCCCGCGCCCGCCGTTCCCGTACACCGCGCTGATCAGCGCCGAGTACAGCCCGATATGCGCGCCGATATCGTACACCACGCTGCCCGCGGGCGCCTGCTGGGCCAGGGCCAGCAGGGTGGCCTGGGTGGTCGGCTCGTAGCCCGCGAGCCCGGCGCGCCGCAACTGCCGCTGTACGGCGGTCTGTTTGCGGCTGAGCACATTGAGCGCCCGCGGATACGGCCCGCCCGCCTCGAGGACGTCCGGGTTCAGGGGAAGGGTGATGGCGAGGGGCATGGCTGCCGCGTCTCCTGTCGGGTGACGGCCCGCTCCAGCGGGCTGGGGAGGGGGAAGTAGGCGTCGAGGAAGGGGCGGACCAGAGCCAACTGGTCCTCGAGGTCGTGCTCGGAGGAGACCGTGTCGTTGAGGCAGAACGCCTGGCAGTGCCGCGCCCGCAGCAGTCTGGCCAGCCGGGCGCGGACGGTGGGCTGGGCCAGGTCGAAGTAGTCGTAGCGGAGTTGGGCGGGGACCGCGCGTCCGGTCAGGAAGGCGTAGTAGTGGTGGAGCGAGGACGGTACGGAGATGTCCGACGTCGACCGCACCCGGCTGGCCATGGTCGCGCGCACCGCGTCCGGGAACTCCTTCTCGATCTCGGCCAGCACGCTGGTGCGCAGGGCGTGCGGGGTGTGCTTCATCTTCTGGGTGACGGCCGGGCCGAACCGTTCCGCCAGCAGCGCCCGGTTGTTCTTGCCCGCCGCCGATACGGGCACGTCGCCGGGGCCCACGGGGGTCAGCGGGATCAGCGCCCGGGACGGGAAGAACTTGGAGACGCCGTTGGCCAGGAAGAAGTCCTGCGGGGTGACCGGTGAGCCGAGGAAGACATCGTCGTTGAAGTAGAGGAAGTGCTCGGCGAGTCCGTCGATGTGGTGCAGTCGGGTCTCGATGGCGTGGGAGTTGAAGGTGGGCAGCACACTGGTGTCGTCGAAGATGTCGTGGTGGTCCACGACGGTGATCCCCGGGTGCGAGGCGGCGAGCCAGTCGGGCACCTGACGGTCGGTCACCAGATAGATATGGCGCACCCAGGGGGCGTACAGATAGAGCGAGCGCAGGGAGTAGCGCAGCTCGTCGCGGTTGGCGTAGCGGGCGGCGTTGGCGGCCTGGGCGTGATAGCCCGTGCCCGCGAGGGCCGCCCGCCGCCGCTGCCACTGCGGATCCGAGCCGTCGACCCAGGTGTAGACGACGTCGATGGGGAAGCGGACCTCGTCCGGCAGCCGGGTGAGGAACTCCGGGCGGGTACGCACCAGCGGCCCCGGCTGCCAGCCGATGGCCGGGGCGAGCCGGGTGAACACCTGGTCCGGGGCGCGCACCGGCTCGCCCACCAGCGGCACCGAGGCGGTCGTACGGTTGAAGCGCGGCGCGATCAGCACCCGCTCCGCGCCCTGCCCGCCGGGCTCCCAGAACTCGATGTCGCAGCCGTGCGCCGGGCCGAGGACCAGCCGTCCGCCCGGCCCGGCGTGGAACCGGGTGAAGCGGACCACGGGGGCGGCGGCCAGCCGCCGCCAGGCCCGTCGCGTACCGCCGAGCCGGGGCGGGGCCGCCGCCGCCCGGCCCCGGGGCGGGGGCAGCGAGACATACCCGGCCTCCTCGGCGCACAGCGCGGACAGCGCCTTGACCACCTCCGCCCGCTGATCGGCCCGGACGCCCACGGCCGAGGCGACGTTGCTGTGGCAACGGACCACGAAGTGGTCGATCCGCGCCCGGTCCAGGGCCTCGCACACCAGCCGCAGATTCTCGGCGCGCGCGAACAGCGGGGTGGGGGAGGGGGCCAGGGTCACCACGAGGGCGCCCCGTCGGCTCGTGACCACCATCCGGCCGGACCCCGCCAGCAGCCCGGCCCGCCGCATCCGCCGCCGGGCCCGGCGCAGCCGCAGCGCGCCGGAG
>NZ_JAHLEM010001154.1 GCF_018883605.1 Streptomyces niphimycinicus | reverse complement strand
CACCGCCGGGTCGTGTTCCCCGCCCGGCCCGGCCAGCACCCGTCCCGTGTCCCCGACCAGCACGGCCGGGCCCCCGGTGCGCCGGGTCAGCCAGCCGAGCATGTCCCGTACCGCCCCGCGCCTGGAGGCCAGCCGGGCGAGGGCGAGAACGTCGTCGGCGCGGCCGACGCGGTCGGCGCGCACGTCGGAGGGCGAGGCGGGCATAAACAGCACATTAGTTCCGAACGCCTGGGTTCCCGAAGGGGCTCGGACCGGTCTGCGGGATCGGCGGCGGCCAAGGGAAGGGGCCAAGGGAAGGGGCCAAGGCAAGGGGCCAAGGGAAGCGGCCAAGGGAAGGGGCGCGGCTAGGCTCGGCCGGTGTCCACCGTCATAGCCGCCATGATCACCGCCGTCGTCGGCATCCTCGGCACCCTCTTCGCGCCCGTCCTCCAGCAGCGCATGACGGTACGCCAACGGGAGGAGGACGCGCGCAGGGAGGACCGGCGGCGCCGCGTCGAGGAGCGCCGGACCGCCTACACCGCGATGAACCGCGCCTCCCGGCAGTTCCACACACTCCTCAAGGACGCGCTGCACCGGATCCGCGACGACGTGTACACGGACGAGGACCGCGCCCGGCTGGAGGAGGCCCGCCGCGACTACCGGGACCGTTACGCCGAGGCGCAGATGATCGTCCCCGAACGGGTCCTGGCAGCGTCCCGCGCGCTCAACACGGTGCTCGCCGGGATCGACGCACAGGCCAAACGGATCGACCGGGGCCTGCAACGCGACGGCGAGACGGCGGCGGGCGCGCTGCTGGAACTGAAGGAGGCCGAGCCCCGGCTGGCGACGATGCGCCGGATCATGCGGGAGGACCTGGGCATCCTCGACTGAGGCCAGGGGCCGCCGCCATGACCTCAGGGGTAATCGACGCCCCGGGCGCGGCGCGGCAGGCTGATCGGTGTCCGCCGCAGCCGCCGGACCGGACCCAACCGCCGATCAGCCCGGAGCACTTGCCGGAGCACTTGGAGGAGCCATGCCCGCCGCCTACGCGCTCGCGCATCTGCACGGCCGCAGTCCGCACCCCGACATCATCGAGTACCTGGAACGGATCCAGGCCACCCTCGACCCCTTCCACGGCCGCTTCGTCATCCACGGAGGCGAGCTGGAGGTGGTCGAGGGGGAGTGGCCGGGCAGTGTGGTGCTGATCGAGTTCCCGGGCGGGATGACGGACGCCCGCGCTTGGTACGCCTCGCCCGCGTATCAGGACATCCTGCCGCTGCGCACGGACCACATCGGGGGCGTCGCGGTCCTGGTCGAGGGCGTCGACCCCGGCTACGACCCGCTGAAGCGAGCCGAGAAGCTCCGGTCCGCGGACCCCAGCGGGTATGCCCGCTGAGCGCTCCGCTGGAAGTGTCGCGATGCGTCGCCGGCC
>NZ_JAHLEM010001153.1 GCF_018883605.1 Streptomyces niphimycinicus | reverse complement strand
CGCGGTCCTGGTCGAGGGCGTCGACCCCGGCTACGACCCGCTGAAGCGAGCCGAGAAGCTCCGGTCCGCGGACCCCAGCGGGTATGCCCGCTGAGCGCTCCGCTGGAAGTGTCGCGATGCGTCGCCGGCCGGCTGCGGCGCCGTCGTGGCTGGCCACGCGGCGGAGCCGCACATTGACACAGCCGCGGCGGAGCCGCACATCGACAGCCCCGCGCCCTTTCGGGGCGCTGCCCGAGCCGTAGCGGACTTCCTCCGACCTGCTCAGCGCGCACGCCACCCGGCGGGTCTTTCCCACGCCCCTGGGAGCGACGCGGCCGGGGGCTGGGGCGGAGCCCCGCACGCGGCGGAGCCGCAAATGTTAGGTGTCGGGAAGGGGCGGGGAGGGGAGCGGCCCGCCGCAGGCGTCACGGTCCGTCGGACATCACGTGGCGCGCACCCCGCCCCAGCGCGGTCAGCGCCCCACCGCGTACCCCTGCGCGCCCCGCGGATTCGCGGCGCCCAGCAGCACCCCCGTCTCCGGGTCGCGGGCGACCGCGCACAGCCGTCCCTCCGACCAGGGCTCGCCGACCACCACATCGTGGCCGCGGCGGCGCAGCTCCGCGACCGCGGCCTCGCCGGCCCGCGACTCCACGACCACCCGTCCCGCCGTCATCGCCCGCGGGTGGAAGGAGCCGGGGAAGGACTCCTGGTGCCAGTTGGGGGCGTCGATGGCGCCCTGGAGATCCAGTCCGGAGCGCACCGGCGCCCGCAGCGCGACCCCGAGGAAGAAGTGCGTGCTCCACTGGTCCTGCTGATCGCCGCCCGGCGTCCCGAAGGCCATGACGGGGGTGTCGCCGCGCAGCGCGAGCGAGGGGGTGAGCGTGGTGCGGGGGCGGCGGCCGGGGGTGAGGGAGTTGGGCAGCCCGGGGTCCAGCCAGGTCATCTGGAGCCGGGTGCCGAGCGGAAAGCCCAGCGCGGGGATGACGGGGTTGGACTGTAGCCAGCCGCCGCTGGGCGTGGCCGCGACCATGTTGCCCCAGCGGTCCACGACGTCGAGATGGCAGGTGTCGCCCCGCGTCACCCCGTCCGGCCCGACGGCCGGTTCGCCGTCGGCCCGTTCGCCCGGAGCCGATCCCCCAACGGCCGATCCCCCGACCGCCGATCCCCCGACCGCCGGTCCGCCCACCGCCGGTCCGCCCAGCGCCGGTCCGCCCAGGTCCGGTCCGCCCACCGCCGACCCCAGGTCCGGTCCGCCGACCGTCGGCTCCCCGCC
>NZ_JAHLEM010001152.1 GCF_018883605.1 Streptomyces niphimycinicus | reverse complement strand
CTCGCCCGAGGCGAGCACACCGGCGGCGTGCCGGGTCCACGGCCGGTCCGCCTCCGCGCGCTCGTCCCGCGCGTACACGCCCAGCGGGCGACGCCCGTCGGCGTCCGGCTCGCCGACCGACACCCGCAGCCGCACCCCGCCGCGCTCCGGCAGGATCAGCGGCTCGTCCAGGGTCAGTTCCTCCAGCAGCCCACAGCCCACATGGTCCCCGGCGCCCACCGCCAGCTCCACGAACGCGGCGCCGGGCAGCACGGCCGTGTCCGCGACCGTGTGGTCCGCCAGCCATGTGTGCGAGGCGAGCGACAGCCGCCCGGAGAACACATACGCGTCCGCGTCGGGCAGC
>NZ_JAHLEM010001151.1 GCF_018883605.1 Streptomyces niphimycinicus | reverse complement strand
CGCCAGCTCCACGAACGCGGCGCCGGGCAGCACGGCCGTGTCCGCGACCGTGTGGTCCGCCAGCCATGTGTGCGAGGCGAGCGACAGCCGCCCGGAGAACACATACGCGTCCGCGTCGGGCAGCTCCACCGCCGCGCCCAGCAGCGGGTGATCGGCCGAGCCGAGCCCCGCCGAGGCGACCTCGTCCAGGCTCAGCAGGGCGTCGACCCAGTAGCGGCTGCGCTGGAAGGCGTACGTGGGCAGCGCGACCTTCCGCGCACCCGTACCGGCGAAGAACGCCTCCCAGTCCGGGGCCGGGCCACGGACGTACAGCCGGGCCAGCGCGCCGGTCAGCGCCTCGGCCTCCGGCCTGCCCTTGCGCAGCGCGGGCAGCAGCTCGGCCGCGTCGGGCTCGGCCAGGCAGTCCTGGGCCATGGCGGTGAGGACACCGTCGGGGCCCAGCTCCACGAAGGTGGTCACACCCCGCGCTTCGAGGGTGCGGACGCCGTCGAGGAAGCGCACGGCCTCCCGGACGTGGCGCACCCAGAAGTCGGCGGTCGTGATCTCCTCGGCGGAGACCAGCTCGCCCGTCAGGTTGGACACGATCGGGATGCGCGGGGCCTCGTAGGCCAGCCCCTCCGCAACCTCCCGGAACGCCTCCAACATGCCGTCCATGCGCGGCGAGTGGAACGCGTGGCTGACGGTGAGCCGCTTGGTCTTCCGGCCCTGCGCCTCGAACGCCGCGGCGATCGCGACAGCCTCGTCCTCATCACCCGCGACCACGACCGACGTGGGCCCGTTGAGCGCGGCGATCGACACACGGTCGGTGAGCAGCGGTTCGACCTCGTCCTCGGACGCCTGGATGGCGATCATCGCGCCACCGGCGGGCAACTCCTGCATCAGACGGCCACGGGCCGCCACCAGCTTCGCCGCATCGGCGAGCGAGAGCACACCCGCCACATGCGCGGCGGCCAGCTCGCCGATCGAGTGGCCGGAGAGGTAGTCCGCCTTCAGGCCCCACGCCTCGACCAGCCGGAACAGCGCCACCT
>NZ_JAHLEM010001150.1 GCF_018883605.1 Streptomyces niphimycinicus | reverse complement strand
GCCGCCACCAGCTTCGCCGCATCGGCGAGCGAGAGCACACCCGCCACATGCGCGGCGGCCAGCTCGCCGATCGAGTGGCCGGAGAGGTAGTCCGCCTTCAGGCCCCACGCCTCGACCAGCCGGAACAGCGCCACCTCGATGGCGAACAACGCGGGCTGAGTGAAACCGGTCTGGTCCAGTGCGGTGGCGTCCTCGCCGAACAGCACATCCCGCAGCGGCCGTTCGAGATGCGCGTCCAGGTGGGCACACACCTCGTCCAGCGCGTCCGCGAACACCGGGAAGGTGTCGTACAGCTCACGGCCCATACCGAGCCGCTGGCTGCCCTGCCCCGTGAACAGGAACGCCACCTTGCCACCGGCCACCGAGCCCTCGACCAGGCCCGGCACCTCGGACTCGCCCCGCGCCAGCGCCGCGAGACCGGCCAGCAGCCCGTCCCCGCCGTCCGCGGTGAGCACGGCCCGGTGGTCCAGGGCGGCGCGGGTCGTGGCCAGCGAGTAGGCCACATCGGTGGCGGCCGGTGCGGGCTCGCCACCGAGGTGGGCCAGGAGCCGTTCGGCCTGGCCGCGTACGGCGGCCGGGGACTTGGCCGACAGCACCCACGGCACCGTCGGCAGCTCCACCGCCGGAGCGACGACGGGGGTCTCCGCAGGCTCCGGTGCCTGCTCCAGCAGGGTGTGCGCGTTGGTACCGCTGATGCCGAACGCGGAGACCGCCGCCCGGCGCGGACGGCCGGTCTCCGGCCACTCCCGCGCCTCGGTCAGCAGCTCCAACTCCCCGGCGGACCAGTCGACATGGGGTGTCGGCGCGTCCACGTGCAGGGTCGGCGGCAGCACACCGTGCCGCAGCGCCAGCACCATCTTCATCACACCGGCCACACCGGCGGCGGCCTGGGTGTGCCCGATGTTGGACTTGATGGAGCCGAGCAGCAGGGGCCGCTCTGGGTCCCGCTCCTGGCCGTAGGTGGCCAGCAGGGCCTGGGCCTCGATCGGGTCGCCCAGCGTCGTACCGGTGCCGTGCGCCTCGACCGCGTCCACCTCGGACGCGGACAGACCCGCACCGGCCAGCGCCTGCCGGATCACCCGCTGCTGCGAGGGACCGTTCGGCGCCGTCAGACCGTTGGACGCACCGTCCTGGTTGATGGCGGAGCCGCGCACGACCGCCAGCACCTCATGGCCATGGCGCTGGGCGTCCGACAGCCGCTCGACGAGCAGCATGCCCACACCCTCGCCCCAGCCGGTGCCATCCGCACCCGCCGCGAACGCCTTGATCCGACCGTCCTCCGCCAGCCCACGCTGACGACTG
>NZ_JAHLEM010000115.1 GCF_018883605.1 Streptomyces niphimycinicus | reverse complement strand
CTCGCATGACCTAGCCCTGCCAAGCTGGCGTCGGGCATCGTTCAGCGAGTCTCAGGACTCCCCGCGCCGGGGTGCGTACGGCGGCCTGGACGCACGCCTGCCGAACACACCCCGAAGCAATCCCTACAGCACCAGCGCCCGATAGCGGTCGGCCACCTCCGCCAGGACCTCCGCGCCGTCCCGGGCCCACAGGTCCGGGTTGAAGATCTCCACCTCGATCGGGCCGGTGTAGCCCGTGGCCTCGACCTGTTCGCGGAACCAGCGGAAGTCGACCGAGCCGTCGCCCAGTTGGCCCCGGCCCAGCAGGACGCCCTCCGGGAGCGGGGTGATCCAGTCGGCGAGCTGGAAGGCGGCGATGCGGCCGCCCCCGCCC
>NZ_JAHLEM010001149.1 GCF_018883605.1 Streptomyces niphimycinicus | reverse complement strand
CGCGCCACCGCGGCGACCTGCGAGCGCAGCGCCGCCTGCCCGTCGCGCCGCAGCGAGGCGGCGAGCGGGCGCCCGGTGGCGTATCCGGCGCGGGTGTGGAAGAGCTGGGTGGCGGCGAAGTTCATGCGCCGCACCACGGTGTCGCGGTCCAGCAGGACCGCGGGGACCGGCAGCCGCTGGAACAGCGCCCGCAGCAACTGCTGCTCCTGCGGGTCGGCCCGGCCTCCGCCAGGGCTCCGGGAGGCCGTCGTCAGCTCCTCGTGGCGCGGCCACAGCACGTCGACCACATGCTGGAGCTCGAAAAGAGCGGCGTCCAGCAAGGACAGCCGCTCCTGCGGGGGCAGCGAGGCCCGCGCGGTCCGCAATTCGTCCACCCGTCTGCGGAAGTCTGTCAGCTCCGCACCAAACTCCTGAGCGCCTGGCATGGGCACACCGTAGCCTGACCGGACGCGGTGGACGGCCCGGGTGCCGTTTTCCGCTCAATGCCGTGGGAAGGCGAAGAAATCGGGGCCCGGACGGGGACGGGGCCGTAAACGCACATCGCACCGGAGCGAAACCGAGCGAAAGGAGCGGACCCGGCGATGCCCGACCGTACGCACATCCGCCCGGCCTGCCAGACCGGCGCGCCCTCCCTCGGCCGCGGCCTGGCCGAACTGGCCGAGCAGGCCGCCGCGGGCACGCCCGACAGTTGCGGGGCCACCGCCACCGCCGTGCTCGCCGAGGAGTCCCCCGGCACCGCGGCCGCCGACCGGACCACGGCGGCCACCCACCCCGATCTGTCCGCGCTGGTGTCGGTCCAGATGCGCGCCGGGGAGGGCCCGATCCTCGCGGCGCTCGACACCGGCCGCCCGGCCGGCGCCGACGATCTGCTCCACGACGACCGCTGGCCGCGCTACCGGGCCCGGGCGCTGGACGCGGGCGTCCGGTCCACCGCCACCCTGCCCTTCGTCTGCGACGGGCTCACCGTGACCGTCTCGGTCTACGGGCTGCGCCCCGGCCCCCTGAAGGAGGCCGCCCAGGGCGCCACCGAGCTGCTCGGCGACCTGGCCACCGAGAGCATGGCCCGGGACCGGCTCTACCGCGCCGCCCTCGTCCAGGTCGACCAACTGGACACCGCGCTGCGCACCCGGCCCGTGGTCGACCAGGCGTGCGGCATCGTCATGTACGTCCTGGGCTGCGACCCGGACCAGGCGTTCGACCTGCTGCGCCGGCTCTCCCAGCGGACCAACAACAAGCTGGCCGAACTCGCCGGGACCGTGGTGCGCACCCGCGGCCGTGGCCTGGAGAAGGAGCTCATCGCGTTCGGCCGGTCAGCCGCTCCCGGACCCGGTCGGCCAGCGTCCGGCCCGGACCGGGACCTTCCGGGCTGACCGGGGGCACGCCCCGCGCCGCGGCCGTCGCCTCGCCGACGCGCAGGCCCAGCATCATCCGCTCCTCCGGGGTGAGCCGCTCCCGCAGCTCGGGGAAGACGAGATCCTCCTCGCCGCGGATATGCATCGACATCACGTCCATCAGATCCCGTACCAGCGGGTCGAACCGCCGGTCCCGGGGGTCCACGGCGTCCAGGTCGGACAGGATCCGCTCGGCCTCGGTCAGCTCCTCGATCTCCTCGTCGGCGATCCGGTCGCCGTTCGGCAGCGCCTTGCGGACCGTGGGATACAGATAGCTCTCCTCGGCCACGGAGTGCCGCACCACCTCCACCGTCATCCGGTCGACGAGCTGCCGCCGCTGGTCGGGGTCGGTGGTGGCACGGTACCCCTCGAAGAGATGGCGCACCGCGTGGTGGTCCGCGGTGAGGACGTCCACCACATCGTGCTGTTCCGGCGTCGCTGTCATGGCGCCCGGGTCCCCCGGCCGCCTTCCGCGAAACGGCGCCGGAGATCTGCGAAGGTGGACAGAAGGTGGACATACGCAGGCGGTGACGCGTCCGGCACGGGCGGAGGTGTGGCGAATGCAGCGGCAGTGGACCGCCCCGGCTCCGGCGGACCGGGACGACGGCGGGCTGCCGGTCCTCCCGGAGCTGCTCGACAGCTTCGTCGCGGCGGCCGGCCACACCGCGCCGGAGCCGGTCGGCGGCTCGGCCGGGCTGCGCTCGGCGACCTGCGGCTACTGGTCGCGGCGCGGGCTGTGGACCGACCCGGAGCATGTCGTGGTCGCCCCCGGCGCCGAGCCGCTGTTGCTGGCGCTGCTCGCCTCGGCCCCCGGCGGCGATGTGCTGCTGCCCCGCCCCTGCGCCGCCTGGTACGCGCCGCTGGTGCGGCTGGTGAACCGGCGCGCCCACCACGCGCCCGTCCCGGCCGAATGCGGTGGGCTGCCCGATCCGTTCGCGCTGCTGGAGATCGTCCGCAGGATCCGCGCCGAGGGCGGGGTGCCCCGGGTCCTGCTGCTGTCGGTGGCCGACGACCCCACCGGCACCGTGGCCCCGCCCGAGCTGCTGCACGAGGTGTGCGAGGCGGCCGTGGCCGAGGGGCTGCTGATCGTCAGCGATGAGACCTGGCGGGACACCGTCCACCATCCCCATGGCACGGTGCTGCTCAGCCCCGCCGAGATGAACCCGGAGAACGTGATCGTGCTCTCCGATCTGGTGGGCGCCTTCACTCCGGCGGGCTGGCCCGCCGCGATGGCCCGGTTCCCGGCCACCGAGCGCGGGGTGGAGCTGCGCGGCCGGGTGCTGTCCCTGCTCACCGCCGTACGCTCCGGGCTGCCCGCGCCCGTCGCCGCGGCCGCCGCGTACGCCCTCGGCGAGCCCGAGCCGG
>NZ_JAHLEM010001148.1 GCF_018883605.1 Streptomyces niphimycinicus | reverse complement strand
CCCTGACTGTGACCCATCACCGCATCCGGCTCCACACCCACCGAACGCCACAACTTCGCCAGCGACACCATCACCGCGAACAACACCGGCTGGACAACATCCACCCGGTCGAAACCAGGAGCGCCCTCAGCACCCCGCAACACCTCGGCCAACGACCAGTCCACATAAGCCGACAGAGCCGACTCACACTCACCGACCGCCTCCGCGAACACCGGCGAGGACTCCAACAGCCCCACCGCCATGCCCACCCACTGCGCACCCTGACCCGGGAACACGAACACCGAACGGCCCCGCACCTCCGCCACACCGCGCGTCACACCAGCGGCAGCCTCGTCCGCGGCCAACGCACCCAGCCGCGCCAGAAGCTCCTCACGATCAGCGCCCGTCACCACCCCACGGTGCTCAAACGGGGACCTGGTCGTCGCCAGCGACAGGGCCACATCCGAAACGCCCAGCTCCGGGCGGGCCGCCACGAACTCCCGCAGCCGCTCGGCCTGTGCCTGCAAACCGGCCACGCTGCGGCCCGACACCACCCAGGCCACCGGACCCTCGGCCACCTGGGCGTCGGCGACCTCGACCGGCTCGGTCTCCGGAGCCTGCTCCAGAATGGTGTGCGCGTTCGTCCCGCTCACGCCGAACGACGACACAGCGGCCCGACGCGGATGTCCCGTCTCCGGCCACTCGGCGGCCTCGGTCAGCAGTCGCACCTCGCCCGCCGACCAATCCACCTCCTTCGACGGCTCATCGATGTGCAGCGTCTTCGGCACCACCCCA
>NZ_JAHLEM010001147.1 GCF_018883605.1 Streptomyces niphimycinicus | reverse complement strand
CGGCCCGACGCGGATGTCCCGTCTCCGGCCACTCGGCGGCCTCGGTCAGCAGTCGCACCTCGCCCGCCGACCAATCCACCTCCTTCGACGGCTCATCGATGTGCAGCGTCTTCGGCACCACCCCATGCCGCATCGCCATCACCATCTTGATGACGCCGGCCACACCGGCAGCGGCCTGCGTGTGCCCGAGGTTCGACTTCAACGCGCCCAACAGCAGCGGCTGCCCCTCGGGCCGCCCCTGCCCGTACGTCGCCAGCACGGCCTGTGCCTCGATCGGGTCGCCCAACGGCGTGCCGGTCCCGTGCGCCTCCACGACGTCCACGTCGGCCGCCGGCAGGTGAGCACTGGCCAGCGCCTGGCGGATCACGCGCTGCTGCGACGGGCCGTTCGGGGCCGTCAGGCCGTTGCTCGCACCGTCCTGGTTGACCGCCGAGCCACGGACCACCGCCAGCACCGGGTGGCCATTGCGCCGGGCGTCCGACAGACGTTCCAGGAGCAACATGCCCGCACCCTCGGACCAGCCCGTGCCGTCCGCCGCTTCCGCGAACGGCTTGCATCGGCCGTCGGGAGAGAGCCCCCGCTGCCGGCTGAACTCGACGAACACATTCGGCGACGACATCACCGTGACACCGCCGGCCAGTGCCAGGTCGCACTCGCCCTGGCGCAGCGCCTGCGCCGCCAGGTGCAGCGCCACCAGCGAGGAGGAGCACGCGGTGTCCACCGTCACCGCCGGCCCCTCGAGACCGAAGGTGTACGAGATGCGACCGGACGCGACGCTGCCCGCGCTGCCGGTGCCGAGGGAGCCCTCGAAGCCCTCCGGGGGGTTCCCCTGCAAACGAGTGGCGTAGTCGTTGTACATGACGCCGACGAAGACGCCGGAGCGGCTGCCCCGGTTGGCCACGGGATCGATGCCCGCCCGCTCGAACGCCTCCCACGAGGTCTCCAGCAGCAGCCGCTGCTGCGGGTCCATCGACAGCGCCTCACGCGGCGAGATCCCGAAGAACGCCGGGTCGAACTGGTCGGCGTCATGGAGGAATCCGCTGTTGCGGACGTAGTACGTGCCCTCCCGGTCGGGGTCCGGGTCGTACATCCCGTCGAGGTCCCAGCCACGGTTGGACGGGAACTCGGACACCGCGTCCGTGCCGGACATCACCAGCCGCCACAGTTCCTCCGGGGTCCGGACCCCGCCCGGGAGCCGGCAGCTCATGCTCACGATCACGATGGGGTCGCCGTCCACCGGTGCGCCCGCCGCGGCCACCACGCCCGCGCCCGCCGAGAGGGTGGCGCCGTCGATGCCCAGGATTTCGTCGCGCAGGTGGCCGACGAGTGCCATCGGGGTCGGATAGTCGAAGACCAGTGTGGCGGACAGTCGCAGGCCGGTCTCGGCGGTGAGCCGATTCCTCAGATCGACGGCCATCAGTGAGTCGAAGCCGAGTTCCTTGAAGGGCTGCCGTGTGTTCACCGTTTCGGGGGTGGCGTGCCCGAGGGCGGCCGCGGTCTGAACGCGGACCAGCTCCAACAGCGTCTCGTCCTGCGACGTCCGCGGCAGCCCCGCGAGGCGGCGGCGCAGTTCGTCGGGAAGACTTTCGCTCTGCTCCGACCGCGCGGTGCGGCGTGTCGTCACGTTGGGCACGACGTTGCGGAACACGGCGGGGAGTTCGGCGCCCTGCGCACGCAGCGTGGGGATGTCCAGCCGCAGCGGAACCGGCACGCTTTCATCCGATACCAGCGCGGCATCGAACAGTTCGAGCCCCTCCTCGGAGGAGAGTGGCACCAGACCCGAACGCGACACCCTGCGCAGGTCTTCCTCGCCGAGGTGTCCGGTCATGCCGCTGGCCTCGGCCCACAGACTCCACGCCATCGACACGCCCGGCAGCCCCTGGGCCCGGCGCCAGGACGCCAAGCCGTCCAGGAACACATTCGCCGCCGCGTAATTGCTCTGCCCCGCGCCACCCAGCACACCAGTGGCCGAGGAGAACAGCACGAACGCCGACAGGTCCATCCCCGCGGTCAGCTCATGCAGATTCCATGCCGCGTCCACCTTCGCCCGC
>NZ_JAHLEM010001146.1 GCF_018883605.1 Streptomyces niphimycinicus | reverse complement strand
GCGTCCCGGTCCGGATCGGCATAGACGGCTACGCTCGCGATCCCGGCATCCCGGCAGGCACGGGCAACACGGACAGCGATCTCGCCACGGTTGGCGATGAGCACCTTCATCAGCATGTCGGCTCCAGGGTCTGGTTCGGGGCGGCGTAGAGCCGGTCGGTGGTTTCGAGGATCTGGCCCATGTCCGCGCCGGGGGTGGAGACCGCGTGGATGTCCGCGGTCTCCAGAGTGGGGATGTCGATGTCGGGGATGATGTCGCCGACAAGGACCCGGACATCGACCGCGTCCTGTGGCACGGTCAGGTTGATCACCTTCTGCGCGATCGTCAGGTGGGCACCTGAAAGGACGGAGCGACCCAGGACCGGTGCATCCTCGGCGACGACGGTGGCGACCATCTGTTCCGGGGCCCGGTGCGGGTCGGTGCCGATGACTTCGTAGCCGGTGTCGCACGGGGCCCGGGCGGTGGCGGTGGCGCCGCGGTCGTGGCCGTCAAGCCCGGGCTCGACGATACGGGTGCCCGGCAGCGGCGCGGCACGGGCACGAGTTGCCCGTTGATGCGGAGTTTTCACGGTCCCTCCGTTTGAATGGTCAGCGGGGCGGGAGGACTCCACCGGCCGCCGGCCAGGGAGTTCGCCGTGCTTGTGCGACGACGTCGCGGATGCGGGCCCCGTGGGTTCCTCAGCGTGGCCAGTAGGAGCTGCGCCACGCTGTCGGGCCCGGTTGGAGCGAGGCGTCGCACGAGATGTTGCGGGTTTTGACCGTCCACTCGTCCAGGTGCTGCGGCGTCGCAGGGACGGCTGAGACCGCTGCGGCGCGGGCTCGGACCACCACGAGCGCGGCGGCCAGCTCTTCGGGAGTGGGGTCGCCCCGTACGACCGTGAACACTATTGGCCGCCCTTTCCGAGTTCTATGAGGTCAGAGGGGTCAGAGGGGTCAGAGGGGGATGTTGCCGTGCTTCTTCGGGGGCAGCGCTTCG
>NZ_JAHLEM010001145.1 GCF_018883605.1 Streptomyces niphimycinicus | reverse complement strand
CGCTGCGGCGCGGGCTCGGACCACCACGAGCGCGGCGGCCAGCTCTTCGGGAGTGGGGTCGCCCCGTACGACCGTGAACACTATTGGCCGCCCTTTCCGAGTTCTATGAGGTCAGAGGGGTCAGAGGGGTCAGAGGGGGATGTTGCCGTGCTTCTTCGGGGGCAGCGCTTCGCGCTTGTTCCGCAGGGTCCTCAGTCCGCGGACGATGTGGCGGCGGGTCTCGGAGGGCATGATCACAGCGTCGACGTAGCCTCGCTCGGCCGCGATATACGGATTCAGCAGGGTGTCCTCGTAGTCCG
>NZ_JAHLEM010001144.1 GCF_018883605.1 Streptomyces niphimycinicus | reverse complement strand
GGCAGCGCTTCGCGCTTGTTCCGCAGGGTCCTCAGTCCGCGGACGATGTGGCGGCGGGTCTCGGAGGGCATGATCACAGCGTCGACGTAGCCTCGCTCGGCCGCGATATACGGATTCAGCAGGGTGTCCTCGTAGTCCGCGATCAGCTCGGTGCGGGTCGTCTCCGGGTCGTCGGAGGCGGCGATGGTGCGCCGGTGGAGGATGTTGACCGCGCCCTGGGCGCCCATGACCGCGATCTGGGCGGTGGGCCAGGCCAGGTTGAGGTCCGCGCCCAGATGCTTGGAGCCCATCACGTCGTACGCGCCGCCGAACGCCTTGCGGGTGATGACCGTGATCAGCGGGACGGTGGCCTCCGCGTAGGCGAAGATCAGCTTGGCGCCGCGCCGGATGATGCCGTTGTACTCCTGGTCGGTGCCGGGCAGGAAGCCGGGCACGTCCACGAAGGTCAGCACGGGCACGTTGAACGCGTCGCAGGTGCGCACGAAGCGTGCGGCCTTCTCGGAGGCGTCGATGTCCAGACAGCCGGCGAGCTGCATCGGCTGGTTGGCCACGATGCCCACCGGATGGCCCTCGACCCGGCCGAAGCCGGTGATGATGTTGGGCGCGAAGAGCGCCTGCGTCTCCAGGAACTCGTTGTCGTCCAGGACGTGCTCGATGGCCTTGTGCACGTCGTACGGCTGGTTCGCCGAGTCCGGGATGAGCGTGTCCATCTCCCGGTCCTCGTCCGAGACCTCCAGATCGGCCTCGTCGGCGAAGGCCGGGGGCTCGGAGAGGTTGTTGGAGGGGAGGTAGGACAGCAGGGTCTTGACGTACTCGATGCCATCCTTCTCGTCCCCGGCCATGTAGTGCGCGACACCGGAGGTGGTGTTGTGCGTCCGGGCGCCGCCCAGCTCCTCGAAGCCGACGTCCTCACCGGTGACGGTCTTGATCACATCGGGGCCGGTGATGAACATATGCGAGGTCTGGTCGATCATCACCGTGAAGTCGGTGATCGCCGGGGAGTAGACCGCCCCGCCCGCGCACGGGCCCACGACCAGGCTGATCTGCGGGATCACTCCGGAGGCATGGGTGTTGCGGCGGAAGATCTCGCCGTACATGCCGAGCGAGACCACGCCCTCCTGGATGCGGGCGCCGCCGGAGTCGTTGATGCCGATGACCGGGCAGCCGGTCTTCAGCGCGAAGTCCATGACCTTGACGATCTTCTCGCCGAACACCTCCCCGAGCGCCCCGCCGAAGACCGTGAAGTCCTGGGAGAAGACGGCCACCGGGCGGCCGTCGACCGTGCCGTAGCCGGTGACGACCCCGTCGCCGTACGGGCGGTTCTGCTCGATGCCGAAGTTGGTCGAGCGGTGCCGGGCGAACTCGTCGAGCTCGGTGAAGGACCCCTCGTCCAGGAGGAGGTCGATGCGCTCGCGCGCGGTCAGCTTGCCCTTGGCGTGCTGCTTCTCCACCGCGCGCGCGGACCCCGCATGGGTCGCCTCTTCGATACGGCGCTTCAGATCCGCGAGCTTCCCCGCGGTGGTGTG
>NZ_JAHLEM010001143.1 GCF_018883605.1 Streptomyces niphimycinicus | reverse complement strand
GGCGACGGTACGCCGCCGGGCCGCGGCCCGGACCAGCCCGCGGAACACGGCGGGCAGCCCGCCCTCGGCGGCCTGCTCGCGCAGCGGCGCGGTGTCCAGGTGCAGCGGTACCAGCACCGCCTCACCGCCGACCGCGCACGCCGTGTCGAACAGCTCCAGACCGTCCCGCGAGGACAGCGGCGCCATCCCGGAGCGCTCCATACGCGCCACATCCGCGTCCGCCATGCCGCCGGTCATCGCGCTGCGCTGCTCCCACAGGCCCCAGGCCAGCGAGAGCGCGGGCAGTCCGGCGGAGCGGCGGTGCGCGGCCAGCGCGTCCAGGAAGGTGTTGGCCGCCGCGTAGTTGGCCTGGCCCGGCGCGCCGAAGGTACCGGCGGCGGACGAGAACAGCACGAACGCGGAGAGGTCCAGTTCGCGGGTCAGCTCGTGCAGATTGTGCGCCGCGGCCACCTTCGGCCGGAAGACCGTATCGATCCGGTCCGGGGTGAGCGTGGGCAGCAGCCCGTCGTCCAGCACACCCGCGGTGTGCACGACGGCGGTGAGCGGATGCTCCGGATCCACCTCGGCCAGCAGCATCGACAGCGCCTCGCGGTCGGCCACATCGCAGGCCGCGACGCTCACCCGGGCGCCCAGCACGGTCAGTTCGTCGACCAGCTCGGGCATTCCCGGGGCGCGCTGTCCGCGGCGGCTGCCCAGCAGCAGATGCCGCACCCCGCGCTCGGCCACCAGGTGGCGGGCGAGCTGTCCGCCGAGGACACCGGTGGCGCCGGTGATCAGGACCGTGCCGTCCTGGTCGAACTCCGGGAGCGCTTCCCGTACCTGGTCCTCGTTCTGCTCCTGGGTGGCGACCCGGGCCAGCCGGGGCGCGTGGAGGGCGCCCGCCCGGACGGCGAGCTGCGGCTCCCCGCCGGTCACGGCCGCCGTCAGCAGCTCGGCCGAGGTCTCCTCACCGTCCAGGTCGAGCAGCAGGAAACGGTCCGGGTTCTCGGTCTGCGCGGTGCGGATCAGGCCCCATACGGCCGACCGCGCCAGGTCGTGCACCTCGGCGTCCGGGGACGTGGCGACCGCGCGCCGGGTGACGAACGCCAGCCGCGCCCCGGCGAGACCCTCCTCCGCGAGCCACGACAGCGCGCTGTCCAGCGCGGCGTGGGTGGCCAGCCGGGCGCCCTCCGCCACATCGCCGCCCCCGGCGGGGCCGGTGTGCGGGAGGAGGACGACATCCGGCCGGGGGCTGCCCGAGGCCACCACGGCCGCGAGTTCGGCCAGGTCGGCGAAGACGGCGCAGTCGGCACCCGCCGACTCCAGCGCGGCGACGAGCCCGAGGGCGTCCGTGCCGTGCGTGGCGTTCTGGCCAGTGCTGTTCGCCGCGTCCTGGCCGGTGCTGTTCGCCGCGTCCTGGCCGGTGCTGTTGGCGGTGTCCAGGCCGGTGCTGTTCGCGGCGTCCTGGCCGATCAGGGCCCAGCGGAGGGTCCCGGGGGCCGCCGCGGGCGCCGGCACCGGCGCCCACTCCAGCCGGAACAGCGAGTCGTGGTAGGTCACCTGGGCCGCGCGCAACTGCTCCGGGGCGATACGCCGCAGCACCAACGAGTCCACCGACGCGACCGCGCCGCCGTTCTCGTCCGCGACGGTGAGGGCCACCGTGTCCGGCCCGGCCGGGGCGATCCGTACGCGCAGCGCCGTGGCGCCCGCCGCGTGGAGGGTGACCCCGGTCCAGGAGAACGGCAGCCGGATCCCGTCGGCCTCGCCGCCCAGGAAGTCGCCGAGCGCGACCCCGTGCAGCGCGGCGTCCAGCAGCGCCGGATGCAGTCCGAACAGCGCGGCGTCGGCGTGCTGCCGCTGCTCCAGGCGCAGCTCGGCGAAGACCTCCTCGCCGCGCCGCCAGGCTGCGCCCAGCCCCTGGAACGCC
>NZ_JAHLEM010001142.1 GCF_018883605.1 Streptomyces niphimycinicus | reverse complement strand
GCGCGGCGTCCAGCAGCGCCGGATGCAGTCCGAACAGCGCGGCGTCGGCGTGCTGCCGCTGCTCCAGGCGCAGCTCGGCGAAGACCTCCTCGCCGCGCCGCCAGGCTGCGCCCAGCCCCTGGAACGCCGGGCCGTAGCCGAAGCCGCCCGCCGCGAACCGCTCGTAGAGGTCGTCCACGTCGAGGGCGACGGCCTCGGCGGGCGGCCATACGGACAGGTCCGCGCCGCCGTCCGTAGCGTCACCGGAGGCCAGGACGCCGCTGGCGTGACGGATCCAGGGCTGGTCCGAGGCGTCGCCCCGGTCCGCGTCCGGCTCCGGGCGGGAGTAGACCTCCAGCGTCCGTCGGCCGCTCGCGTCGGCCGCGCCGACGGTCAGCCGGAGCTGGATCCCGCCCCGGCCGGGCAGGATCAGCGGCGCCTCGATGGTCAGCTCCTCCAGCAGCTCGCAGCCGACCTGGTCACCGGCGCGGATCGCCAGTTCCACGAAGGCCGTCCCCGGCAGCAGCGCGGTGCCGGACACGGCATGGTCGGCGAGCCAGGGGTGGGTCTGGAGGGAGAGCCGCCCGGTGAGCAGGAAGCCGTCGGAGTCCGGCAGTTCGACGGCGGCGCCCAGCAGCGGATGCCCGGCGGCGCCAAGCCCGGCGGAGGCGACATCGCCCACCGAGAGCGGGACCTCGATCCAGTAGCGCTCGTGCTGGAAGGCGTACGTGGGCAGCTCGACGCGCTCCGCGCCGGTCCCCTCGTACACCGCCTGCCAGTCGACGCTGACGCCGCGCGTCCACGCCTCGCCGAGCGAGGTCCAGAAGCGGTCCAGACCGCCCTCGTCACGGCGCAACGACCCGATCGCGGCAGCCTCACGGCCCGCGCTCTCGGCCGTCTCCTGCACACCCATGGTCAGCACGGGGTGCGCGCTGGACTCGATGAAGGCACCGAAGCCCTCGTCCAGCAGACGGCGGACCGCGCCCTCCAGCTCGACAGTGCG
>NZ_JAHLEM010001141.1 GCF_018883605.1 Streptomyces niphimycinicus | reverse complement strand
GTCCGGCAGCGGCACTTCGTTGCGGCCCTCGGGATCCTGGATCCCATTGTGGTCGCCGTCGAACCACACCCGGTTGCCGATCTGGATCGGCGCGTTCGCCGCCTCGTAGGCGATATCGCCGAGCCCACCGGCCTTACCGAACCCATTGTCGGTCGGACTCACGAACTGGTACGCGTTGGCGGAATGGTTGTTACCGGGCCCTTGACCCGTCTGGATGTCGTAGTAACCGGTCCCGTCGGTGCTGTAGTTGTCGGTCGGGTCCAGCTGCGTGCTGATGACCCATTGCTGCTGCGGGATGTAGGCGACCGACCCTTGGGAGGCTTCGTTGTGCACCCCGCGGGGGTCGTTCGGTGCGCCGTTGTTCCGCACGTAGTCGCCCGGGAAGTATTCGACGACACCGCTGTTCTGGCCGCCGTCGGTGGCGGGGTCGGCGTGGTTGGGGCAATTCCCGGTGCCTTCCCACGCGTATCCACCGTCGGGATTGGCGCAGGCCATGTTGATGTCACCACCGGACATGCCGTTTTCCGGCGTGTCATTGCCCGGCCGGGGGTCCAGCCCGCCTCCACTGACCACGTCCATGAACCGGTCGCGGAAACCGACGATCATCGAACCGTCACGGGCGAAGGCGAGGGTCGCGAGCTCCGGCTGTGGATTGACGAGGGTACTTCCTCCGTTCACTTTGAATTGGTCCCAGGTCGCCAGGTTGGTGTTCCACGGGTTCCAGTGGTTTGCCTGGTCGTTCCCCTCGGCACCGGCATAGACGGTGCCGCGCTCGCCGGTGAGCGGCTGGGTCAGCACGGTGTCGAACTGTCCACCGTC
>NZ_JAHLEM010001140.1 GCF_018883605.1 Streptomyces niphimycinicus | reverse complement strand
AATTGGTCCCAGGTCGCCAGGTTGGTGTTCCACGGGTTCCAGTGGTTTGCCTGGTCGTTCCCCTCGGCACCGGCATAGACGGTGCCGCGCTCGCCGGTGAGCGGCTGGGTCAGCACGGTGTCGAACTGTCCACCGTCGTAGGTGTAGACGACGGCTTTCAGGTCTTCGCGCTTCTGCGTGCTCTCCGCGCTGCACACGCCACCGACGTAGAGCTTGTTGTCGTGTGTGGAGAGTGCGAACGGTCGCCAGTCGGTGGACGCCGCGCAGCCCGGGTCCGGGATGCGTACCGTCGCTTCGGGTGCGGATGCGGTGGTACCGGTCGCGTCGAAGCTGACCAGTCTCCGGGTCAGCAGGTTCACCGCGTAGAGCGTCGAGCCGTCCTCGGACAGGGCCATGCCGCCGATGCTCTCCTTGCCCGGTGCATTGGTGAACCCAGCGTCTTTGATCATGTTGGAGGCGTCGTGCGACGTCACCGCGGCGCCCGGCACCTTCGCGAACAGGGTCGGCGCGCTCCCACCGTCGGTCGGCGTGGTGTAGATCGCGTTACCGCCGTCCGGCCCGTACGGGGTGTACCGCCGGGCGAACGCGCCCTGGAACACCCGCTTCCGGTACTTGTCGTAGGCCAACGCGAACGTCGTCCCCACCTGGTCCTGCGTGTTGATCGTGGTCGGGCACGCCGTCTGGTCAGGACACGTACCTCGTTTGTCCGTCCCGAACGCCACCAGTGCCCGGGTGTCTTTCCCGCTGGAAGCATTCTGGATCGGCACGAAATACCGCGTGTCCGGCAGTGCGTAGTCGGCCGGGTTCCAGACCCCGGTGATGACCGAGTCGTCCTTGCCGTCCGACACGTTCACGAAGGTCGTGAAGCTGTCGAAGTGGTTTTCCGCCGTCGAGGCCGGAGCCGCCCGCAGATACTTGTTGTACGGCGCCGGGATGGTGACGTCGACGCGGTACTGGCCGCCGGTCAGCGCGGTCGACTTCGAGACCACCACCTTTCCGGTGGCATCCGTGGTGCCGGTGACCCGATGGCCGGCCGGGTCCGACACGTTGACCTTCATGCCCCGCTGCGGCACATCCATGGTCGTGTTGATCACGCCGGTGCCGAAGAAATCCCGCAGCACCTGAACTGTCAGGGTGCCATCGCCAGCCGAAGCGGCGGCCGTCCCAGCCGACGCGCCTATGACGCTGCCCACCAGTAAGAAACTGGATAAGCCCACTCGTGCCAGCGGGCCCGTACGTTTCCCGGTTGTCCGGCGTAATCTTGTACACGCTCTTTTCACAGCCATCACGCTCCCCTTGTCATGTGAACCGAACACCCGATTCCAGTTGCACATCGGCTTCCCGGCCCCGGGTGACACGTCGGCCATGAAAAGGGTCCACCGCTGTTTCGGTGGACCCGTTCTTGGTCATCTTGGCGGATGTGGCGATTTCAGGGACTCGGGAGTGCCTTCCCCAGGCCAGTTGCACTCGTCCTCGCTTCCCCACACGGAAACAGCACAAGAATCTGAATAGTCATCCTGAACCGCCCCACCAGCGACGATACTGTACCGGGTGTGCGTCAAGATCGGGGCCGCAGAGGAGAAATGGGCGAAACATGTTATCAATGCGCCGCGTGCCGAGTATGAGAATCAATCAGGGGCTCGCGTGGCGCTCGGCCGGCCGGCGCCGATGGCTGCGGCCACGCTGGGTGGCGGCCGTCATCGGCGGCGTGGCCGTCCACATACGGGCGAGCCCCGTCCGGGTATGGACGGGGCTCCTCCGCGCTTGTTCGGCGGTCGCCGCGCGACTTCTTGCGCGGTCGATGCCCGTGACGTCGAATGACCGGTTATCGAGCATGATCCGTCAGGTGTGGTCCGCCCGCCCGCGCCACTGCGATATCGCGGGCGGGCGGATCACCCGTCTTTCCGTGTTGGCTCAGTGTTGCCCGGCGCGACGCTTCCTGGTCATGAACGCGGCTGCCGCGCCCGCACCGGCCAGCAGGGCACTGAGGGAGATGATCTTCAGCAGGCCGGACGCACCTGTGTTGGCCAGCGAGCCACCGCCGCCGCCAGTCCCCGAGCCGCCACCTGTTCCGGAGCCTCCGCTGGTCCCGGAG
>NZ_JAHLEM010000114.1 GCF_018883605.1 Streptomyces niphimycinicus | reverse complement strand
TGTAGCCCGTGGCCTCGACCTGTTCGCGGAACCAGCGGAAGTCGACCGAGCCGTCGCCCAGTTGGCCCCGGCCCAGCAGGACGCCCTCCGGGAGCGGGGTGATCCAGTCGGCGAGCTGGAAGGCGGCGATGCGGCCGCCCCCGCCCGCGCGGGCGGGGCTTGGCTCGTCCGCTCGTTCAGTGAGGGTTATGTCGTCTTCCCAGTGTGGCCCCGGGTGATCTTGGGGGCGCACTCGGACACGCGTACAGGGTCAGGCCGGGGCCGCTCGGCCGCTCGACGTAGCGAACGGGCACGGCTGCTGCTGTGCAGCGACCACAGACGCAGCAGACGGCACGCGTCTCGGCAGGGGGCTCGGTGTGCTCGGCGGCGGTCATACGGTCGCCGACGGCTTGTGGGCGTGCGCTCCCCGGAAAGGTGTATGGGTAATCGATGCCCGCTTTTGCCAGCAGCAGCGCGGCGCGGCGCTCCTGTTGCAGTTGGTGTTCCCGTTGTTGCCGTGCCTGTGCTCGCGCGTGCTCGTCCTCGTGTACGGGAACGAAACGGCGCACCAAGGGCGATGTGTCCATCTCGATCGGCTCTTGGCGCTCGACGACATGGCGCGGCAAGGTCGCGGTAACCAGGGGAGGGCACGCGGGCGCAGGGGGGCGTGATGCCCGAACGGCTGCGAGGTACGCCGCTGTGATGATGTGCGGGCGGTCTCGGCCGCCGTCATGCCGCACGGCCAAATCTGGTTGAGTCGGTCATGCGGAAAGGCGGCTTCTTGCTACCGTCGCGACACAGTCGCCAAGGAGCCCGTATGACGCCCTCTCTGTCCGCTGCCGCTGCTGTCGACCTGCGGGTTCAGCCAGTCGATGACATGCTCGACCGTGTGGAACGGGCTCTTCACGTGCGTCTGGACCGAGACACGGTAGTACGCAAGCGGCGATCGGTCGGGGGACAAACTGACCGCGACACCTGGGTGAGGATCGAGCGGCGCGGGTTCGACAGGATTGGCGACCAAGGATGGAACGGCACTGAGGCCGCCGCTGTCCTTCATGGCGTCTCCATGCCTGAGTGGTACACGGGACTGGCCTGGCGCGCCCCGGATGAGCCGGCGATGTGGCGGGCGGATGAGATCGCACTTATCGCCACGCCGCCAGTCGGCCAAGGCGCTCTGGTGATCGAAGACCCCCAGTTGCCGGATTCATGGTGGAAGGCGCTGAATACCTCGCTGGACGCGCTCGCCGGGCAGCACACCCCCCGTGTAGCCACTCCGGACACCGACACCATCACGCAAGATCTGGTGACCGCAACCATCCGGGAGGTCTTCCCCGAGATCGTCGATACCACCGTTGACGAGTGGACGCCGGCGCACGCGGATATGACCTGGGCGAACGTGACCGGCCCGGAGTTCTTCCTGATCGACTGGGAGGATTGGGGGATGGCTCCGCGTGGCCTGGATGCCGCGGCCCTGTGGTGCAACTCCCTCGCCGTTCCCAGCTTGGCGGACCGGGTGCGCCGTGAGCGTCGGCCGGACCTTGAGAGCAGGTCCGGCCGACTCATGACGCTGTTCTACTGCGCGAAGGTCGTAGGTCCGCACGCGCACGAGGCCGACCCTCGGCTAGCACCTGCCCGGGAAGCGGCGGCCCGTCTCGTCGCCGAGCTTCAATCCTCCTGACAACGGTCTCGCAGCAGGCGGCGGTACCGGCGGACAGTCACCTCATCCACCCCGATGCCGAGGGAATCGGTCAGCTCCCGCAGGTGGTCGAGATTGTCTGTGCCGACAGCGACCGCATCCACTACGGGGAGGTGGTAGGCGCACCGGAACGCGGCCTGAACCGCCGAGCAATCCCGCTCTGGGTCGCAGAGGAAGAGACGTGGGTCGAAGGTGTTCCACACCGGTTCCGCCGTGCTGCCACCGAAAGGGCTCATGCCCCACATAGCCGACGGCTTCCACCGTTCGGTGAGGCAATCGACAGCTTCCAGAACACCGATGCCGACGAACAGGCCGCCGCGCACCATCAGGACGTCTGGCCTTGGAAGATCACTCCCCACAATGGCGGCCAGGGGGCGCGGATCCCAGGATGCGACTCCCCATGCCCCACAAAGTCCCTGTTCGCGGGCGTCGGCCAGGACTGAGCACGCGTCGGCCAGACGGTGACGCGCCGATCCTTCGCTGAGCTGGGTAAGACTCCGCTCGGGATTGTGCAAGAACACGAGGTCAGGTTCCTGCCCAAGGTCCCGGGCCGACTGCCCGATTGCCGCACGCAGGCGACCCGGATCGATGGAGTGCTCCGCTCGACCTGGGCCAGGGAAGAACCCAACCTTCGTGGAGATCGAGAACCTCGGCAGCAAGTCCCTCGCCACCTTCACCAATGTCTCATGCGCGCGAAACCCCAGGTAGTTGAAGCTGGTGTCAATCGTTCGAACCCCGAGGTCGAGAGCGCCCGTCAGGAGACGGCGTTCGTAACGAGACCTGTATAGCCCGAGGACAATTCGGGGGTCAGCGGCGCGCATACCTCTTCCTCCACCAGGATCTTCGCTACCTCTGCCACCTCAGCCCCCACTATGCGAGCCGCCTGGTCGAGGCGTACGGGCTTACCACTCAGCAACAGCCACAGATCGGGCAGTGCCTCGACCGTGAACGTGAGCTTCTTCCCCGAGACCACGACGTCTACCAGCTCTCCGTGCTCCCGGATCTGGGGACGGAAGTGGGAGACGCACACCACGGAGTCGAGCGGTCCGAAAATGTCCAGGAACGGCACATGCCGCGCAGCCGTCGTCTCCTGCTCGTAGGCGGCCAGGAAGTCAGCCGGGGGCCGCTCCCCGATCAACCGTACGGCGGCCTCGGCCAAGGCCCCGCCGTCGGCACCGTTCGCCCGCTCCAGGTCATGCCGGAAGATCTCCTGTTCGCGGGACCAGTCCGCCAGCCAGGACAGCCAGCTCACTCCAGTCCGCTTGGCGATGCCGAACGTCATATGCAGGCTCTGCCCCGAGCCGCTGCCGCAGCGGGTGGCCTTGTGCCAGTGGCCGCGCGGGATATGCATCACGTCACCGGTTTTCATGACGCCAGACCAGACGATCTCTTCGCTCGGATCGCTGTTCGGGTCGGCGTCCCGGTACATGGGGACCTTGCGGGAGGCTCCGCGTACCTCCCATTCCTTCTCGCCGGCGAGCTGGACGATCACGACATCGTGATCGTCCCAGTGCAGATCGAAACCCGCGGCATCGTTCGTCGTCAGATACAGATTGATCTGGACCCGTTCGCGTGCCCACCATTGCATGGCTCGGCAGACGACTTCCATTGTGGGATCGAAGACGTTCGCCTGGTCGAGAATGAGCGTCGCTCCCTGGCGCAGGAGACCATTCAGGCGACGCATGTTGACCATGGGAATGCTCTGTCCCCTGGGGCTGACGTCATCGCTGAAATAGGTTGCGGGGTGTATCTCGTTCCCCTCACGGAAGCATCGGAGCTGAGGACGGCTCAGACTCCGGCGCATCGCCATGTCCAGCAGCCTGTTCGGGGTCAGGATGCGGGCCGCCAATGTCGTGTCGTCCAAGCTGCCACGCGCAAAGCCTTTCCCCAGGAGGTCTGCTCCCTTCCACCCGAGTGCCGTTTCCACAGCGCTGATCAATCGGTGTTCCACGCTTTCCCTCTCCCCTGGTTCGATCACGTGACGCGAAGGACAGGCGTGGGCTCGCACAGAACATCCATGGGAGCCCACGCCGCTTCGCTGTTACTCGCGGTCGTGCAAGTTGCCGTCACCGCCCGGCCACGGGGCGTCGCCGGAACCAGCCGGCGGACGGTCGGATGCGGCGCTGTCGTAGCGGTCGTGGACGGCGTTCAGGGTTTCCACGGCCACCAGAAGGCCGCCCCTGGGCGAGGGAGGCTCATGCTGGGTCACCTTCTACTCCTTTCTCTTCGGTTCTCCCACCGGGGTACCGGCGGGAAGTCTCAAGCTCCGGTCAGATCCGGGAAAATGGCCGCTCAGCTCCAGGTATTCGCAAGTTCCTACGCCGACGTCATGAGTGCTTCCGCAGGGCTTCCAATACACCCGCCAGCAGTGCGTTACCGGGTTCCCCCGACTCGACGGCATGCCTGCCCTCCACGTACCACTCGCCCAAAGCCTTCTTCCACTCGGTCTCAGCACGCATCACTTCGACGCGGACCTCCCCCAGCGCGCACTCGGCTTCGGTCCAAAGATGAACCAGTTCAGTAGGGGTGATACGAAAGGATGCCGGAATATGGATTGCGTCAGGATCGCCGACCAGCCGCACAGGACCGAAGAAGACCTCTACGCACGCATCAGGTCTGGATTGCCCGTCAAGCTCGTCAGCGGCGACGAGGCGTAATCCCATTCCGTTTCGAACGGTATCCATCGCCTTCCTGTATGGGATCTCTGATCACTGGTTGGCTTCACGGCAACGAGGGCAAGTACATGGAGGGAACCTGCTGCCCCCTATCGGCGAATCCTTCGAATTCCTCGGGACGACAACTTTGGCCCGTTCTTCGATCGTTCTGCCGTCCTGGTCGACCCTTCGGACGCGCATCCACATACGGCTCACGGCAGCTCCAGGTAGACCTCGAACTGCTCGGCATCCCATCCGGCCGGGTCGCCGTAGATCTTCACGAACAGGGCTCTGGTCATCGTCGCCTCCTGGATGGCGGCCCCCTCCCTCAGGCGGGGGATGAAAACCTCGGGGAGGGGGACGCCGATTGGGAGCCGCCCGGGACGTGACCAGGCCCAACAGCGCTTGGCCACAACCCCGGCGGGCTGATGTTCAGTCAACGCGCCCCGGGCGGGTAGAGACAGGGCGAATCGGTAGGCAGCCTGTAGGCAGATCACTAGGCTCTCTGCCGTCCTCAATCAGCATCGGATGGACGGTCCACACATGGCCAACGACAGGCTTCGGCGGCTCAGGCTCGGGCGAGAGTGGACTCAGGGCGATTTGGCCGCGAAGGTGAGCGACCGCATCGAGGCCGCCACCGGGCGCAAGCCACCGATTGACTCCAACATGGTCAGCCGTTTAGAACGTGGCGTGATCACGTGGCCGAACGCCGAGTACCGCGCCGCGTTACGCAAGGTCTTCGGAGTGGCCACCGACACAGAGTTAGGGCTGTTCCCGAAGAGGACTCGGCAGGACCGCGAGGAGGTGAGTGAGTCGAAGCGCCGCGACTTCCTGACAGTGCCCCTGGCGAACATCCTGCCGGAGGTGATTCCCGCCCCGACCAAGCTCGGGCTCAAGGACGTCGAAGATCTCTCCGACCGCACATACGCGCTGGAAGAGTGGGACCGCCGCACCGGGGGAGTCGCCACCAGGCACCTCGCCTTCGCGGAGCTGCGCGGTGCCGTCGATCTCACGAAGTCATCCATGGGCCCCAGAGTCCGCGACCGGCTGTGCAGCGCCATCGCCAACCTGGCCGATCTCTCCGCGTGGGCGGCGTTCGACTCCGGGATGACGTCGCCGGCGCGGAAGACCTTTTCCCTCGGGCTCGACGCGGCTCGGGAATCCGAGGATCAGGGCATCCTGTGCCACGTGGCTACCGGTCTGGCCCGGCAGGAGATCGCGGCCCGAGCCTCGGATGAGGCCCTCGCGCTCGCGGACATGGCGATGGGTGACGTGCCGCTCTCGGCCCTGGCGATGATCGCCGCTGTCAAGGCGCAGGCGTACGCGCTCAAAGGCGACGAGGCCGAGGTGATGCGTCAGATCAGCCTCGCGGAATCGATCTACAGCAGGGTGACCGACCTCCGCAGCGAGCCGAGGTGGATGTGGTACTTCACTGACCACAAGCTCTTGGGTGAGACCGGAGACGCGCTGTTCATCCTCTCCACGGTCACCGGCCGTACGGTCAATGAACTGGTGGCGCGTATGCGGCGGTCCGTGGATTCCCAGACCTCCAACCGTGCTCGTGCCAAAGCCATTGGCACGGCCTGACTCGCTACCGTGCTCCACCGACAGGGTTCAAGAGACGAAGCTCAGCACTACGCCGCGATGGCTGATGATCTGGCGACCGTGGTGCGTTCCGCCCGCCTGGATACCGCTCTAGCCGAGATGAGGAAGGCCCAAGGATGACGATTGAGGACGTGATCAAGGAAGCCGCCGCCCGAGGAATCACCCGGCTTCCAGAGCCCTCCCGGCTGACGCACGTACGGGTTTGGCCGGCGCAGCCGCAATGGGTCGCCGAAGTTGGGGCGCCGCCTCACAACGACTCCGTGGGCGATGGGCTATACGACACCAAGGACGAGGCCGAGCAAGCCGGCCGCAAGGCCGTACAGATGGGCCGAGCCCACCTGGTGACGTTGCTGCCCGCCGACCTCGCGGCAACGGCGGAGAGCTGGCCGGAACCCGAAGTCACCACCTGGAACTGATCAATTCTGTCAGCCGCAGTGACTCTCCTACTCGCTGATCAAGCGGTGGTACGCGAACCGGCCTGCCGCGAGGACACAGCCCTGGCCAATCCGAAGCGCCAGTGGGCGAGCGTCCATGTCGTCGCCACGAAATGATCATTGCGGGCTCGTGCCGTGCCGAGCACGGACGAGCCCGCTCCAGGCGACGCCGGACAAGCCATCGAGCACGCCCGCCGTATCGACACCACCGCACTGCCCACCAGCGAACGGCAGGCCCGCTACTGGATCGATGTCGCGCGCGCCTTCGACCAGTGGGGCAAGCCTGACCGCTGCTACCGCGCGCTACTGGCCGCGGAGCACGCGGCACCGCAGGAGGTCCGCCGCGGCTCCGTGCGGACGCTGGCCGCCGGGCT
>NZ_JAHLEM010001139.1 GCF_018883605.1 Streptomyces niphimycinicus | reverse complement strand
GGCTGTTGGGGGTGAGGAGTTTCTGGTTGAGCGTGGTGTGTCGGGGATGGCGCCGGGTGCGGCGGTGGTGGCGTTGCGGCGGGCGTTGTGTGATGGCGAGACGGCGGTCGTGGTGGCGGATGTGGACTGGGAGCGGTTTGGGCCGAGGTTCACGGCCCTGCGTCCGAGTCCACTGCTGAGCGAGCTGATAGCCGACACGTCCGAGCCGGCCGCGTCGGCGGCTGGTGAATTCGCCGCCACGCTCGGTGGGTTGTCGCGGCAGGAGCGGGATCGTGCGGTCGCGGAGCTCGTACGGACGCATGCAGCCGAAGTGTTGGGTCACCCGAACCCGACCGCGATCGACCCCGACCGGACCTTCCAGGAGCTGGGCTTCGACTCGCTGACCGCCGTGGAACTGCGGGACCGGCTCAGTACGGCCACCCAACTGCGATTCCCGGCTTCCGTGATCTTCGACTACCCGACCCCGACGGCGCTCGCCGAGCATGTGTGCGGGGAGGCGCTAGGGCTGGCCGAAGAGATACAGATACCGCACACGCCGAGTGC
>NZ_JAHLEM010001138.1 GCF_018883605.1 Streptomyces niphimycinicus | reverse complement strand
AGTACGGCCACCCAACTGCGATTCCCGGCTTCCGTGATCTTCGACTACCCGACCCCGACGGCGCTCGCCGAGCATGTGTGCGGGGAGGCGCTAGGGCTGGCCGAAGAGATACAGATACCGCACACGCCGAGTGCCGTGGACGACGATCCGATCGTGATCGTCGGGATGAGCTGCCGCTTCCCCGGTGGTGTGGACTCTCCGGAGGCACTGTGGCGGCTGGTCAGCGCCGGGGACGACGCCGTATCGCCCTTCCCCTCCGACCGTGGCTGGGATCTGGCCGGTGTGTACGACGCCGACGCCACTCGCTCGGGCCGGTCGTACGTTCGCTCCGGTGGCTTCCTCCACGACGCGGCCGAGTTCGACGCCGGGTTCTTCGGGATCTCGCCGCGTGAGGCGATGGCGATGGATCCGCAGCAGCGGCTGCTGCTGGAGGCGTCATGGGAGGCGTTCGAGCGGGCCGGAATCCCGGCGTCGACGCTCAAGGGCAGCCAGACCGGTGTCTTCGTGGGCGCGTCCGCGCAGGGCTACGGCGGCGGAGACGGGCAGGCCCCGGAAGGCTCCGAGGGATACCGTCTGACCGGCAACGCGAGCAGTGTGGTGTCCGGTCGGGTGGCCTACACGTTCGGGTTGGAGGGCCCGGCGGTGACGGTGGACACGGCGTGTTCTTCCTCGCTGGTGGCACTGCACTGGGCGGTGCGGGCACTGCGGTCGGGCGAGTGTTCTCTCGCCCTGGCAGGCGGGGTGACGGTGATGGCGACCCCCGCCACCTTCGTGGAGTTCTCGCGCCAACGCGGCCTGGCCGCCGATGGCCGCTGCAAGTCCTTCGCCGCCGGTGCGGACGGGACGGGCTGGTCCGAGGGTGTCGGCATGCTGCTGGTCGAGCGGCTGTCGGACGCCGAGCGGAACGGCCACCCGGTGCTGGCCGTGGTTTCCGGCTCCGCGGTGAATCAGGATGGTGCGTCGAATGGGTTGACGGCGCCGAATGGTCCGTCGCAGCAGCGGGTGATCCGGCAGGCGCTGGCGAGCGCCGGACTTGCTGCCCGGGATGTGGATGCGGTGGAGGCGCAC
>NZ_JAHLEM010001137.1 GCF_018883605.1 Streptomyces niphimycinicus | reverse complement strand
GCGGTGAATCAGGATGGTGCGTCGAATGGGTTGACGGCGCCGAATGGTCCGTCGCAGCAGCGGGTGATCCGGCAGGCGCTGGCGAGCGCCGGACTTGCTGCCCGGGATGTGGATGCGGTGGAGGCGCACGGTACGGGGACGACGTTGGGTGATCCGATCGAGGCGCAGGCCCTGTTGGCCGCCTACGGTCAGGATCGTGATCCGGGTCGGCCGTTGTGGTTGGGGTCGGTGAAGTCGAATATTGGTCATACGCAGGCGGCGGCGGGTGTGGCTGGTGTGATCAAGATGGTGATGGCGTTGCGGTATGGGGTGTTGCCGCGGACGTTGCATGTGGATGAGCCGTCGCCGCATGTGGATTGGTCGGTTGGTGGGGTGGAGTTGCTGACCGAGCAGGTGGTGTGGCCGGATGTGGATCGGCCGCGTCGGGTGGGTGTGTCGGCGTT
>NZ_JAHLEM010001136.1 GCF_018883605.1 Streptomyces niphimycinicus | reverse complement strand
GGACGTTGCATGTGGATGAGCCGTCGCCGCATGTGGATTGGTCGGTTGGTGGGGTGGAGTTGCTGACCGAGCAGGTGGTGTGGCCGGATGTGGATCGGCCGCGTCGGGTGGGTGTGTCGGCGTTTGGGGTGAGTGGGACGAATGCGCATGTGATTGTGGAGCAGGCGCCTGCGGTGACGGTGGAGGAGGCTGGGGGCGAGCGTGTTGGGCTGCCTGCTGTGCCGTGGGTGGTGTCGGGTGTGGGTGAGGCGGCGGTGTACGCGCAGGTGGAGCGGTTGCGTGGGTTTGTGGCGGACAACGCCGAATGGGATCTGGCTGATGTGGGGTGGTCGTTGGTGGCTGCTCGTTCTGCGTTGTCGCATCGTGCGGTGGTGGTGGGTGCGGATCGTGATGAGTTGTTGGGTGGGTTGGGTTCGGTGGTGGTGGGGGCTTCTGTTGGTGGTGGGTTGGGTGTGGTGTTTGCGGGTCAGGGGTCGCAGCGGTTGGGGATGGGGCGTGGGTTGTATGAGGCGTATCCGGTGTTCGCCGGGGCGTGGGATGAGGTGTGTGGGGAGCTGGACCAGCATCTGGACCGTCCTTTGGGCGAGGTGGTGTGGGGTGACGATGTTGAGTTGATGGGGGAGACGGCGTATACGCAGGCGGGTTTGTTTGCGCTTGAGGTGTCGTTGTATCGGCTGATCGTCTCGTGGGGTGTGAAGCCGGATTATCTGCTGGGTCACTCCATTGGTGAGTTGGCTGCGGCGTGTGTGGCGGGTGTGTGGTCGTTGGAGGATGCGGCGCGGGTGGTGGCTGCTCGGGGTCGTTTGATGCAGGCGTTGCCGTCGGGTGGGGCGATGGTTTCGGTGGCGG
>NZ_JAHLEM010001135.1 GCF_018883605.1 Streptomyces niphimycinicus | reverse complement strand
GCCCGGCCCGCGGTGCCCGTGGTGCCCGCGCGCTCGTACCGCCCGGACATGGCCGGCCAGTGGCGGCCGTAGCCCAGCGCGAGCACACCCGCGAGCAGCAGCAGCACGCCTCCGGCCGCGGCGACCCACGGCCAGGGGGTGTACGCCACATCGTGGATGGGGCTGTGGGTCAGACCGCTCACCTTGGACGCCTTCTCCTCCAGCGCCGCCTTGTCGGTCGCGCCGAGGGCCGAGCTGACGACGATGCCCGCGCCGCTGAGGGCGAGCAGTGCCGAGACGGCGCCACGGCCGAGGCGGCGCACGGCGAAGACCGCGACCAGCGCGGCGAGGCCGACGATCGCCAGCGCGCCGGGCAGCCCGGTGATGTCATCGCCGTTGGCACTCTGCGGGAGAGAGCCCTGGGCGACGGAGGCGGTGCCCTCGGCCCACTTACGGCTGGTGGCCAGCAGGACGAGGGCGGCGCCGAGCGCACCGGCGAGCAGGGCGATGGCGAGGCTGCTTCGGCGGCCGCGCGCGGCGGAGACGGAGGGCTCGTTCTCGGCCCTGGGCTGGGGTACGGCTGCTGCACTCACGCCTACCACTATCCCCCACCCGGGTACGGGACCGTCTCCGGGTGGCGGATATTGGGAACTACCGGGAACTACCGCCCCAGCCGGCCCGCCGCGTGCACCGCCCGCAGCACGGCCGCCGCCTTGTTGCGGCACTCCGCGTCCTCGGCCGTCGGATCGGAGTCGGCGACGATCCCCGCGCCCGCCTGGACATAGGCCGTGCCGTCGCGCAGCAGCGCGGTGCGGATGGCGATCGCGGTGTCGGAGTCGCCCGCGAAGTCGAGATAGCCGACACAGCCGCCGTAGAGCCCGCGGCGGCTCGGCTCCAGCTCGTCGATGATCTGTAGCGCCCGAGGCTTGGGGGCGCCGGAGAGGGTGCCCGCGGGGAAGCAGGCGGTGAGCACGTCGAAGGCCGTACGGCCCTCGGCGAGGCTGCCGGTGACCGTCGAGACGATGTGCATGACATGGCTGTAGCGCTCGACCGACATGAAGTCGACGACCTCCACACTGCCGGGCTCGCAGACCCGCCCGAGGTCATTGCGCCCGAGGTCGACGAGCATCAGATGCTCGGCCCGCTCCTTGGGGTCGGCGAGCAGCTCCTCCCCGAGGGCCGCGTCCTCCTGCGGAGTGGCCCCCCGGTGGCGGGTACCGGCGATGGGATGCAGCATCGCCCGGCCGTCCTCGACCTTGACCAGGGCCTCCGGGCTGGAGCCCACGACGTCGAAGCCCTCGAACCGGAAGAGGTACATATAGGGGCTCGGGTTGGTGGCGCGCAGCACCCGGTAGACATCGAGGGCACTGGCCGAGCACGGCGTCTCGAACCGCTGCGAGGGGACCACCTGGAACGCCTCGCCCGCGCGGATGCGCTCCTTGATGTCGTCCACGGCCGCCATGAAGTCCTCGCCGCCCCACAGCGCGGTGTACTCGGGCAGCTCGGACTCGGGCAGCGCGGCGGGGTCGGTCGGCACGGGGCGGACCAGGTCGGCGGCCATCGCGTCGAGCCGGGCCACGGCGTCCGCGTACGCCTCGTCCACGCCCGTGTCGAGATCGTTGTGGTTGATCGCGTTGGCGATCAGCAGCACGGTGCCGTCCCAGTGGTCCAGCACCGCGAGGTCCGAGGTGAGCAGCATGGTCAGCTCGGGCAGGCGCAGATCGTCCCGCCCGTGCTCGCCGACCTTCTCCAGGCGGCGGACGATGTCATAGCCGAGGTAGCCGACCATGCCGCCGGTGAACGGCGGCAACTGGACCAGGCCCCCGAGGTCGCGCGGGGTGTGCAGGGTCTCGACGGTGGCGCGCAGCGCCTGGAGGGGGTCGCCCTCGGTCGGCACGCCCACCGGCGGGGTGCCCAGCCAGTGGGTGCGGCCGTCGCGCTCGGTGAGGGTGGCGGAGCTGCGGACGCCGATGAAGGAGTAGCGGGACCAGGAGCGGCCGTTCTCGGCGGATTCGAGGAGGAAGGTGCCGGGGCGCTCGGCGGCCAGTTTGCGGTAGAGGCCCACGGGGGTGTCGCCGTCCGCGAGCAGCTTGCGGCTGACGGGGATGACGCGGCGGTCGGCCGCCAGCTTGCGGAAGGTCTCGAGATCCATCGTGACAACGTCCTGGGTCAAGGGCTGGGGAGCCCGGCGGGCGGGTGCGGTGATCGCCGGTGCACTGGCGGGTCGGCCGGCCGGTGCACCGGTCGGTTCACTGGCCTGTCTACCGGCCTGTCTACCGGCCGAGCGGGAGCTCGTCGGCGTCGAAGCAGGTGCGGTCGCCGGTGTGGCAGGCGGCGCCGACCTGGTCGACCTTGACGAGGATGGTGTCGGCGTCGCAGTCGAGGGCGACGGACTTGACGAGCTGGATATGGCCGGAGGTGTCGCCCTTGACCCAGTACTCCTGGCGGCTGCGGCTCCAGTAGGTGCAGCGGCCGGTGGTGAGGGTGCGGTGCAGCGCCTCGTCGTCCATCCAGCCGAGCATCAGCACCTCACCGGTGTCGTACTGCTGGGCGATGGCGGGCAGCAGGCCGTCGGCGCCGCGCTTGAGGCGGGCGGCGAGGGCCGGGTCGAGGGCGGAGGGGCGGTCGGAGCCGGTCATGCGACCATTCTGCACGCCCGGAGGGGGGTCATCGCGAATGATCTCCGCCGGGCCGGTACGCCGGGCCCGATGGTCGGGTTGTCGGTGGCATGGGGCATGCTTCGGGCATGACGTTTCCGCCGCCGTCGAATGATCCCAACCGGCCTGGAAACGGCGGGGGGTTCGGTCCACCGCCGCAGCCGCAGCAGCAACCACCGTCTCAGCCCCCGCAGCCTCCTCAGCAGCCGCAGCCGCAGCAGCCGCAGCAGGGCTTCGGGCCGCCGCCCCCGGCGGACCAGCCCGCGCGGCCGGGCAGTCCGGGACAGCCGGGCGG
>NZ_JAHLEM010001134.1 GCF_018883605.1 Streptomyces niphimycinicus | reverse complement strand
ATGGCCGCCGCCAGAAGGCGCGGGCCGAACTGGGCGTGGTGGAGCGGCCGTTGCTGGTCACGGCGGGCCGGCTGGAGGCGGTGGCCGGGCACGGCCCGCTGCTGGACGCGGCGCGGCACTGGCGCGCGCTGGATCCGCGGCCGCTGCTGGTGGTGGCGGGGGAGGGGCCGGACCGTGCGGTGCTCCAGCGCCGGATCGACCTGGAGGGGCTGCCGGTGCGGCTGCTGGGCCGGCGTGAGGATGTGCCCGGGCTGCTCTCCGCGGCCGATGTGGCGGTGCTTTCCAGCCGCTGGGAGGCGCGCTCGCTGCTGGCCCAGGAGGCGCTGCACGCGGGGGTGCCGCTGGTGGCCACGGAGGTGGGCGGGGTGCCGGAGCTGGTCGGGGACGCGGCCGAACTCGTCCCGTACGGCGATCCGGAGGCCCTGGCCGAGGCGGTGACCGGGCTGCTCGCCGATCCGGTGCGCCGGGTGGAGCTCGCCGCGGCGGGGCGGGCGCGGACGGCCGGCTGGCCGACGGAGGACGACACCGTCGCCCATGTCCTCAGCGTCTACGATGAGTTGGTGCAGACCTTTCTGCGTGAAGGGGTTGACGGGCCCGGTCGTTGATCGGCAGGGTGCTGGGCAGAGGAACGAGAGAGCGCTCTCAACTCGCGCTTCTCGTTACCCCCCACGCCATTTTCCCGGCAACCCCCACTACGCCGAGGAGCACCATCATCATGATCAGTCGCAGGAAGCTGCTGGGTGGCATAGCCGCCTCCGCCGCTGCCGCGGGAACCGGTCTGGCCTTCGCCGGCGGCCGTGCCAGCGGTGCGCCGAGCGCGAAGGCCGCCGCCTCCCTGCCCCTGACCGTCGTCAACAAGACGGGGCAGTACGACAACGCATCGGTCTGGCTCTACATTGTCGGCAACGAGGGCGACCGGCAGGTCCACGTCACCCCCGACGGCACCATCGCCCCCGTCGCGATGTCCGACAACGGTTCGGACGGCTTCACCGACTACGCGATCCCGCTGTCCGGAAGCGGTGACACCAAGCTGAACCTGCCGCAGATGTCGGGCCGGATCTATGTCGCGCTCGGCTCGAAGCTCAAGCTGAAGGTGGTCGAGGACGGGGCGGGCAAGGCCGCGCTTCAGTACCCGGCCGGCTGGGTGTCCGGCGACCCGAACTTCGACATCATGCATGACTGCGCGGAGTTCACGTACAACGACTCCGGGATGTTCTGCAACACCACCATGGTGGACATGTTCAGCGTCCCGCTGTCGATCCACCTCACCGGCGCCCAGGACCAGACGACCGGCACCCTCAAGGACGGCGCCCGCGCCAAGGTCTTCTCCGACCTCGCCGGTGTCGACGCCTACAAGAAGCTGATCGTCGGCGACAATCTGCGGGTGATCGCTCCGGGCCATGGCATGGGCGCGGGGCTGTTCGCGGAGGACTACTTCGCGTCGTACATCGACCAGGTCTGGGACGCCTACGGATCGAAGGACCTCAAGGTCACCACCAACGCGGGCACCTTCACCGGCCGGGTGAGCGGCGGGAAGTTCGCCTTCACCGGCCCTGCGTCGGTCTCCTTCGACAAGCCCTCCACCAAGGACGTGCTGTTCTGCGACGGCGCCCTGGCCGCGCCCAACGACGGGACGACGGGCCCGGTCGCGGCGATCCTCGGCGCGGGCTTCAACCGCACCACGCTGCACAACACCGACGCCCAGCCGACCACCGACCCGGCCGCCTTCTACGGCGAGGAGGTCACCAACCACTACGCCAAGGCCATGCACGCGGCGACCGTGGACGGCAAGGCGTACGGCTTCGCCTTCGATGACGTGGCCGAGTTCGCGTCCTACATCCAGGACACCGCCCCCAAGGGGATCACGCTCACGCTGACTCCGTTCTAGGGGGTGTCCGGCGGGGTGTGACGCCCGTGACGCGCCACGCGGCGGAGCCGCACATCGACGCTTCCCCCTCCCCGCCCCTTGCCGCGGGGAGCGGAACAGCCCGCCGGGCCGGGCGGGATCCGGCCGCGGTTCGGCACACAGCGGCCGGGCGGGGAGGTGTCCGCGGCGCACGGCGGGGCGGCGCGGCGGACGGTGAGGGAGCCTCTCCCCGCCCGGCTACACGTCCGTCCCCCCGCCCGGCGGTACGGGGGGACGCCGGGCGGGGGCCCGGGCACACGAGGCGGCCCGCACCCGTGTCAGGGTGGGCCGCACCGTGTCAGGCGGGGCGTACCCGTGTCAGGCGGGCCCGTACCCG
>NZ_JAHLEM010001133.1 GCF_018883605.1 Streptomyces niphimycinicus | reverse complement strand
GGCGGACGGTGAGGGAGCCTCTCCCCGCCCGGCTACACGTCCGTCCCCCCGCCCGGCGGTACGGGGGGACGCCGGGCGGGGGCCCGGGCACACGAGGCGGCCCGCACCCGTGTCAGGGTGGGCCGCACCGTGTCAGGCGGGGCGTACCCGTGTCAGGCGGGCCCGTACCCGCGTCAGGCGGGCCCGTACCCACGTCAGGCGGGCCCGTACCCACGTCAGGCGGGCCCGTACCCGCGTCAGGCGGGGTGGGCCGCCACTGCGTCATCGCACATGGCGGCGGGCCTGGAGGGCCACTCCCAGGGCGAGAACCGTCTGCGGGTCCTCCAGATCGCTGCCCAGCAGCCGGGAGATCCGGGCCAGCCGGTCGTACAGGGTCTGGCGGTTGAGGTGCAGCGCACGGGCCGTCTCCGCCTTACGGCCCGCATGGCGCAGATATGTCTCCAGTGTCGGCACCAGCGGCGGGCGGGCGGTGCGGTCATGAGTGAGCAGCGGACCGATCACCCGGTCGACAAAGGCGGCCAGATCGCCGTGCTCCCGCAGTCGCCACAGCAACAGGTCGACATCCAGGCTCCGTACGTCGTACCAGTCCCGGTCGGTCAGCCCGCGCGCCGCGTTCGCCGCCTCCGCCGCATGCCGCAGCTCGGCACCGGCCGCGTCCCAGCCGACCGCGAGCCCGGCGATCACCACCGGCGGCC
>NZ_JAHLEM010001132.1 GCF_018883605.1 Streptomyces niphimycinicus | reverse complement strand
CCGCCCGTGCTGGCCGCGCTCGGCGCGCGCCCCGCGCCCAAGTCGCCGGACAGCGGTGCGGACGCCGTGCCGCCGCCCACCGGGGCGGGGCTCGCCGACACGCTCGAACCGCTGCTGGACGATTCCGCGTTGGGCGATGAGCGCTCGGTGGCGGTGATGGACGTGACCACTGGTCAGCAGGTGTTCGGCAGCAAGGCGGGTACGGCCGCCGTCCCCGCCTCGACGATCAAGCTCGCGACCGGTGCCGCGGCCCTCTCCGCCCTCGGCCCGGACCACCGCATCAGGACCAGCGTCGTGGCGGGCGCGGGCAGAGACGACATCGTGCTGGTCGGCGGCGGCGACCCCACGCTCACCGCGCGGGCCGTCAAGGGGGACGACCACCCCGCGGCACTGCGCCAGTTGGCCGACGCCACCGCCCGCGCCCTCAAGAAGCGCGGCCCGGGCCCCTACCGGCTCGGCTACGACACATCGCTCTACTCCGGGTCGAAGCTGCACCCGATCGGCCCCAACGAGAACCTCTCGCCCGTCGTCCCCCTGATGGCCGACGAGGGCCGTAAGGACGACAGCGACCACGGCCCGGCCCCGCGCGCCGAGGACCCGGCCGCCGACGCGGCCGGCACCTTCGCGTCGATGCTGCGCGACCGCGGTGTCGAGGTGACGGGCGAGCCCGGCTCGTCCAAGGCCGCCAAGGGCGCCCGCACGGTGGCCTCCGTCCGCTCCCAGCCGCTGTCCTCGCTCGTCGAGCGGATGCTGACCAACAGCGACAACGACATCGCGGAGGCCCTGTCCCGGCAGACCGCCCTCGCGGCCGGCCGGCCCGCCAGCTTCGCGGGCGGGGCCAAGGCCGTGACCCAGCGGCTGCACAAGCTCGGGCTGCCGCTGAGCGGCGCCCGGATCGCGGACGGCAGCGGGCTCGACCGCGCCGACCATGTGTCCGCCGGGCTGCTCGCCCAGGTGCTGGTGCGCGCCGCCGACCGCGACCACCCCCAACTGCGGTCGCTGCTCACCGGGCTGCCGGTGGCCGGTTTCAGCGGCACCCTGCGCACCCGCTACGCCCAGGACGCGGTCGGCCGGGGCGTGGTCCGGGCCAAGACCGGCACCCTCACCGGGGTCAACACCCTCGCGGGCTCGGTCGTGGACGCGGACGGCCGGCTGCTGGTCTTCGCGTTCATGACCAACGGCACCACCGACGCCGACGGCGCCCAGCGCGCCCTGGACCGGATGGCCTCGGCCCTCGCCAACTGCGGCTGCCGCTGAGCGCGAGGGCGCGCGCGAGGGCGAGGGCGACCGGATGCGTACGGCGGCCACGCCACGGTGGCCGCCGTAAGGCCACCAGGGTGACCCGGACGCGGGGCGGCCGCCTGTGCGGACCCCGGTGTCCTCCCGGATGGGGCGCGGGCCACGTACCGTGAAGCCATGACGAGCATCGGTGGTGTGGAGATGGTCGACTGGAATCTCGCGGTCGCGACCGCGACCCGGCTGGTGCGCCCCGGGCCCGAGGTGAGTCGCGAGGAGGCGCGTGCCGTCGTCGCGGAGCTGCGGCGGCACGCCAAGTCCTCGGAGGAACACGTCCGCGCGTTCACCCGGATGGCCGTCTCCGGCGGCCCGGCCGCGGACACCCCCGTCCTCGTCGTGGACCGCGCGGGCTGGATCAAGGCCAATGTGGCGGGCTTCCGGCAGATCCTCAAACCGCTGCTCGGCAAGATGCAGGACCGGCGCGGCGGACTGCCCGGCGGGGCCGTGCTGGGCGCGGTCGGCGGCAAGGTGACCGGGGTCGAGCTGGGGATGCTGCTGTCCTTCCTCGCCTCCCGGGTGCTCGGTCAGTACGAGACCTTCGCGCCCGCGACCCGCGAGCTGCCCGGCTCCCCGGGCGGCGGCCGGCTGCTGCTGGTGGCGCCCAACATCGTCCACGTGGAGCGCGAACTCGACGTGGCCCCGCACGACTTCCGGCTGTGGGTCTCGCTGCACGAGGAGACCCACCGCACCCAGTTCACCGCCGTGCCGTGGCTGCGCGACCACATCGAGTCCGAGATCCAGGCGTTCCTCGGCGAGACCGATGTGGACCCGGCCACCCTGCTGGAGCGGCTCCGCGAGGCGTTCCAGTCGCTGAGCGGCGGCGGCCGTCCCGGTGACGAGAGGGGCGAGGAGGACGGGCGCGGCGGCGCGCCCAGCATCATCGAGCTGGTCCAGACCCCGTCCCAGCGGGAGATCCTGGCGCGGCTGACCGCGGTGATGTCGCTGCTGGAGGGGCACGCCGACTACGTCATGGACGGGGTGGGACCGGAGGTCGTGCCGTCCGTCGCGGAGATCCGGGAGAAGTTCCAGAAGCGCCGGGCCAGTGGTGCGGGCCGGCTCGATCAGGCACTGCGCAAGCTGCTGGGGCTCGACGCCAAGCTGCGGCAGTACCGTGACGGTGAGCGATTCGTCCGGGCCGTGGTGAACGAGGTCGGTATGGACGGTTTCAACCGTGTCTGGACCTCGCCCAACACCCTTCCGACCAAGACGGAGATCAGCAAACCCGCCGAGTGGGTCGCGCGGGTGCACCGTAAGGCGGAGTCCTAGAACCGGCACACTCCCGGCACACGCGGAAACGGACGAACGCCCCCTTTAATCACTCGTCCGAGGGACCGTTGGCGACGGGTAGGCGTGCGATGCTCGGGGAACAGCTCGCTTCTGTCACCATCGACATACGCAGCGTGACGAAAAGCTGCGTAACTCCTCGCACCCCCCGAGGCACCCCCTCGAATGACAGATGGGAAACGGACATGGGTCCCCATCCAGCGGTCGCCGCGATACGCCTCGCGGTCCGCCGCGTCCTCCACGACGTCCTCGTCGCCCACTCGGCCTCGTCCCCCTCCTCGCCCTCCGCCGCCTCCCCGCCCGCCACGCGTTCGGCCCCCGCCCCCCGCGGCTCCGCCCCGCGCGCCGACGCGCCCCTCGTACTCGCCGCCTGCTCGG
>NZ_JAHLEM010001131.1 GCF_018883605.1 Streptomyces niphimycinicus | reverse complement strand
GCGGTTGGTGCGGTTGGTGCGGTTGGTGCGGTTGGTGGTGGGGGTGTGGGTGGTGGTGTGGCGTTGGTGACGGGTGGGACGGGGTTGTTGGGTGGTTTGGTGGCGCGTCATTTGGTGTCGGTGTATGGGGTGGGTGAGGTGGTGTTGGTGAGTCGTCGGGGGTGGGGTGCGCCGGGTGTTGGGGGTTTGGTTGGGGAGTTGGAGGGGTTGGGGGCTCGGGTGCGGGTGGTGGCGTGTGATGTGGGTGATCGGGGTGCGGTGGCGGAGTTGGTGGGGTCGGTTGTGGGGTTGAGTGTGGTGGTGCATGCGGCGGGTGTGGTGGATGACGGGGTGGTGGGTTCGTTGGATGGGGGTCGGTTGGTGGGGGTGTTGGGGCCGAAGGCGTTGGGGGCTTGGTATTTGCATGAGTTGACGTGTGGGTTGGATCTGTCGGCGTTTGTGTTGTTTTCGTCGGCGGCGGGTGTGTTGGGGAATGCGGGTCAGGGGAGTTATGCGGCGGCGAATGGGTTTCTGGATGCGTTGGCTGTTCATCGGCGGGCGCAGGGGTTGCCGGGGGTGTCGATCGCGTGGGGGTTCTGGGAAGAACGCAGCGA
>NZ_JAHLEM010001130.1 GCF_018883605.1 Streptomyces niphimycinicus | reverse complement strand
TGTGTTGTTTTCGTCGGCGGCGGGTGTGTTGGGGAATGCGGGTCAGGGGAGTTATGCGGCGGCGAATGGGTTTCTGGATGCGTTGGCTGTTCATCGGCGGGCGCAGGGGTTGCCGGGGGTGTCGATCGCGTGGGGGTTCTGGGAAGAACGCAGCGAACTCACCACCGATCTGGCCGAGGTGCAACTGTCACGGATCTCCCGGTCCGTGGGGACGAGCATCAGCAGCGAACAAGGGCTGGCCCTGTTCGATGCGGCGCTCGCCGCCGATGAGGCCATGGTGCTGGCCACGCCCCTGAACATGCCGGCGCTGCGGGAACAGGCCGCCGCGGGCACATTGCCGTCGATCCTGAGCGGCCTGGTCACCGCCCCCGTCCGTAAGGCAGTCGGGACCGGAGGCACCCCGGCCGGACTGCGGCACCAACTCGCCGGAGCAACAGAGGCCGAGAGGGAACACCGGGTCGTGGGCCTGGTGCAGGAACACGTGGCCGGTGTCCTCGGCCACGTCTCCGCGGAGTCCATCGACACTTCGAGGACA
>NZ_JAHLEM010000113.1 GCF_018883605.1 Streptomyces niphimycinicus | reverse complement strand
CCCGCTACTGGATCGATGTCGCGCGCGCCTTCGACCAGTGGGGCAAGCCTGACCGCTGCTACCGCGCGCTACTGGCCGCGGAGCACGCGGCACCGCAGGAGGTCCGCCGCGGCTCCGTGCGGACGCTGGCCGCCGGGCTGATGCGGCACGACCGCGCCCTTCCCGGCGTACGCGCGTTCGCTCAGCGCGTCGGCGTCCTCACATGACGCTGCCAAACAGCGCCGGGGCGCGGTTCAGCGGGTCTCAGGACTCCCCGGGCCGGGGTGACCGGGGTGCGTACGGCGGCCTGGACGCACGCCTGCCGAACACACCCCGAAGCAATCCCTACAGCACCAGTGCCCGATAGCGGTCGGCGACCTCCGCCAGGACCTCCGCGCCGTCCCGGGCCCACAGGTCCGGGTTGAAGATCTCCACCTCGATCGGGCCGGTGTAGCCCGTGGCGTCGACCTGTTCGCGGAACCAGCGGAAGTCGACCGATCCGTCGCCCAGTTGGCCCCGGCCCAGCAGGACGCCCTCCGGGAGGGGCGTGATCCAGTCGGCGAGCTGGAAGGCGGCGATGCGGCCGCCCGCGCCCGCGCGGGCGATCTGGGCGGCCACGGTGTCGTCCCACCACAGGTGGTAGGTGTCCACGATCACGCCCACCTGGTCCGCCGGGAAGCGCTCGGCCAGGTCGAGGGCCTGGGCGAGGGTGGAGACCACGCAGCGGTCGGCGGCGTACATGGGGTGCAGGGGCTCGATGGCCAGGCGGACGCCGTGGTCGGCGGCGTACGGGGCCAGCTCGCCCAGGGCGTCGGCGATGCGCTCGCGGGCGGCGAAGAGGTCGCGGCTGCCGGACGGGAGGCCGCCGGAGACCAGGACCAGGGTGTCGGTGCCCAGGATGGCGGCCTCGTCGATGGCCTTACGGTTGTCGGCCAGGGCCGTGGCGCGTGCCTCGGGGTCGATCGCGGTGAAGAAGCCGCCCCGGCACAGGCTGGTGACGGCCAGCCCGGCGCCCCGCACCAGCTCGGCTGCGGCGGCCACGCCGTACTTCTGGATCGGCTCGCGCCACAGGCCCACGCCGGTGACACCCGCCTTGACGCAGCCCTCCGCCAGCTCGGGCAGCGACCACTGCTTGATCGTTTCCTGGTTGAGGCTCAGCCGGGACAGGGCGCTCATCGGGTGACTCCGTACACGGACAGCAGATGTTTCATCCGGGATTCGGCCAGCGCCGGGTCCGGGAACAGGCCAAGCCCGTCGGCCAGTTCGTACGCCCGCGCCAGATGCGGCAGCGAGCGGGCCGACTGGAGGCCGCCGACCATCGTGAAGTGCGACTGATGGCCCGCCAGCCAGGCCAGCAACACCACGCCCGTCTTGTAGTAGCGGGTCGGGGTCTGGAAGAGGTGGCGGGAGAGTTCCACCGTCGGGTCCAGCAGGGCCCGGAAGGCGGTGGTGTCGCCGGTGTCCAGTCTGCGTACGGCCTCGGCCGCCAGCGGGCCCAGCGGGTCGAAGATGCCGAGCAGGGCGTGGCTGAAGCCCCGGTCATCGCCCTCGATCAGCTCGGGGTAGTGGAAGTCGTCGCCCGTGTAGCAGCGCACCCCGTCCGGCAGTTCGCGCCGCAGGTCGATCTCGCGCCGGGCGTCCAGCAGGGAGACCTTGATGCCGTCGACCTTGTCGGGGTGGGCAGCGATGACGTCGAGGAAGGTGCGGGTGGCGGCGTCCAGGTCGGTGCTGCCCCAGTAGCCCTCGAGGGCCGGGTCGAACATCGGGCCCAGCCAGTGCAGGATCACCGGCTCGGCGGACTGGCGCAGCAGATGGCCGTAGACCTCCAGATAGTCCTCGGGGCCCTTGGCCACGGCGCACAGGGCGCGCGATGCCATCAGGATGGCCTGGGCGCCGGACTCCTCGCAGACGGCGAGCTGTTCCTCGTAGGCGGCCCGGACCTCGGCCACGCCGAAGGGGTAGCCGATCTCGGTGGCGGAGAGCTGGTCGGTGCCGACGCCGCAGGCGATCCGGCCGCCGACCGCCTTCGCCTCGGCCGCCGAGCGGCGGATCAGCTCGGCGGCGCCCGCCCAGTCCAGGCCCATACCGCGCTGGGCGGTGTCCATGGCCTCGGCCACGCCCAGCCCGTGCGACCACAGATGGCGGCGGAAGGCCAGGGTGGCGTCCCAGTCGACGGCGGCCGGGCTGTCGGGGGTCACATCGGCGTACGGGTCGGCCACCACATGGGCGGCCGAGAAGACGACGCGGGAGGTGAAGGGGGCCCCGGGGGTGAGCGACAGCGGCTCGGTGCGGGGTTCGTAGGGGCGGGTCGTGCCGCCCGGCGCGGGAAGGTAGAGGGTCACAGGCTCAGCTCCGGTACGTCCAGGCGGTGGCGGGTCACAGGCTCAGCTCCGGTACGTCCAGGCGGCGGGTCACAGGCTCAGCTCCGGTACGTCCAGGCGGCGGCCCTCGGCCGACGACTTCAGGCCCAGCTCGGCGAGCTGGACACCGCGCGCCCCGGCCAGCAGGTCCCAGCGCCAGGGCTCGTCGAGCGCGACATGGCGCAGGAACAG
>NZ_JAHLEM010001129.1 GCF_018883605.1 Streptomyces niphimycinicus | reverse complement strand
GGAGGCACCCCGGCCGGACTGCGGCACCAACTCGCCGGAGCAACAGAGGCCGAGAGGGAACACCGGGTCGTGGGCCTGGTGCAGGAACACGTGGCCGGTGTCCTCGGCCACGTCTCCGCGGAGTCCATCGACACTTCGAGGACATTCCAGGAAATCGGCTTCGATTCGCTGACCGCGGTGGAACTGCGCAACCGGATCAGCGCGGCCACCGGCGTACGGCTGCCCGCCACCGCCGTCTTCGATCACCCCACCCCCCAGTTGCTGGCCGAGCGTGTGCTGGCGGAGGTGTGGGGCTCCCTGCCCGCCGCCGCCCCGACCGCGCCGCTGCCGGTTGTCGACGACGATCCGATTGTGATCGTGGGCATGAGCTGCCGCTTCCCCGGGGGTGTCGAGTCTCCGGAGGACCTGTGGCGCCTGGTGGACTCGGCCACCGACGCGGTCTCCGCGCTGCCCACGGACCGGGGTTGGGATCTGGCGACCTTGGCCGGAGCCAAGGACGGCGCCGGTGCCTCGTACGCCCGAGACGGCGGATTCCTCTATGACGCCACTGAGTTCGACGCCGGGTTCTTCGGCATCTCGCCGCGTGAGGCGCTGGCGATGGATCCGCAGCAGCGGCTGCTGCTGGAGGCGGCCTGGGAGGTGTTCGAGCGGGCCGGAATCGCCCCCGACACGCTCAAAGGCAGCCGGACCGGGGTCTTCACGGGCGTGATGTACCACGACTACGGCTCGTGGCTCGCCGATGTCCCGGAGGACATCGAGGGCTATCGGGGGACTGGCATCGCGGGCAGCGTGGCGTCGGGGCGGCTGGCCTATACGTTCGGTCTGGAGGGACCTGCCCTGACGGTCGACACGGCATGTTCGTCGTCGCTGGTGGCGCTGCATCTGGCAAGCGAGTCGCTACGGCGCGGTGAGTGCTCGCTGGCGCTCGCGGGCGGAGTCACCGTACTGGCGACTCCACAGGTTTTTGTGGAGTTCTCGCGTCAGGGTGGGCTGGCTGCCGATGGGCGGTGCAAGTCCTTTGCCGCTGGTGCGGATGGGACGGGTTGGTCGGAGGGCGTGGGACTGCTGCTGGTGGAGCGGTTGTCTGATGCTGAGCGCAATGGGCATCGGGTGTTGGCTGTGGTGCGGGGTTCTGCGGTGAATCAGGATGGTGCGTCGAAGGGGTTGACGGCGCCGAATGGTCCGTCGCAGCAGCGGGTGATCCGGCAGGCGCTGGCCAGTGCCGGGCTTGCCACTCGGGATGTTGATGCGGTGGAGGCACACGGTACGGGGACCACGTTGGGTGATCCGATCGAGGCGCAGGCCCTGTTGGCCACCTACGGTCAGGATCGGGATCCGGAGCGGCCGTTGTTGCTGGGTTCGGTGAAGTCGAATATTGGTCATACGCAGGCGGCGGCGGGTGTGGCCGGTGTGATCAAGATGGTGATGGCGATGCGCCACGGTGTGCTGCCGCAGAGCCTGCACATCGATGAGCCGACACCCCATGTGGACTGGTCCACCGGCGCGGTGCGGCTCCTGGGCGAGCAGACGGCGTGGCCGGACGCCGGGCGGCCCCGCCGCGCCGGAGTCTCATCGTTCGGAGCGAGCGGTACCAACGCCCATGTGATTCTCGAGCAGGCCCCCGATACGACGGGCGAACCTGAGTCCGGGACGGAGCGGATCGAACTCCCGGCGATTCCCTGGGTGTTCTCGGCCCGGGACGAGGTGGGTGCGCAGGCGCAGGCCGTACGGCTACGGGCCTTCGCGGAGCGGAATCCCGATCTGGATCCGGTGGATGTGGGGTGGTCGTTGGTGGCTGCTCGTTCTGCGTTGTCGCATCGTGCGGTGGTGGTGGGTGCGG
>NZ_JAHLEM010001128.1 GCF_018883605.1 Streptomyces niphimycinicus | reverse complement strand
GCCGCGACGGCGGGCGGCGGAGCGGGCAGCGGCGGCGGACCGGGCGCGGCGAACGCCTCCCGGGCCGGTACGCCCTCCGGAGCCGAGGGAGAGGCGTCCTCCGCCGCCTGCGGGAGGTGCGGGGCGGCCCGCGCCGCGCTGCGCACCTGGAGCTCGTCCAGCAGCTCCCGCTCCCCCCGTCCGCGCATCAGCAGCAGCAGATACGGATCCTCGTCCAGCAGCCGCGCGAGCTGGTAGCACAGCGCGGCGGTGTGCGGGCAGTGGTCCCACGCCTCACAGCCGCACTCCGGCTCCAGATCGCCTATCCCCGGCAGCAGTTCGACGCCCACGGCCGCCGCGTCCTCGGCCAGTTGCGGGGGCATGTCGCGGTCCAGCAGGGCGGCGATATGGCCCGAGCGGTCCGCGACCACCCCCAGCAGCCGGTCCCATTCCGCCTCCGTGAACTCCCGCAGCAGCACATCGGATCGGTAAGGCGTGCGGTCGCGGTCCCGCACCACGGCGGTGACCCGGCCCGGACGTACGCACACCGCGCCCACCGCGCCCTCGCGCGCCTGCTTGCGGCCGCGCTTGAGCTGCTCCCCGTCCAGCGCGGTGTCCTCCAGGGCCTTCAGCCACGCCTGGCCCCACCAGGTGCCGGCGAAGCCGCGGCCGCGGGCGGGCGGCAGGGCGGCGAAGGTGCGCTCGACCTCGGCACGGCTCATCGTTCGGTCCCCCGCAGCTCCACGAGCTCTGCCAGCTCGGCGTCGGTCAGTTCGGTCAGCGCGCCCTCGCCGGAGCCGAGGACGGCGTCCGCCAGCTCCTGCTTGCGCGTCAGCATCGCGGCGATGCGGTCCTCCACGGTCCCCTCCGCGATGATGCGGTGGACCTGCACCGGCTGGGTCTGGCCGATGCGGTACGCGCGGTCGGTGGCCTGCGCCTCGACGGCCGGGTTCCACCAGCGGTCGTAGTGCACGACATGCCCGGCCCGGGTGAGGTTGAGCCCCGTGCCCGCCGCCTTCAGCGACAGCAGGAACACCGGGACCTCGCCGTCCTGGAAGCTCCGCACCATCTCCTCGCGCCGCGCCACCGGCGTACCGCCGTGCAGCAACTGGGCCGGCACCCCGCGCGCGGCCAGATGGCCCTCGAGGATGCGCGCCATCTGGACGTACTGGGTGAAGACCAGGACGCTCGCGCCCTCGGCCAGGATGGTGTCCAGCAACTCGTCGAGCAGCTCCAGCTTGCCGGAGCGCCCGGGGATCACGGGCCGGTCCTCCTTCAGATACTGCGCCGGGTGATTGCAGATCTGCTTCAGACCGGTGAGGAGCTTGACGATGAGCCCGCGCCGGACGAGACCGCCGGTGCCGGAGATCTCGGCGAGGATCTCGCGCACCACCGCCTCGTAGAGTCCGGCCTGCTCCTTGGTGAGCGCGACGGCACGGTCCGTCTCGGTCTTCGGCGGCAGTTCCGGGGCGATACCGGGGTCGGACTTACGGCGCCTGAGCAGAAAGGGGCGGACCAGCTTCGCCAGCCGAGCGGCGGCCTCGGGGTCGCTTCCGCTCTCCACGGCCTGGGCGTAGCGCCTGCGGAACGCACCGTGGGTGCCCAGCACGCCCGGCGTGGTCCAGTCGAGGATCGCCCACAGCTCGGAGAGGTTGTTCTCGATGGGAGTTCCGGAGAGCGCCACGCGGGCCTTCGCGCCGATGGTGCGCAACTGCCGGGCTGTCGCCGAGAACGGGTTCTTCACATGCTGTGCCTCGTCCGCGACCACCATGCCCCAGGGCCCGGCCTCGGCCAGCCGCTGTGCGTCCAGCCGCATCGTGCCGTAGGTGGTGAGGACGAACTCGCCGTCCGCGAGGCCGTCCAGGCTGCGTGCGGGGCCGTGGAAGCGGCGCACCGGGGTGCCCGGTGCGAACCTCTCGATCTCGCGCCGCCAATTGCCCATCAGGGAGGTGGGGCAGACCACCAGAGTGGGCCCGGAGGCTTCGGGGATGGATCGCCGGTGCAGATGGAGGGCGATCAGGGTGATGGTCTTGCCGAGCCCCATGTCGTCGGCGAGACAGCCGCCGAGGCCGATCGAGGTCATCCGGACCAGCCAGTCCAGGCCGCGTAGCTGATAGTCGCGCAGTGTGGCGGCCAGCGCGGCCGGCTGGGACACGGGCGGCGGCTGTGTGCCCGCGGTCCCCTCGGGGTCGGCGAGGTGGTCCCGCAGGGCCTCCAGCCAGCCGGTGGGCCGCACCTCCACCTCGGTGCCGTCGGCTTCCGCGCGGCCGGTGAGGACGGCACCGAGGGCATCGGCGGGGGTGAGCTTGCGGTCCTGCCGGTCGCGGACGCGGCGGGCCGCCTCGGGGTCGAGGAGGACCCATTGGTCGCGCAATCGCACCACCGGCCGGCTGGCCTCGGCGAGCTGGTCCAGCTCGGCGCGGGTGAGCTCCTGGTCGCCCACGGCGAACCGCCAGCTAAAGCGCAGCAGCGCGTCGGCGGAGAGGAAGGCGGGGAACCGGGGCCCGGCATCGTCCCGAGCCTCATCGTCGTCCCGAGCCTCGTCGCCGTCCGGGCCGATGACGGCACGTGCGGTGAGCCCGCGGGCCAGCTCCCTGGGCCAGTGCACCTGGACCCCGGCGGCGTCCAGCGCCCCGGCCGCCGGGCCGAGCAGCTCGGCGACCTCCTCGTCCGCGAGGTCCAGGGCATCGGGCACGGCGGCCGACAGCAGCGGGGTGAGCGGCGCCCAGGCGCGGGCCGCGCGCCGCAGGGTCAGCAGCGCGTCCATACGGGCGCGCGGACCGAGGGCCGGGATGACGGGCGAGGTGCCCGCCCAGACATCGGCGGCGTCCGCGACCAGCGCCGGGTCGGTGAGGCTGTGCAACTGGAGGACGGCACGGAAGTGCGGCCTGTCCGCCTTACCGTTCCCACCGCCGCCGTGCAGCAGCTCGATACGGACCGAGAGCCGTACCCCCGCGTCATGCCCGGCGGCCACATCGGCGGCCCAGGCACGCTGTTCGGGCAGCCGCCGTGGCGCGGTGGCCGCGAAGGCGGGG
>NZ_JAHLEM010001127.1 GCF_018883605.1 Streptomyces niphimycinicus | reverse complement strand
ACGACTCCGGCCCCACCCCCTGCCCCACCAGCCACCGCGCCACCCGATTCGACCACGCGTCCAACTCGGAATAGGTCAACCGGACCTCATCACACACCACCGCCACCGCATCCGGTGTCCGCGCCACCTGCTCCCCGAAGAGCACCGGCAACGACACACCCCGCACACCCCGCGACTCACCATTCCACCCGACCAGCACCCGCTCCCGCTCCACCGCGGACAGCAACTCAACATCACCGATGCGGCGGTCGGGGTCCTCAGCGAGCGCGGTCAGAACACGGACGAAACGCTCCGCGATGCCCTGCGCGGTGGCCCGGTCGAACAGCTCCGTGCTGAAGTCCAACGCCCCCTCCAGCACCACACCGCCATCCGCCTCACCACCACGCTCCGCGAGCCGGAACGACAGATCGAACTTCGCCGCACCCGCCGCCACCGGCTCACCGGCCACCGACAGCCCCGGCAACGAGGCAACAACCGAGGCGCCACCCTGCTCCGTGTTGTTCAACGTCAGCATCGTCTGGAACAAGGGATGCCGCGACAGCGACCGCTCTGGATTGACCACCTCCACCAACCGCTCGAACGGCAGATCCTGATAGGCATACGCCTCGAGGTCCTTACCGCGGACGCGGTCGAGCAGTTCGGCGAATGTGGGATCGCCTGAGGTGTCCGTTCGGAGCACCAGGGTGTTCACGAAGAACCCGACCAGATCGTCCAACGCGTCATCCGTACGCCCGGCGATCGCCGTGCCCAGCGGAATGTCCGTGCCCGCGCCCAGCCGCGTCAGCAGTGTCGACAGCGCGGT
>NZ_JAHLEM010001126.1 GCF_018883605.1 Streptomyces niphimycinicus | reverse complement strand
ACGAAGAACCCGACCAGATCGTCCAACGCGTCATCCGTACGCCCGGCGATCGCCGTGCCCAGCGGAATGTCCGTGCCCGCGCCCAGCCGCGTCAGCAGTGTCGACAGCGCGGTCTGCACCACCATGAACAGGCTGGCCCGGCGCTCGCGGGCGACCCGCGTCAGTTCTCCGTAAAGGCCGGACGGCACTTCGAAGGTGATCCGGTCACCCTCGTACGAGGAGGTCGCCGGCCGCGGCCGGTCGAAAGGCAGCGGCAGCTCCTCCGGGAGGTCCGCCAAGGCGGCCTTCCAGTAGGCCAGTTGGCGGTTGATCTCGCTGTCGGCGTCGTCCTCCGCGCCCAGCATCTCGCGCTGCCAGATGCTGTAGTCCGCGTACTGCACCGGCAACGGCTCCCACCCGGGAGCGTCGCCGGTGGTGCCGCGGGTCGCGTACGCCGCCGTCAGATCACGGGCCAGCGGCCCCATCGACCAGGCGTCACTCGCGATGTGGTGCGCCACGAGCAGCAGCACCTGCTCGTCATCGCCGAGCCGGAACAGCCAGGCGCGCAACGGCACGTCGTCCGTGAGGTCGAAGGGAGTCCGTATCGCGTGGCTCAGTTCTTCGTGGACCGCTTCCCTGTCGGTCGCGGCCACCGTCAGTTCTACTTCCGCGGTGTCCAGGACCGTTTGATACGGGCCGTCGGCGTCCTCGGCGAACACCGTGCGCAGGCTCTCGTGCCGCGTCACCACATCACCCAGCGCCGACCGCAACGCACCCTCGTCCAGGGCACCCCTCAGCCGCAACGCCACCGGAATGTTGTACGTCGCACTGGGCCCCTCGAACTGGTGCAGGAACCACAAGCGTTGCTGCGCCAGCGACAACGGCAACCGCGCCGGACGCGGCACCACTGCCCGTACCGCAGACCGCACCACCGCCGACGCATCCAGCACGGCCGCAAGCTCGGCCACCGTCGGCGCCTCGAAGACACGGCGCACCGCCAGCTCGACGTCCAGGACGGTACGAATCCGGCTGACCAGCTTGGTGGCAAGCAGGGAGTGGCCGCCGAGGTGGAAGAAGTCGTCATCGATGGTGACGGCCTCCACGCCCAGGACCTCGGCGAAGAGACCGCACAGGATCTCCTCGCGCGGCGAGCGCGGGGCCCGGCCGCCCGTGCCCTCAGGGCCGTAGTCGGGCGCGGGCAGGGCTCGGCGGTTCAGCTTGCCGTTCGCCGTCAGCGGGAAGGCGTCCAGCGTGACGAACGCGGACGGCACCATATAGCCGGGCAACCGGGCCGCGATGTGTTCACGCACATCAGCGCTTATCAGGCCAGTGTCCGCCGTCGCCGGGACGACGTAGGCCACAAGGCGCTTGTCGCCGGGCCGGTCCTCACGCACCAGGACAGCGGCCTGCCCGACCTGGTCGTGTCCGGCCAGCACCGTCTCGATCTCGCCCAGCTCGATCCGGAAGCCACGCAGCTTGACCTGGTCATCGACCCGGGAGAGATACTCCAGCTCACCATCGGCGGTCCACCGCACCACATCACCGGTGCGATACATCCGCCCACCCGCCGAACCGCCGAAGGGATCGGCGACGAAGCGTTCCGAGGTCAGGGCGGAACGCCCGTGATAGCCCCGCACCACACCGGCACCGGCGATATACAGCTCGCCCGGCACGCCGACCGGAACCGGTCGCAGCCCCGCGTCCAGCACATACACCTGAGTGTTGGCGATCGGCCGCCCGATGCGCGGGCCGCTCGCCCGCTCGGGGGTGACAGGCCAGGCCGTCGACCAGATGGTGGTCTCCGTCGGGCCGTACATGTTCGTCACCGACTCGGCCCGCTCGGCCAGCGCCACCGCCAGGTCTGCGGGCAGCGCCTCGCCACCCACCAGCACCCGCACACCGCTCAGCACGGCCGGGTCCTCGGCCAGCACCGCCCGCCACAGACTCGGCGTCGCCTGCATCACCGACACCCGCTCAGCCGTCACCAGCGCGCACAAGGCCGCCGGATCGCGCACCACATCCCGCGCGGCCACCACCACCGCGGCGCCGGACAGCAGGGGCACGAACAACTCCAGCCCCGCGATGTCGAACCCGACCGTGGTCACCGCCAGCAGACGGTCCTCGCCCGTGAGCTGGAGCCGCCCGGCCATCGCCACCGCGAAGTTCACCAGCGACCCCTGCGGCACCACCACACCCTTGGGCCGCCCCGTCGAACCCGACGTGTAGATCACATACGC
>NZ_JAHLEM010001125.1 GCF_018883605.1 Streptomyces niphimycinicus | reverse complement strand
GCGTCCCGGTCCGGATCGGCATAGACGGCTACGCTCGCGATCCCGGCATCCCGGCAGGCACGGGCAACACGGACAGCGATCTCGCCACGGTTGGCGATGAGCACCTTGCGCACGATGGCTCCCTCCTTGAAACAAGCCGAGTTTAGGTACAGGCGACACCTCGCGCCGAGAAGATCCCGGGCGTGAGCTTGACCACACGGAGCGTGAACCTCGCGTTGGGCGAGCGACCAGATCCCCCGTCGCTCCACCGTACGCCCGGTTTTCAGGACTGGTGCACGGTCCACGGTGTGGGCAAGGTCTCTGGCTCGCCGTGCTGCGGCGCTTCGCGTTTCTTTGTGGAAACCCTACGAATGCCGGGCGGAAACTTTGCCATGGAGTTCTGCTCGTCCACACCTCTTGTGGCAGCGCTTACCCGTTAGTAGCGTGCTTCGGCACCGACGGAGTGGAGGGGGAACACGGTGGCGCGCAGACCAGTGGCCGCGATAGCGGCTGTGACGCTCATGTTCGAAGCGGTCGGCATAGCGCTGCTGAACTGGATCCTCGGCCTGGTCGTGGACCGTCAGCAGATGTCCATGGGCGGCCTCGACACCGACGCGATGTCCATCGGCACCTGGGTCGGGGGCGGCCTCTTCGGCCTCTATCTGCTGGTCTGCGGGGTGGTGCTGCTGCGCACCGCCGTACGCGACCGCGCCCCCGGCCGCCTCGCCCGCATCCTGCTCGTCACCTGTGCGGTGGTGCACGGGCTGGTGGGCGCGTTCGCGGTCGGCCTGGTGGGCTGGCCGGCGTTCGCGTTCTTGATGGTGGTGCTGGGGCTGATCGTGCTGAGCCTGCTGGGGTACGAGGCGGAGCGGCCCGCAGAGCCCTCCGCGGAGGGCGCGGGCGGCGGCCAGGACGCCCCCAGCCCGGCCTGATTCAGGGGAATTCCCTAGCCGGGCCGGGCCTGATTCGGGGGAAATCCCTAGCCCCCGGCCCGATCTGACTCAGGGGAACGTCTAGCGCCTCTCCGGCTCCCGATTCAAGGGAACCCCTAGTCGCCCCCGAGGCCGGGAGATCCCCTGGCCAAGCGGCCTCGATGAAGTCCGGTGCGGTTCGGGTGCGCCCCGAAGGGGCGCGGGGCCGTGTCGATATGCGGCTCCGCCGCGGCTGTGTCGATATGCGGCTCCGCCGCGTGGCCAGCCACGACGCAGCCGCGGATGAACGACCGCACCTCGCGGCGCTTCCCGCGGAGCGCTTAGTCCCAGAGAGCCGTGATCCGCACGCCCAACTCGGCCAGCAGACGGCGGAACAGCGGCAGGGAGAGCCCGATCACGGTTCCGGCGTCGCCCTCGATGCCGTCGATGAACGGCGCCGAGCGGCCGTCGAGCGTGAACGCCCCCGCCACATGCAGCGGTTCGCCGCTGGCGATGTACGCCGCGACCTCCTCGTCCGTCGGCTCGCCGAAGTGGACGGTGGTGGACGCGGTGGCCGAGGTGCGTCGGCCGCTCGCCGTGTCGATCACGCAGTGCCCGGTGCGCAGCACCCCGGCCCGGCCGCGCATCGACTTCCAGCGGGCGGTGGCCTCCTCGGCGTCCGCCGGTTTGCCGAGCGCCTGGCCGTCGAGCTCCAGCACCGAGTCGCAGCCGATGACGAGCGAACCGGCCGCCTCCGGAAGCCCGGCCACGGCGGTGGCCTTCGCCTCGGCCAGTACCCGGGCCAGCTCGGCGGGGGTCGCCGCGGTCAGCGCGTCCTCGTCCACCCCGCTGACGATCACCTTCGGCGCCATTCCGGCCTGTCGCAGCAGCCCGAGCCGGGCGGGCGAGGCGGACGCGAGGATGAGGGTGCGCTGAGCGGTCATGCGCACCAGGGTAAGCCGCCCCCGGGACGGCCCGGCCGGGGGTCGGATCAGGGCCGTATTCAGGAACCATTTACGGCCACATGCTGAGGAGGCACATCGCGAGCAGCACGGAGACGGTCAGGACCGTGCGGGCGCGGCGGAGCATGGCCTCGGCGCGCCGCAGCTCCTCTGGCGGCTCATCGGGCGGCTCGGACCACAGCATGGGACCGATCCTGAGGCCGCGGACGGCGGGGCGCCTGAGTACGCGTACTCAGGCGCCCCGGCGCGAAGGTGCCATTCCGGCCTTACCGCGTGCCACTCCGGTCTTGCCGCGCGGCTCTCAGGCGGGCCAGTAGGTGGTTCGCCACGCCTTGGGGCCGGGGTGGGGCACCCGGCGGCCGGGGACGGTGCGGGCCGGGTCGGACCACTCCTCCGGATCGTCCTCGCTCTGCGCAGCGGCCGTGACGGCCGCCGCGCGTGCTTGCACCACCGCCAGTGCGGCGGCCAACTCCTCGGGGGTCGGGTTGCCCCGGACAATTCGGATCATGGATTTAGCCCTTCGCTCGAGGGGGCTAGAGGGGGATGTTGCCGTGCTTCTTCGGGGGCAGCGACTCTCGCTTGTTCCGCAGGGTCCTCAGTCCGCGGACGATGTGGCGGCGGGTCTCGGACGGCATGATCACAGCATCCACATACCCCCGCTCGGCCGCGATATACGGATTCAGCAGGGTGTCCTCGTAGTCCGCGATCAGCTCGGTGCGGGTCGTCTCCGGGTCGTCGGAGGCGGCGATGGTGCGCCGGTGGAGGATGTTGACCGCGCCCTGGGCGCCCATGACCGCGATCTGGGCGGTCGGCCAGGCCAGGTTGAGGTCCGCGCCCAGATGCTTGGAGCCCATCACGTCGTACGCGCCGCCGAACGCCTTGCGGGTGATGACCGTGATCAGCGGGACGGTGGCCTCCGCGTAGGCGAAGATCAGCTTGGCGCCGCGCCGGATGATGCCGTTGTACTCCTGGTCGGTGCCGGGCAGGAAGCCGGGCACGTCCACGAAGGTCAGCACGGGCACGTTGAACGCGTCGCAGGTGCGCACGAAGCGCGCGGCCTTCTCGGAGGCGTCGATGTCCAGACAGCCGGCGAGCTGCATCGGCTGGTTGGCCACGATGCCCACCGGATGGCCCTCGACCCGGCCGAAGCCGGTGATGATGTTGGGCGCGAAGAGCGCC
>NZ_JAHLEM010001124.1 GCF_018883605.1 Streptomyces niphimycinicus | reverse complement strand
CGCGGGCGGCGGGATCTTGGCGTACGCGGCCGTGGTGGCGCCCGCCTCGGCGGGCGTCGCCACGTTCTCGCGCGGCATCAGGGCGTCGCGCGCCGCGCCCGGGTCCCAGCCGGTGTCGACCACCCGCTTCTGCACCAGGATCGCGCCCCCGAGGACGGCGAGGCCGAGCAGCACGATGATGACGAGTCCGGCGGCGCCACCGGCCTTGCCCGCGTTGCCGATGAGCGCGCCGAACCAGCCGAAGTCGGCGTCGCCGAAGGTGGTGTTCTGGTCGCCGAACGCGCCGAGCACCTTGAGCAGCAGGGCGGGGAGGAAGGTGATGAGCAGTCCGTTGAGGAACGCCCCCACGACCGCGCCGCGCCGGCCGCCGGTCGCGTTGCCGTAGACCCCGGCCGCACCGCCGGTGAAGAAGTGCGGTACCAGACCGGGCAGCACCAGGGCGAGCCCGAAGGCCGGGTCGAAGATCCAGGTGAGCAGGGCCAGCCCGATCAGACCGCCGGTGAAGCTGGAGATGAAGCCGATCAGCACCGCGTTCTGCGCGTACGGGAAGACGATGGGCGCGTCCAGCGCGGGCAGGGCGCCGGGGACGACCTTCTGGGCGATCCCCTGGAAGGCGGGGACGAGCTCACCGAGGATCGTACGGACCCCGAAGAGGATCACGGCGACCGCGATGCCGAACTGGAGCCCCTGCATCACGGACTGCATCAGGTAGTTCCCGGTGCCGGTGGCCACCGTGCCGGTGCCCGTGGCGAACGCCTTGAAGGCGGTCTTCTGCCCCTCCTTGACGAGCAGGAGGACGGCCATGACCAGGTAGATCAGCAGCATCGACAGGGCGGTGGCCACCATCGAGTCGCGCAGGAAGCGCAGCCCCTCGGGGAGCTTCATCTCCTCGGTGGAGCGACTGCGCTTGCCGACCACCCGTCCGGTCGCGCCCGCCACGATGTATCCGGCCGTGCCGAAGTGGCCGATGGCGACGGTGTCGCTGCCGGTGACGCGCTTGGTCCAGGGGTGCGCGAAGGCGGGCATCGCGACCAGCATGATGCCCAGCAGCACACCGCCGACGGCCACCACGGCTACGGTCGAGCGGCCGCCGTTGGCCAGGACCACGGTCAGCAGCGTGGCCATGAAGAGCATGTGGTGCCCGGTCAGGAAGACATAGCGGAGCGGGGTGAACCGGGCCAGCAGCAGGCTGACCACAAAACCCAGGATCATCAGCCAGGCGACCCGTGAGCCGAACTGGTCCTGGGCGATGCCGACGATGGCCTCGTTGGTGGGGATGACGCCGTGGGCGCCGGTGACGCCCTGGATCATGGTGCCCAGCGGGTCGAGGGAGGCGGTGACCAGTCCCGCTCCCGCGCCGATCAGCAGAAAGCCGAGGGTCGCCTTGATGGCGCCGCCGACGATCTGCCCGGTGCTCTTCTTCATCGCGATGAGTCCGACGGCGGTGATGATGCCGATCAGATACGCGGGCTCGCTCAGAATCTCATTGACGAGAAACGTGGCAAGGTTGACAAACCAGCCCATGGTGCTTCCTCTGTCCCCGTCGTTCAGACGTCGTACGTGTCCCGGAGCACCGCGTCCACCTCGGCGGTGCTGGTGAAGTCCTGGACGACCTTCACGGGCCGTCCCACATCCCCCAGAGTCCTGGCGATCTCACGGGAGGTGAGCAGGGCCACGGCCTCGGACGCCTTGCCCTTCGCGGAGATGGTGTCGGTGGCCTCCACGGTGACGAACCTCGACCACCCCCAGCGGTCCAGCACCTGCTCCAGGGTGTTCTTGAGGAACAGGCTGGTGCCCACGCCGTTGCCGCAGACCGTGAGGATCTTGTGCAGCGAGGCCGCACGGGGCGCGGAAGCGGTGGACGGCTCGGAATCGGTAGACGCCTCGGAGCCGTCCTCCGGCCGCTCCCCCGCCAGTACGGCGTGCAGCGCCTTCGGGGTGGGCGCCTCCGCCAGGGCGGCCGCGGTGGCGGGATCGCCCAGAAGCCGCGCCAGGCTCGCCATCGCGGAAGTGTGCGCGGCGGAGTCCTGGGCGGCCAGGGCGACGACGAGGGTGACGGGGTCGTTGGACTCATGCCCGAATTCCACCGGCTCGGCGAGCCGGACCCAGGACATCCCGGTCCTGAGCACCGCCGGGGACGGCCGGGAGTGGGCGAACGCCACCCCCGGAGCGATGACGATGTACGGCCCGTTCTCCTCGACGTTGGCGACCATCTCGCCGGTGTACTCGTCGGTGGTGGCGCCCGTTTCCACCATGAGCCGGCCGGCCGCGCCTATCGCCTCACGCCAGTCGGCCGCCCGGACGTCGAGCCGGACGGCCTCGACGGGCAGCAGGTCTTTCAGGTCTTCCATGCAGGTCATCATGACTGACATGGCTCTGTCACACAGCCCCGGGGGGTGAATCCGGAACGATGGCCTCCGCATCGCCCGGCAAGCATACGAACACCAGAGCAGCGAGCGCCTCGCACCCCCCTGCGGCCATCAGGGCGCCGGGCAGCGACCAGGCGGCGAGCGGACCGGCGAAGGCAGCGCCCACGGCGAAGCCGCTGATCTTCAGGCTGGCGCCGGTGGTGAACACCTGGCCGCGCAGCCGCTCGGGCGCCTCCCGGTGGCGCACCGCGAACAGGGCCGTGAGCTGGGGCCCCTCGGCGGCCCCGGCGAGCAGCAGGGCGGCGATCAGCGCGACCGGGTGGCCGGTGGCCGCGAGCGGGGGCGCGAGGACGAGCAGCAGGACTCCGCCGAGGAGCACGGTGTCCGGACGCGGCGGACGGGGACGGCGGGCGAGAACCGCGTTGGCCACGAGGGCGGATGCGGCGGAGGCGGACAGCAGCAGGGCGCCGCGGTCGGCGCCGCCGAGCACGGCCGCGCCGAGGAGCGGGCAGCAGGTGAGCAGCGCGCCCTGACCGACACAGGAGACGACGGAGGTGGCGGTGGCACGGGCGAGCGGCCGGTTGCGGGCGATGGCGCGCAGTCCGGCGGCGAGATCGGCGACGACCGATGTGGCCGGTGGCCGGACCGGGGCGGGCGGCGGAG
>NZ_JAHLEM010001123.1 GCF_018883605.1 Streptomyces niphimycinicus | reverse complement strand
CGGGTGAGCGGGCTGCCGGGCGTGGACGAGGTGCGCGGGGCGGTCGCCGCTGCCGTCGCCGAGTTCCGGGCCCGCGACGCGGCGCTCCCCGAGGAGCGCCGTACGCGCGCCGAGCGCGACCGTATCGGCCATGAGATCTGGTCCCGTACGCTCGGCGACACCGGGCTTCCGTTGCGCGCCGTGCATGCCGCCCAGTCGCTGGGCTTCCTGCGCCCGGTCCGGACGGCGGCTCCGGCCGCCTCGGCCCCCGGTGCTGGTGCTGGTGCCGGGGGCGGTGGCAGTGTGGCCACGGCCGTGCCCGGGCCCACGGCCGAGCCCCTGGCGTTGCTCGCCGCGGGCGGCTGGCTGCGGTTGCGCACTCCGTACGGCTCGATCGCGGTGCGTACGTCGGGCCTCTCCGGCTTGTCGGTCACACCCGCCTGAGCCCGCCGGGTCAGGCGGGTGAGCCCTCTGAGCCCGCCGGGCCGGCCGGTCAGCCCTCCGTGTTGATCATGGAGGCGGCGGCGTATGTGAGGTACTGCCACAACTGGCCCTCGAGCTCCGGGGCCAGCTCCAGCTCGTCGACCGCGTCGCGCATATGGCGCAGCCAGGCGTCATGGGCGGCGCGGTTCACGGTGAAGGGGGCGTGCCGCATGCGCAGCCGCGGGTGGCCGCGGTTGTCGCTGTAGGTGCGGGGGCCGCCCCAGTACTGCATCAGGAAGAGTACGAGCCGTTCCTCGGCCGGTCCCAGGTCGTCCTCGGGGTACATCGGCCGGAGCAGCGGGTCCTCGGCGACCCCCTGGTAGAAGCGGTGGACCAGACGCCGGAAGGTCTGCTCGCCGCCGACCTGCTCGTAGAAGGTCTGCTCCTGAAGTGTGCCTCGCGGAATCTCTTTCACGCCTCCATGGTCTCAGACACCTCCGGCTGGAAAAGGGGGCGTGGGTCGCGGCCGGAGGGCGGGCGCAGGAGAGTGGAGTCATGGGCAGCACGGGCGGCGGTACCCGCAGTGCGCCGGACGCCGTGGAGCGTGTGGCGCGGGGGAAGCGTATGGGCCGGGAGGCCGATGAATGCGCCGAGGAGGCCGCGGCGGTACGGGCCGGGCTGGTCCGGGAGATCGTGGCGGGCGGCGGACTCACGGACCCCGCCTGGCGGGCGGCCTTCGAGGAGGTGCCGCGCCACCTTTTCGTGCCGTACTACTACGAGGCGGGGGAAGCGGGCACGGCGTCGGCGCGTACGGCGGCGGGGGCGCCTGGTACGGCGGGTGCGGGGGGTGCGGCAGGCGCGACGGCACGTGCGGCGGGTGTGGCGGGTGTGGCAGGCACGGCGGGGGTGGCGGATGCGGCGGGCGTAGCGGCGGGGGCGCCTGGTGCGGCGGGTGTGGTGGATGCGGCAGGTGCGGCGGGTGTGGTGGATGCGGCAGGTGCGGCCGGTGTGGCAGGCGCGGACGCGGCAGGTGCGTCGGGCCGCGAGACGGCCGGTGTGGCAGGCGCGGGCACGGCAGGTGCGCCGGGCCGGGAGACGGCAGGGGCAGCGCGGGCCGGTGCGGTGCGTGGGACGGTTGGCTACACCCGGCTGTGGCGTGACGACCCCCATCCGCTGCGGCGGGCCCGCTGGCTGGCCGGTGCGTATGCGGACGCCCCGCTCGCCACGCGGGTGCGCGACGGCGAGCTGATCACCTCCAGCAGTCAGCCGTCGCTGATGGCGCGGATGCTCCAGGCGCTCCAGGTGCGGGACGGGGACCGGGTGCTGGAGATCGGCGCGGGCACCGGCTACAACGCCGCGCTGCTGGCCCATCGGCTCGGCGACACCCACGTCACGACCCTCGACCTCGACCCGGAGATCACCGAGGCCGCCCGTAACCATCTGGCCGCCGCCGGATTCCGCCCCGCGGTCGTCACGGGCGACGGGGCGCGCGGCTGTCCGCTGCACGCTCCCTACGACCGGATCATCGCCACCTGCGCCGTGGCGTCCATCCCGCCCGCATGGCTCGGCCAGTGCCGTCCGGGCGCGCTGATCCTGACGCCGCTCGCGACCGGGCTGATCGCCCTGACAGTCGCCGACGCCCGCCATGCGGAGGGGCATTTTCTGGCCATGCCCGCGTACTTCGTTCCGCTGCGCGGCAGCGGCCCGCCGCCTCAGGTGCCCACGCACGGTCTGCCGTCCCGGCCGCTGCTGGACGACTCCTTCCGCTTCCTGCTGAACGTGGCCGCGGGCCATATGGAGCCGGTCGAGGCCCTCGCGCTGTGGGAGCACGAGGGCAGGCCGGGGCGGGAACGCTATGGGGTGACGGTGCGGGGCGAGCGTCAATGGGCCTGGCTGGACGACCCGGAGGGCGCCTACGCCTGGCCGCTGGGCCCTCCCGGCGGCCTTCAGCCCCGGCCTGAGCCCCTCTAAGGCTTCAGTCCTTCCAGCCTCCGGCCCCCGCCCCGCCCGTCCGGCCTCAGCCCCGGCGCACCGTGATCGTCGTCCAGGCGCCGACGTGGACGCGGTCGCCGTCCCGGAGCGGGACCGGCACGAACGGCTGGATCGGCTCCTCGCCGCCGTTGACCGTCGTCCCGTTCGTGGAGTCCTGGTCGACGACCGCCCAGACGCCGTCGGGCTGCTGGACGAGAAGCGCGTGCTGATGCGAGACGCCCGGGTCCTCGGGCTGGCGCCCGAGGTCGATGTCGGGGGCCTCACCGGTGCTGTGGCGGCGCCGGCCGATGGTGATCTGGCCGCCGTTGAGCGGCAGTTGCTGCTCGGGGGAGTAGGCCGGGAGGTTCAGCCCGGCGGCCTCCGGGCCGCTGCGGTTCATCATCGCCATGAAGTACTCACGGTCCGGGGCGACCACGGCTATCCAGTTTCCGGGCGCCGACACCGGAGCCCCGCCCTGGCCGAACTGGGCGCCACCGGGCGGCGTCGAGTGCTGCGGCGCGCCGGGGTGCTGCTGCTGCGGTGGCTGGTGGCCCGGCCCCTGCTGCTGGGGCGGGGCGTACCCCTCGTTCCCGTACGGCTGGGCGGGCGGCGCGGGGGCCTGCGGGTAGCCGTAGCCGTACTGCGGCACGGCCGGGGGCGCGCCCTGGCCATGGCCCGGGGCGCCCTGCT
>NZ_JAHLEM010001122.1 GCF_018883605.1 Streptomyces niphimycinicus | reverse complement strand
CCCCACGCGGACAGCAGCCGGAACAACGCCACCTCGACCGCGAACAACGCGGGCTGGGTGAACGCCGTCCGATCCAGCAGTTCGGCGTCCGCGCTGCCCTCCGCCGCGAACACCACGTCCTTCAGCGGACGGTCCAGCAGCATGTCCAGATGCGCGCACACCTCGTCCAGGGCACTGGCGAACACCGGGAACGCCTCGTACAGCTCCCGGCCCATGCCCAGGCGCTGCGCACCCTGACCCGAGAACAAGAACGCCGTCGAACCCGACATACGCGCGACGGACCGCATCACTCCCGGGGCAGCCTCACCGGCCGCGACAGCATCGAGCCCGCGCAGCAGTTCCGCACGGTCCGCGGCCGTGACCACCGCACGGTGTTCGAGGGCCGAGCGCGTCGCCACCAAGGAGTAAGCCAGATCCAGCGTGCCCAGTTCGGTGTGCGCCATCAGATGCGACCGCAGTTGCTCGGCCTGGGCTCGCAGGGCTTCCGGGCTCCGGGCGGAGAGCGCCCAGGGAAGGACGCCGTGGTCCTCGGCGGGGTCCTCGTCCGTCACCGCCTGGTCATACACCGGGGCCTGCTCGATGATGGTGTGCGCGTTCGTACCGCTCACACCGAAGGCGGAGATTCCCGCCCGGCGCGGCTGACCGGTCTCGGGCCACTCGGTGG
>NZ_JAHLEM010001121.1 GCF_018883605.1 Streptomyces niphimycinicus | reverse complement strand
GTCCTCGTCCGTCACCGCCTGGTCATACACCGGGGCCTGCTCGATGATGGTGTGCGCGTTCGTACCGCTCACACCGAAGGCGGAGATTCCCGCCCGGCGCGGCTGACCGGTCTCGGGCCACTCGGTGGCCTCCGTCAGCAGCCGCACCTCACCCGCCGACCAGTCCACCTGCCGCGACGGCTCATCCACATGCAGCGTCCGCGGCAACACTCCGTGGCGCATCGCCATGACCATCTTGATGATCCCGCCGACACCGGCGGCGGCCTGCGTGTGCCCGATGTTGGACTTCAGCGCGCCCAGCCACAGCGGGCGCCCCTCCGGCCGCTCCTGGCCGTACGTCGCGAGCAGCGCCTGCGCCTCGATCGGGTCGCCCAGGGACGTACCGGTCCCGTGGGCCTCCACCACGTCCACATCGGCCGGCTTCAGCCGGGCGCTTGTCAGCGCGTCCCGGATGACCCGCTGCTGTGACGGACCGTTCGGCGCCGTCAGACCGTTGGACGCACCGTCCTGGTTGACGGCGGAGCCGCGCACGACGGCCAGCACCGGGTGGCCGTTCTTCCGCGCGTCCGACAGCCGCTCCACCAGCAGCATGCCGACGCCCTCGGACCAGCCGGTGCCGTCCGCGGCATCCGCGAACGGCTTGCACCGGCCATCGGGCGCCAGCCCGCGCTGACGGCTGAACTCCACAAAGGCGCTCGGGGTCGACATCACCGTCACACCACCGGCCAGCGCCAGGTCACATTCGCCCTGACGCAGCGCCTGTACCGCGAGATGGAGCGCTACCAGCGAAGAGGAACACGCCGTGTCCACCGTCACCGCGGGTCCTTCGAGACCGAAGGTGTACGCGATACGGCCCGATACGACGGAAGCCGACGTGCCCGTCAGCAAATGGCCTTCGATTTCCTCCGGGAATTCGTCGACGTCCGCCCCGTAACCGGAAGTCGAGGCACCCACGAAGACACCGCCCCGACGGCCCTTCACCGACCCCGGAGCGATGCCCGCACGCTCGAATGCCTCCCATGAGGTCTCCAGCAGCAACCGCTGCTGCGGGTCCATGGCAAGCGCCTCACGCGGCGAGATCCCGAAGAAGCCGGCGTCGAACTCGCCCGCATCGTGCAGGAAACCGCCCTCGCGGGAATAGAAGGTGCCCGAGTGGTCGGGGTCCGGGTCATACATCCCGTCCACGTCCCACCCACGGTTGGACGGGAAGTCGGAAATGGCGTCGCTACCGCCGGCCACCAGTTGCCACAGGTCCTCCGGGCTCCCCACCCCACCCGGAAAACGGCAGCTCATCGCCACGATCGCGATGGGGTCGGTCTCTCCTGCCTCCAGCTCACGCAGGCGTTGACGCGCCTGGTGCAGATCAGCCGTCACCCGCTTGAGATAGTCCCGGAGCCTATCTTCGTTCACCATGGAAACCTTGCCTATAACGAGTCAAAGAAGACTGAAGAATGGAAGGGCCGGAGAGAGATGTGCCCCGGGACCGCACTTAACTGAGCTCATTTTCGATGAAGTCGAAGAGATCGTCATCGGATGCCGCGTCAAGTCGCTGGGTGACGCTTTCAGCGTTCGCCGCTCCGGCTTCACCGCCGTTCAACTTGGCGAGAAGCACTTGGAGTCGGGTCGCGATGGCCGACCGCTCGGCATTGTCCGGCTCAGTCGTGGAGAGTGTTGCCTCAAGTCGTTCCAGATCCGCGATCAGCGGAGTGGCGGATGTCCCTTCGTCGGGGAGGACACCCGCTCGCACATGTTCTGCGAGTGCCCTTGAGTTCGGATAATCGAAGACCAGCGTGGTGGACAGTCGCAGTCCGGTATCCGCGTTGAGTCGGTTGCGGAATTCTACCGCCGTGAGCGAGTCAAAGCCCAATTCCTTGAACGCGCGGTCCGACTCCACGCCTTCCATTCCGGAGAAACCGAGAACCGCGGCCGCGTGACCGCGCACCAGATCCAGCACGGCGCGCTCCCGCTCACCGGGGGCCAGTGCGGAGAGCCGTTCCCGCAACCGCGATCCGGCCTCCGCGTGGCTCTCTTCGGCGGCACGGGCCTGTTCCAGAGCGGATACGACCTCGGGCAGCTCGCCGATGAGCGGGCTCGGCCGCCCCATCGTGAAGGCGGGGGCGAACCGGTCCCAGTCCATGTCCGCGACCGTCACCACACCGTCGTCACCCACGATCGCGCCCTGCAAGGCGGCGATCGCCAGGTCGGGCGCCATGCTGATCAGACCGCGACGCGCCAGTTGCTCGCCTCCGCTTCCGGCCGCCATGCCGCTCTCGGCCCAGGGGCCCCAGGCAACGGCCGTACCAGCCAGACCCCGCGCACGACGGTCCTCCACCAGCGCGTCCAGATGGGCATTGGCCGCACCGTACGCGGCCTGGCCACCACTGCCCCACACACCGGCGATCGACGAG
>NZ_JAHLEM010001120.1 GCF_018883605.1 Streptomyces niphimycinicus | reverse complement strand
GCCCGCCTGGGGCGCCTGGCCCGCCGCTTCGGCATCTCCCCCGCCCGCCGGACCCCGGCGGCGGGCGGGAAGGCGAGCGCCTGATGCCACGGCGGGCGGGGCGCGGGCGTAACCGCTACGGCCGGGGTGCGCGGCACCCCGGCGCTACCAGGACGTCGGGGCGTAGTCCTTCAGGAAGCAGCCGAAGAGGTCCTCGCCGCTCTCGCCCCGGACGATCGGGTCGTAGACCCGGGCCGCGCCGTCCACCAGGTCGAGGGGGGCGTGAAAGCCCTCGGCCGCCAGCCGCATCTTGTCCGGGTGCGGGCGCTCGTCGGTGATCCATCCGGTGTCGACGCTCGTCATCAGGATGGCGTCGGCCTCGAACATCTCCCGGGCGCTGGTGCGGGTCAGCATGTTCAGCGCGGCCTTGGCCATATTGGTGTGCGGATGGCCCGCGCCCTTGTAGCCTCGGCCGAACTTGCCCTCCATCGCCGAGACGTTGACCACGTACTTGCGCCGGGCGGGCGAGGCGGCCATCGCCGGGCGCAGCCGGCTCACCAGGATGAACGGCGCCGTCTCGTTGCAGAGCTGGACCTCGAGCATCTCGACCGGGTCCACCTCGTTGACCCGCTGCACCCAGGTGTTGGTCGGGTCCAGGTCCGGGACCAGCCCGCCCGCGTCGATCGCGGTCCCGGCCTCGATCCGGGCCGGCGAGGCGGAGCCACGGTTAAGGGCGAGGGCGGTGAGGTCCTGCGGGGTGAGGGCGCCGTCCTGTGGCGTGCGGGGCGCCGGCAGGGCCGCCTGCGCGCCGCTGCCGAAGGCGCCGAGGACCAGGGACTCGGGAAGTTCCCCGGCGGGGAGCGGCGCCGACTCGCCCGCTATCAGCTCCGCGTACGCCTGGGGGGTGCGGCGGACGGTCTGGGCGGCGTTGTTGATCAGGATGTCCAGCGGGCCCGCGGCGCTCACCTCGTCGGCCAGCGCGATGACCTGGGCGGGGTCGCGCAGGTCGATGCCGACGACCTTGAGCCGGTGCAGCCACTCCCCGCTGTCCGGCATGGCCTTGAAGCGGCGGATGGCGTCGCCCGGGAAGCGGGTGGTGACGGTGGTGTGCGCGCCGTCGCGCAGCAGCCGCAGCGCGATATACATGCCGATCTTCGCCCGGCCGCCGGTGAGCAGGGCCCGGCGCCCGGTGAGGTCGGTGCGGGCGTCGCGGCGGGCCCGGTTCTCGGCGGCGCAGTCGCGGCACAACTGGTGATAGAAGGCGTCGACCTCGACAAACCGGGTCTTGCAGACATAGCAGGAGCGGGGGCGCGCCAGGATGCCCGCGATCTCGGTGGAGACGGAGCTGCTGAGCGCGCGGCCCAGCGTCTCGTCGTCGATCCGGTCGGCGGCCCCGGTGGCGGTGGCCTCGGTGACGGCCTTGTCATGGGCGGTCTTCGCGGCCCGCCGCTCCTGGCGCCTGCGCTGCTTCACACTGCGGTAGATCCCGGAGGTGGCCCGGCGGACCAGGACCGCGTCGGGGTGGTCGACCGGCAGCCGGTCGAGTTCCGCGAGGACGCTCAGACAGGTCGCCAGCCGCTCCGGGTCGATGCCCGGCTCCTCGGCCGCCGCCCGTTCGGCCCGGCCTTCGTCAATCACCGTCATCGCCGCTGCCGCTTTCTGGTTCGCCTGTTCCCCTGGACAACGGCGAAACTTTACGGAAGCGGAGGCGTATGCGCCAAACCGCGCCCTGTCTCACCCTCCGCCGGGCTTGCGGTACGCATAGCCGCCGGTCCGCGCCGGGGCCCGGGCTCCGGCCTGCTGCCCGGTGTCCGTCAGCGCGCGGATCACACCGTGGTCCGGGGAGAGCGCACAGGCCGGGTCGGTGCGGGCGGCGTCGCCGGTCAGGGCGTACGCCTGGCAGCGGCAGCCGCCGAAGTCCTCGGTGCGGCGGGAGCAGGTGCGGCAGGGCTCCCGCATCCACTCCTCGCCCCGGTAGCGGTTGAAGGCGGTGGAGTGGTCCCAGATCCACTCCAGGGTGTGGTCGCGCACATGGGGCGGGTCCAGGTCCGGCAGGCTCGCGGCGGCAGGGCAGGGCAGCGCGGTGCCGTCGGGCGCGACGGTCAGCGAGACCGCGCCCCAGCCGCCCATACAGGGCTTGGCGACACCGTCGAAGTAGTCGGGCACCACCCACACCAGGTCGACGGTGCCGCCCAGCCGCTGCCGTCGGCGCTCGACCGTCTCCCGCGCCCGGGCGAGCTGGTCGCGGGTGGGCAGCAGGGCGTCGCGGTTGCGCAGCGCCCAGCCGTAGAACTGGGTGTTGGCCAGCTCGATCCGGTCGGCGCCCCAGTCCAGGCCGCGCTGGATGATGGCGTCGAGCGCGTCGAGGTTGTCGCGGTGCAGAACGACGTTGATCCCCAGCGGCAGACCGGCCTTGCGCACCAGGGCGGCGGCCCGCTCCTTGGCGGCGAACGAGCGGTATCCGGCGATCCGGTCGGAGGCGGCCGGGTCGGCGTGCTGGAGGGAGAGCTGGACACTGCGCAGCCCGGCGGCGATCAGGGCGGCCAGCCGGTCCTCGTCCAGGCCCACGCCGCTGGTGACGAGCTGGGTGTAGATCCCGGCGGAGTCGGCGGCGGTGACGATCTCGGCCAGATCGCGGCGCAACAGCGGTTCGCCGCCGGAGAGATGGGTGTGCACCACGCCGAGCTCCCCGGCCTGGCGCATCACCTCCGTCCACTCGGCGGTGGACAGCTCACGCGAGCGGCGGACCAGCTCCAGCGGGTTGGAGCAGTAGGGGCAGTGCAGCGGGCAGCCGTGGGTGAGCTCGGCGAGCAGGGCCCAGGGGCGGGGCGCGGCGGTCATCGGACCCAGCCCTCCGTACGCATCCGGCCGAGGAAGGCGGGCACGTCCTCGGCCACCGGCGCGCCGGGGAAGCGGCTCGTGAGCTCCGCCACGATGGCGTCGAGGTCGCGGGCGCCGTCGCACAGCCGCAGGATCCGGGCGGCGCTGCCCCGCAGCACCACCACGCGCTCGGGCAGCACCAGCAGATCGGCGTCCCGCACCCGGTCATGGCGCAGGCTCACGGCGGGGGCCGGCGCGGGCCGCCACCCGGCCGGGGCGGGC
>NZ_JAHLEM010000112.1 GCF_018883605.1 Streptomyces niphimycinicus | reverse complement strand
CCCTCGGCCGACGACTTCAGGCCCAGCTCGGCGAGCTGGACACCGCGCGCCCCGGCCAGCAGGTCCCAGCGCCAGGGCTCGTCGAGCGCGACATGGCGCAGGAACAGCTCCCACTGCGCCTTGAAGCCGTTGTCGAACTCCTCGTTGTCCGGCACCTCCTGCCACTGCTCGCGGAAGGACTCGGTGGCGGGCAGATCGGGGTTCCAGACCGGCTTGGGGGTGTGCGAGCGGTGCTGGACGCGGCAGTTGCGCAGCCCCGCGACGGCCGAGCCCTCGGTGCCGTCGACCTGGAACTCGACCAGCTCGTCGCGGCCCACCCGAACGGCCCAGGAGGAGTTGATCTGGGCGATGGCGCCGCCCTCGAGCTGGAAGACGCCGTAGGCCGCGTCGTCGGCGGTGGCCTCGTACGGCTTGCCCCGCTCGTCCCAGCGGGTCGGGATGTGGGTGGTGGCCTGCGCCTGCACGGTGCGCACGGCGCCGAACAGCTCGTGCAGCACGTACTCCCAGTGCGGGAACATGTCGACGACGATGCCGCCGCCGTCCTCGGACCGGTAGTTCCAGGAGGGCCGCTGGGCGCTCTGCCAGTCGCCCTCGAAGACCCAGTAGCCGAACTCCCCGCGTACGGAAAGGATTCTGCCGAAGAAGCCGCCGTCAATGAGGCGCTTGAGCTTCAGCAGCCCCGGCAGGAAGATCTTGTCCTGGACGACCCCGTGCTTGACGCCCGCCGCCTCAGCGAGCCGGGCCAGCTCCAGGGCGCCTTCCAGACCGGTGGCGGTCGGCTTCTCGGTGTAGATGTGCTTGCCCGCGGCGACGGCCTTCTTGATGGCCTCCTCGCGGGCGGCGGTGACCTGGGCGTCGAAGTAGATGTCGACGCGGTCGTCGGCGAGCACGGCGTCCAGGTCGGTCGAGACATCCGCGACCGGGTCGAGGCCATGGCGCTCGGCCATCTCCTTGAGCACGTGCTCCCGGCGGCCGACGAGCAGCGGCTCGGGCCACAGCACGGTGCCGTCGCCGAGGTCCAGGCCGCCCTGTTCGCGGATGGCGAGGAGAGAGCGGACGAGGTGCTGGCGGTAGCCCATCCGGCCGGTCACACCGTTCATGGCGATCCGCACTGTCTTGCGTGTCACGTGGGTTCTTCTCCTCACCGCGAGTAACAGTAAGCGCTTTCTAAGCATCAACGCTAACCGCCCCACCCCGCCTCTGTACAGAGCGAGCACGGGGGCGAACGTGGGACGGGCAGCGCTTCAGCAGGTTCTTGCGAGGAACCCCAGCGCTACGAGCGCAAAGCCGAGTACTTCTTGGCCTTCACCAGCATCGCCTGCACCCTCATCTGCTATCGCAGGCTCACCAAATGAGATGACGTCCAAGCCGCGCCAGAGTTCAAGGAGCTTGTCCTTGGCGACGCGGATCATCGGCATGGCCGCGAGCCGCCCACCCGGCCGGCCCGCCAGACCTGCGGCAATCGAGCATCGATGCCATCGATGGAGGTCATCGACGTTATAGGGTTCCCTCAGTGTGCCGGCGCCGCCAGAATCTCTACTGAATCGACGGGGCAAGGGCTCCGGTGTCCATCGCAGTGCCGTGCACGGCACTGCACGCCCCGCCTTCGCCACCGGGATGCACTTTCGCTCCGGAACGTGAGTGCCGGATGCCGCACGGCGAGTACCGGCAGACGCGTCTTCCTGACAAGCCGTATGAGAGAGCCGCCATGAGCAATAGCCCAGTAGTGGACAACCGCGCTGATGTGGGTGACGCAGAACTGTCCGAAATCAGCGACGGCGTATTCGCCTACGTTCAGCCGGATGGGACCTGGTGGATCAACAACACCGGCTTCGTTGTCGCCGATGACCGGGTTGTCGCGATCGACTCCTGTGCGACGGAAAAACGCAGCAGGAGACTACTGAGCACGATTGACCACGTCACCAAAAAGCCGGTGAGAACGCTCATCAACACGCACCATCACGGTGACCATACACACGGAAATTTCGTCTTCAGGGACGCGACCGTCATCGCGCACGATGCCTGCCGCAAAGCGTTGATCACCGAGGGCCTGCCCCATACGGCCCCGGTCGCCGGCAGCGGGGCCTGGGGCGAGCGGGAATGGGGCACGATCCACCTGGCCCCGCCCTTCGTCACGTTTACCGACAGCGTGAACGTCTACGCCGACGACCTGCTGTGCGAGGTGCGGCATCTGGGCATGCCCGCTCACACGACCAACGACGCCGTGGTGTGGATCCCTGAGCGCAAGGTTCTCTTCGCCGGGGACCTGTTGTTCAACGGCGGCACGCCGTTCCTGCTGGCGGGTTCCCTGCGCGGGGCCCTGGCCGTGGTGGGCAGACTGAAGCGGTTCGACGCCGAAGTGATCGTGCCAGGTCACGGTCCGGTCGGTGGCCCGGAGATCATCGACGAGGTGCTGGACTACCTGCGTTTTGTACAGGAAGTGGCGCAACGCGCCCACGCCGCGGGGCTGACACCCTTGCAAGCGGCCCGTGAAGCCGAACTGGGCCGGTTCGCCGCCCTCAGCGACAGTGAACGCCTCGTGGGCAATCTCCACCGCGCCTATTCGGAGCTCGACGGCGGCCCGATGGGCGCTTCGCTCGACGTCCGGGCAGCCTTGCACGACATGGTCACCTTCAACGGCGGCCGGCCCCTGACGTGCCTGGCCTGACCCGGTCACCGGTTACGCGGCGGCATTCCCGTCCGGCACAGCGGCCCGCCGACACCACCCCATCCTCCGGCACGATAGAAGGTCCTCATGGAGGCGAAGGATCCGGCAGGGGCCGCACACCTGCATGGTCTGGACATCGGTCACATTCACGCCCTGTACGGCCTGCTGAGTGAGCGTTCCGTCACCGGCGCCGCACAGCGGCTCGGCCGTACTCAGCCCACGCTGTCCGCGGCGCTGGCCCGGCTGCGCCGGCACTTCTCCGACGAGCTGCTGACACGGGTCGGCAACCACTACCAGCTCACGCCGTTCGCCGAGCAACTGCGTCCGCTGGTGGCCGTGGCCGTCTCCGCCGTCGAGCGGGTCTTCGCGGCCCAGTCCGAGTTCGACCCCGCCACCTCCGACCGGGTGTTCACCGTCGTTTCCTCCGACTACGGCATCAGCGTGGTCGGCGCGGCGCTGGTGGCCCGCCTACAGGAACAGGCTCCGCGTGCCTGCGTACGCTTCGAGCCGGTCACACCCGAAGCACTCAGCCGCAACCCTGACTTCTACCGCACCCTCGACGGGGTGCTCATGCCCCACGGTTACATCGATCTGCCCCGGCAGATCGACCTGCATCGCGACCGCTGGATGTGCGTGGTCGCCGCCGACAACCCGCTGGTCGGGGAAGAGCTGACCATGGCGGACCTGAACGCGCTGCCCTGGGTGACGACGTTCCACGATCCCTTGGGCCGCGCGCCGGCGTGGCGCCAGATGGAATTGCTGGGCGTCACACCGCGTGTGTGCGCAATCGCCGATTCCTTCCTGGCCATGCCCCAACTGGTGCGCGCCACCCAGGGCATCGCGTTGGTCCAGGAGCGACTTGTGGCACCCCTTGCCGACGCTTTGCGGGTGCGGGCGCTGGAATGTCCTTTCGATGTGGTTCCGCTGGTCGAGGCCTTCTGGTGGCACCCGATGCATGACAGCGACAGCGGACACAGGTGGCTGCGTGACACGCTGCGTGACATTGCGCGAGAGCTCATGAATTCGGAATAGAGCGCATCTATATCCTCCATCGGAAGAACGGGCTTCCTTTGGGCTGCTGGGCGGTTCAGACTCTTTCGTGTCGTTACCGATGCGAGAGGCCCGTTCGATGGTCAATACGAGCCGCACGTCCGCAACGGATGTGCACGCCCACGTATGGCTTTCCGAAGTCCACGACCTCGTGGAAAGCCATCCCGGATTCCTCGCTTTCACGGATCTGGAATTGTTGCGGTCCGGCCTGGAGTCCGCCGCGGTGAGTGAAAAGGCCTTCGCCGAGCGCCGGCCGCGGCTCACCGATGTCGGCGAGCGGCTGGCTGTGATGGACACCTCCGGAATCGGCGTTCAGGTCGTGTCCGTGGTGCCGACCCAGTACCACACCTGGACCCCGGCCGCACTGGCCGTGGAGGTTGCGCAGACCACCAACGAAGGTGTCGCACGGCACTGCGCACAGGAGCCGGAGCGGCTGGTCGGTCTGGGCGCGGTGCCGCTTCAGCACCCGGAGCCGGCCGTGGAGTGCCTGGAGCACGCCGTTCTCGCCTGCGGCCTGCGCGGCATCCAGATACCGTCCCACGCCTGGGACGCGCATACGCGCGCCTCCGTGGAGCTGTCGGACCCGCGTCTGGACCCGCTGTGGCGGCGGGCGGAAGAACTCGGGGCGGTCGTCTTCCTGCACCCGTGGGGGTGCACCCTGGACGAACGCCTCAACCGCTGGTACCTGTCCAACTCCGTGGGACAGCCCGTCGAACACGCGGTGGCCCTGTCCCATCTGATCTTCGGCGGGGTCCTGGACCGCTTTCCACGTCTGCGGTTGATCGCGGCCCACGGCGGCGGCTATCTGCCGACCGTCCTGGGCCGCGCCGACCACGCGTGGCTGCATCGCGCCGAAGCCCGCTCCTGCGCTCATCTGCCCAGCGCCTATCTGGAGTGCCTGTGGTTCGACTCCCTCGTCTACGCCGCCCAGGACCTGCGCAACCTGGTGGCCGCGGTGGGTGCGGAGCGGGTGCTGCTGGGCTCGGACTACCCCTTCGACATGGGCGTGACCGATCCCCTCGACCGCCTGCACGCCGCCCGGTTGAGTGCGCACCAGACCACGCGGATCGCCTCCGCCAACGCCGCCGAGCTGGACCTGATACCCCGGTCGGCCGCGGAAAGGAGCACGTCGTGAGCGCCGTCATCACCGTCGCACCGACCGGCCCCATCGCCACCAAGGCCGACCACCCGGCGCTGCCCACCCAACCCGAGGAGATCGCCGAAGCCGTTGAGCGGGCCTACGAGGACGGTGCCTCGGTCGCCCATATCCACCTGCGTGACGAGCAGGACCGGCCCACCGCGGAGCTGTCCGTCGCCCGCCGGACCATGGACCTCATCCGGGAACGCTGCCCGATCCTCATCCAGATGTCCACCGGCGTCTGCCTGAGCGTTCCGTTCGAGGAACGTGCCGGCCTGGTCGAGCTGCGCCCGGAGATGGCCACCCTCAATCCGTGCAGCATGTCCTTCGGCGCCGGGGAGTTCCGCAATCCGCCCGCCGGAGTGGAGCGCCTCGCCGCCCGCATGCAGGAACTGGGTGTCAAGCCGGAACTGGAGATCTACGACACCGGCCACCTGGATGCCTGTCTGCGACTGCGCGACAAGGGACTGCTCACCGGACGCCTTCAGTTCAGCATCGTCCTCGGCGTCCGCGGAGGCATGGCCGCCACCCCCGCCAACCTGATCCTGCTGGCCCAGCGCCTGCCCGAGGACGCCGTCTGGCAGGTCATCGCCATCGGCCGACACAACCTGGCCCTCACCGGGATCGGCCTGGCCCTGGGCGGCAACGCCCGCGCGGGCCTGGAGGACACCCTCCATCTGCGCAAAGGCGAACTGGCCCCGGACAACAGGCCCTTGGTCCAGCGCGCCGTACGCCTGGCCCAGTCCCTGGACCGGCCCGTCGCCGGCGTCGGCCAGGCCCGCGAGGCCCTCCTTCCCACGCAGCCGTGAACCTCCGCGGCTGCACGTAACTCCGAATGAATCCGAAGGGATCCGAATCCGAAGGGATCCGAATCCGAAGGGACCCGAATGAAAGAGACCGACACGTCAACCGCTTTCGACCCGGCGGAAATCCTCCGCACCCGGTGGTCGTCCGACGACGAAGCAGACCGCTTCACCGTCGACAACCCCGCTACCGGCAGCCCGATCGTCACCATCCAGGGAGCCGGCCAGAAGGAGGTCGGTCAGGCCGTCACCACGGCCTACGACGCCCACTTCGCCTGGAAGGCGCGCACCCCCCGCGAGCGGGGCCGCTGGTTGAACAAGGTGGCCCAGGCCGTCCGTGAGCACGCGGACGAGATCGCCGCGCTGGAGTCCAGTGACAACGGCAAGCCGTTCACCCAGGCCCGTGGCTTCGATCTCGAGGCATGCATCGCCATCTTCGAACTCTTCGCGAGCCTGTGCGAAGTGATGCCCAACCAAGTGCGGGACGCGGGCGCCACGCTCGACGTCACCACCTTGGAGCCGTACGGCGTCATCGCGGCTATCGTGCCGTTCAACTGGCCGCCGCTGCACACGGCCGGCAAGCTCGCTCCCGCCCTTGCGGCAGGCAACGCCGTCGTCATCAAGCCTCCGGAGCAGGCCCCTCTGTCGGTGATGCGCGTGCTGGAGATCGCCCAGTCGGTCCTCCCGGACGACGTCATCCACATCCTTCCCGGTCTGGGCAAGGTCGGTGCCCACCTGGCGGGCCACAAGCTCGTGGGCAAGATCTCCTTCACCGGCGCCCCCACCACCGGCTCCGCCGTGCTGAAGACGGCCGCCGACAACCTCACCCCGACCCTGATGGAGCTCGGCGGAAAGAACCCCTTCGTCATTTTCGAGGACGCCGACCTCGACTCCGCCCTGCGCTGGGCCGTCGAAGGCGGCTACTTCAACCAGGGCGAAGCCTGCACCGCGGCCTCTCGCGTGCTGGTACAGCGCAGCATCTACGACGAGGTCGCCCGGCGCCTCGCCCAGGCCGTGACCCGGCTGCGCGTCGGCAACGGCGCTGACCACTCCACCCACGTGGGTCCGCTGGTGACCGAGGCCCAGCGCAGGCGCGTCCAGGACTACATCAGCATCGGGATCGCCGAAGGCGCCACGCTCGCGGCCCAGGCCGACCTGCCCACTGACCCGGCACTCGCCGGTGGCTACTACGTGCGTCCCACCCTGTTCACGGACGTGACGCGCGACATGCGCATCGCCAGCGAAGAGATCTTCGGCCCGGTCGTGGCCGTCATCCCCTTCGACGACGAAGACGAAGCGGTCAACATCGCCAACGCCACCGACTTCGGACTGGTCGCCGGCATCTTCACCCGCGACTCCGAGCGCGCCCTGCGCGTCAGCCGCAGGATCGCCGCCGGGATGGTCTTCATCAACAACTACAACCGTGCATTCACCGGAACGCCCTTCGGCGGCGTCGGCCACAGTGGCTACGGCCGTGAGCATGCCCTGGAGACACTCCACGAATTCGGCTACAGCAAGAGCCTGCGCCTGCCCTCCGGGCTGAGCGAGGTGTCCCGCTGGAGTCCGTCCATCGAGGTCTTCGACACCTCTTTGACCGAGAGGGAGTGAGCGATGGCAAAGGGAATCGACGTGCACGCCCATTTCACCCCGCCCACCACGCCCGAGGAACGCGAAGCGCGCTGGCATGCGATGCGTGAAGCGCAGTTCCTTGCGCCGGAGCCCTACCAATGGACGGTCGACGGGACGCTGGACTACATGGATCGCGCGGGTGTCGCGATGCAGTTGTTGAGCAACATCCCCAAGACTCCGGACGCCCTTCGGGCGTCCAACGACTACGGAGCGTCGGTCGTGGCGGACCATCCGGCGAGGTTCGGTCTGCTCGCGGCCCTGCCCACCGACGACCCTGCCGTCGCCCTCGCCGAAATCGAGCGGGCCTCCAGCGAACTGCACGCGGACGGGTTCGCGGTGACCTGCCACTACAACGGGGTCTACCTGGGCGATGCAAGTCTGGAACCGGTCTGGGCCGAACTCGATCGCCGAGGTTCGACCGTGTTCGCCCACCCGGACGCCTACGCCCCGGCGTCCATGGGGCGGCCCAGCCCCTTGCTGGAAGTCGCCTTCGAAACCGCCCGTACGGTCATCGACATGCTCTACGCGGGCATCTTCCGCAGGTTCCCGAACATGCGGCTGATCGTTGCGCACTGCGGCGGTGCGCTGCCTGCCTTGTCCGGCCGCCTGCATCTGCTGGGCACCGAGGCATGGGTGCCGAACCCGAACGGACTCACCCAGAGCGAGATACGGGACCACCTCGCCCGGCTGTATCTGGACACCGCCGCCACCGGCACCATCCACACCCTCGCACCAGCCCTGGCCATGACATCACCCGAGCACATCGTGTACGGCTCGGACTCCGGCGTTCCTTGCAGCACGGAGCACACGCTGGAAACCAACCGGCACGCCGTGGCGGACTTCACCGGGCTACCCCGTGATCAACTCGACGCCATCGGCCGCAATGCGCTGCCTTTGTTCCCGCGAGCCGCAGCCCGAGTCGGCCGACAGGTCACGACGGCCTGAAGATCGCTGCCTTGGAGACCCGAGCCCATGCACTGCCGGCCGCCGCATGACCGCCGGCGCCGCCTGCGGGTCACAGGTGGTGCTCCGTGGCTCTGGCGGCGATCGCGAGCGGGCCGGGGATGAGGAAGAGCAGCGGCGGATACGCCCAGGCGCAGACGGCGGCGGTGGCGACGGCCAGCAGCAGCACGGCGCTCGCCCGTGGCCCGCGCACGCTGTCATACGCCGCCGAGCGCAGCGCGGCCCGCCAGCTCGTCGCCGACTCGGGGCGGGCGCAGGCCCGCAGATAGACGACGGCGAGCAGTCCGGCCACGGCGAGCAGCGCGGGCCGGAAGACCACCGCGCCCGGCAGTCCCGCCCCCGCCGCGAGCGCGTTGAACAGCAGCAGGACGCCGCCGGCCAGCAGCCCCGCTCCGGCCGGCAGATC
>NZ_JAHLEM010001119.1 GCF_018883605.1 Streptomyces niphimycinicus | reverse complement strand
GCCGCCGGGGCCGTCGGGGCCGCCCGGGCCGTCGGGGCCGCCCGGGCCCTTCGGCCCGTCGTCCGGGCTCTCGGGGCCCTCCGGGCCCGGGTCGGGATCCGGCTCCGGCTCGTCCTCCTCGAACTGCCGCAGGATCTCGTCGAGTTTGTCCTCGTCGAGCCCCGGCGCGTCGAAGGGAGCCCGCCGCCGGCGGTGGGGGAGCGACAGCAGCGCCGCCCCCCGTACGTCCTCGGTCCGCACATCGGTGCGTCCCGCCCAGGCGGCCAGCGCGGTCGCCGTACGGGCCGTCACGATGTCCGCGCGCATCCCGTCCACCTCGAACCCGGCGCACACCGCCGCGATCTGCCGCAGCGCGCGGTCGCCGAGACGCACCCGCGGCAGCAGGGCGCGCGCCGCCGCGATGCGCTCCCGCAGGGCCTCCTCGTCCGCCGCCCAGCGCGCCGCGAACCCCTCGGGGTCCTCGTCGTACGCCAGCCGCCGCCGCACCACCTCGACCCGCTCATCGGTGTCCCGGGACGCCGCGACCTCCACTGTGAGACCGAAGCGGTCCAGCAACTGCGGCCGCAGCTCGCCCTCTTCCGGGTTCATGGTGCCCACCAGCAGGAAGCGCGCCGCATGCCGTACGGACACCCCCTCGCGCTCCACGTAGGAGGCGCCCATGGCGGCCGCGTCGAGCAGCAGGTCGATCAGATGGTCGTGGAGCAGGTTGACCTCGTCGACGTAGAGCACCCCGCGGTGGGCGTCGGCGAGCAGTCCGGGCTCGAACGCCTTCACCCCGTCCGACAGCGCCCGCTCGATGTCGAGGGCGCCGACCAGGCGGTCCTCGGAGGCGCCCACGGGCAGTTCGACCATCCGCGCGGGGCGCGCCTCGCCGGTCTCCGGCTCATGGGGCCCGTCCGGGCAGGACGGGTCGGGCGCGGCCGGATCGCAGGAGAACCGGCACCCGGCCACCACGTCGACCGCGGGCAGCAGCGCCGCGATCGCTCTTACGGCGGTGCTCTTGGCCGTGCCCTTCTCCCCGCGCACCAGGACGCCGCCCACGGCGGGTGAGACGGCGTTGAGGAGCAGGCCGAGCCGCAGACCGTCCATGCCGACGATCGCGCTGAAGGGGTAGGTGGTGGTCACGCGGCGGTACCTCCTGGTGTGCGTGGGTGTCCCGGTCCGGTGTCGGTGTGGATGCCGGGGTGGGTCACGACGTCCCCCCTGGCGCCCCCGGAGGGACGAACGGCAGCCCGTCCGGGACGCCCTTCTCGATGAGCCGCAGCAGTGCGTCGGTGTCGGCGTGCTCCTCGATCAGGTCGCCGAGCCGGTCGAGCTGCTCCTCGCGCAGCTCGCCGAAGCGGGTGTCCGGCGCCGGTACGAACGCCCGGCCCGCCGCGGCGGCCACCCGGCGCAGGAACGCCCGCCGGAAGCCGTCGCTCTCCAGCGAGCCGTGCCAGTGGGTGCCCCACACCGAGCCCACCCGGCAGCCGTCCAGGAAGGGCTCCTCGGCCCCGTCGAGCAGCTCGGCGACCCCGTGGTGGATCTCGTAGCCCGCCACCCGCTCACCGAGCGCCTCGCCCACCGGCCGGGCCAGGGTCTTCTCCGCCGCGAACCGCACCCGCACCGGCAGCAGCCCGAGCCCGGCGACCGTCCCGGCCTTCGACTCGACCTCGTCCTCGATGCGCTCCCCGAGCACCTGGAAGCCACCGCAGACGCCCAGCACCGGACGGCCCTCGGCGGCCCGCCGGGCGATCGCGTCGGCGAGCCCGCGCTCACGCAGCCACTCCAGCGCCCTTACGGTGCCCCGGGTGCCCGGCAGCACCACCAGATCGGCGTCGGCCAGCTCCTCGGGACGGTCCACGAACCGCACGATCACGCCCGGTTCGGCCGCCAGCGCGTCCACGTCCGTGAAGTTGGACATCAGCGGCACGGCGGCCACCGCGATCCGCAGGACGTCCGCGCCGTAAGGAGGCGCCACGACGCTCTCCCGCACCGCTCCGCGCAGCGACACCCGCAGCCCGTCCTCCTCGTCGATCCCCAGCCCGTGGGCGAACGGGAGCACTCCGACGGTCGGGCGCCCGGTGAGGTCGCGCAGCATCTCCAGACCGGGCTCCAGAAGGCTCACATCGCCGCGGAACTTGTTCACCAGATAGCCGGCCACATGCCGTTGGTCCGCCGCCGACAGCAGCGCGATGGTGCCGAAGAACGACGCGAAGACGCCACCGCGGTCGATGTCCCCGACCACCACGACCGGAAGCCCGGCGGCGCGCGCCAGCCCCATGTTGACGATGTCGGTGCGGCGCAGATTGATCTCGGCCGGGCTGCCCGCGCCCTCGCAGATCACCGCGTCATGGGTGCGCCGCAGCTCCTCCAGGCACTCCGTGACGGTCCCCAGCAGGGCCTCCCGCCCCAAGGGCCGCGGCTGCCCGGCGGAGGCCGCGCCCGACGGCGGGTGCGCAGCGGGCCCCGACCGCCCGAAGTACCCGCGCGCGCTCAGCTCGCCCACCGGCTTGCCCAGCAGCACCACTTGGCTGCTGCGGTCGCTGCCCGGCTTCAGCAGGACCGGGTTCATCAGCGCGCTCGGCTCGACGCGCGCGGCGGCGGCCTGCATGGCCTGCGCCCGCCCGATCTCCGCCCCCTCCCGGGTGACGAAGGAGTTGAGCGACATGTTCTGCGCCTTGAAGGGGGCCACGCTGACGCCCTTACGGGCGAGCCACCGGCAGATCCCGGCCGTCACGACGCTCTTGCCCGCGTCGGAGGTGGTGCCCGCGATGAGCAGCCCCCCGCCCCGCGACCCGGAACCTTCCGTGCCGCCCTTACCGCGTATCCCGCTCATCCGCCGCCCCTTCCGGCGGCCCGGGGCCGCCCCGTCAACGCCCTCAGCACCGGCCGGGCAGCCACGGACACCCCGAGCGCCAGGACGCCGACGCGCCGCGACAGCCGTATCGCCCGCTCGATGTCGGCCGGCTCCACCGGCCGCCCGCCGGAGTTGAGCACCGGCCGGTGCTCGACCCGGCCGCCGTAGGTGAGGGTGCCGCCCAGCCGTACGCCGAGCGCGCCCGCGAACGACGCCTCCACCGGGCCCGCGTTGGGGCTCGGATGGCGCCGGCCGTCGTGCCGCCAGGCGCGCCGCGCG
>NZ_JAHLEM010001118.1 GCF_018883605.1 Streptomyces niphimycinicus | reverse complement strand
TCAAGCGCATCCGCGAACACCGGATAGGCGTCGTACAGCTCACGCCCCATCCCCAGCCGCTGACTCCCCTGCCCCGTGAACAGGAACGCCAGCTCACCCTCGGCAACCGTCCCCTCGACCAGCCCCGGCGCGGACTCACCTCGCGCCAGCGCGTCCAGCCCGGACAGCAGCTCGTCCCTGCCGTCCGCGACCAGCACCGCGCGGTGGTCGAGCGCGGCGCGCCCGGTGACCAGGGTGTGGGCGACATCGGCCGGTGCGAGGTCGGAGTGTGCGGTCAGATGGGCGTAGAGCCGTTCGGCCTGGGCCCGCAGGGCGTCGGTGCCCTTGGCGGAGAGCGCGTACGGCAGCACATGGGAGCCGCCCCGCTCGGGCGCCTCCTCCACCGGTTCGGCCGTGCCGA
>NZ_JAHLEM010001117.1 GCF_018883605.1 Streptomyces niphimycinicus | reverse complement strand
TGCGAGGTCGGAGTGTGCGGTCAGATGGGCGTAGAGCCGTTCGGCCTGGGCCCGCAGGGCGTCGGTGCCCTTGGCGGAGAGCGCGTACGGCAGCACATGGGAGCCGCCCCGCTCGGGCGCCTCCTCCACCGGTTCGGCCGTGCCGACCGGGGCCTGCTCGATGATGGTGTGGGCGTTGGTGCCGCTGATGCCGAACGAGGACACGGCGGCGCGGCGCGCGCGGCCGGTCTCGGGCCATTCCCGCGCCCGCGTCAGCAGTGCGATGTCCCCGGCCGTCCAGTCGACGTGCGGCGACGGCTCGTCCACGTGCAGTGTCTGCGGCAGCACACCGTGCCGCATCGCCATCACCATCTTGATGATTCCGGCGACACCGGCCGCCGCCTGGGAGTGGCCGATGTTGGACTTGATGGAGCCCAGCCACAACGGCCGGTCCTCATCCCGCCCCTGGCCGTAGGTGGCGAGCAGCGCCTGCGCCTCGATCGGGTCGCCCAGCGTCGTACCGGTGCCGTGCGCCTCGACGACGTCCACATCGCCGCTGGTCAGTCCGGCGCTGGTCAGCGCCTTGCGGATGACGCGCTGCTGGGACGGGCCGTTCGGCGCCGTCAGGCCATTGCTCGCACCGTCCTGGTTGACGGCCGAGCCGCGCACGACGGCCAGCACCTGGTGGCCGTGGCGCCGCGCGTCCGAGAGCCGCTCCACGAGCAGCATGCCGACGCCCTCGCCCCAGCCGGTGCCATCAGCACCCGCCGCGAACGCCTTGCAGCGGCCGTCGGCGGCCAGGCCGCCCTGGCGACCGAACTCGGTGAAGTGGCCGGGCGTCGTCATCACGGTGACACCGCCCGCGAGCGCCATCGTGCACTCGCCCTGGCGCAGCGCCTGGATCGCCCAGTGCAGCGCCACCAGCGACGAGGAACAGGCCGTGTCGACCGTGACCGCCGGGCCCTCGAGACCGAGGGCGTAGGCGATACGGCCGGACATGACGCTGCCCGCGTTGCCCGTCATCACATGGCCCGCGACCTCCGCGCCGGCCTGTTCCAGGCCCGCGTCGTAGCCGCTGTAGGCCGCGCCCACGAACACGCCGACCGAGCGGCCGCGGAGCGAGTCCGGGTCGATCCCGGCACGCTCGAACACCTCCCAGGAGGTCTCCAGCAGCAGCCGCTGCTGCGGGTCCATCGCGAGGGCCTCGCGCGGCGAAATGCCGAAGAACGAGGCGTCGAAGAGGTCCGCGTCGTGCAGGAAGCCACCGGCGCGGGCGTAGTCGGACGGGGCCGCGTCGGCCTCGTCGCCGTCCGCCGCCCACTGGCTCTCCCAGTTGCGGTTGACGGGGAAGCCGGTGATGGCGTCCGAGCCGGTGGCCACGAGCTGCCACAGGTCCTCGGGCGAGCGGACGTCGCCGGGGTAGCGGCAGCCCATCGCGACGATGGCGATCGGGTCGTCGGCGAGGGAGGCGGCGGTGGCGGGGAGCGCCGGGTCCGCCTGCTCGGCCCCGGCCTCGGTCCCGGCCCCGTCGACGTCCGGGCCGAGTAGTTCGGCGCGCAGATGGTCGGCGAGAACGGTGGGGTTCGGGTGGTCGAAGACGATCGTGGAGGGCAGTTTGAGCCCGGTGGCGGCGGAGAGCCGGTTGCGCAGTTCGACGGCGGTGAGCGAGTCGAAGCCCAGCTCCTTGAAGGCGCGGCGGGCCTCGATGGCGTCGGCGGAGGCGTGGCCGAGGGCCGTGGCCACATGGCCGCGGACGAGGTCCAGCAGCGTCCGGCGGCGCTCGTTCGGGGAGAGCGCGCGCAGCCGCTGGGCCAGGGACGAACCGGCGGCGAGCGCGCCCGCGGCGGTGCGCCGGCCGGTCGTGCGGATCAGCCCGCGCAGCAGTGCCGGGACCGGGCCGGATCCGGCGGCGGAGCGCAGCGCCGCGAGGTCGAGCCGGGCCGGGATCAGCAGGGTCCGGCCGGTGCGGCGGGCGGCGTCGAAGAGCGCCATGCCCTCGTCGTCGGTGAGGGCGCCCATCCCGCTGCGGGCCAGCCGCAGCAGATCGGTCTCGGTCAGCTCGCCGGTGATACCGCCGGACCGGGCCCACAGGCCCCACACCAGCGAGGTGGCGGGCAGACCGGTCGCGTGACGGTGGGCGGCGAGCGCGTCGAGGAAGACGTTTGCCGCGGCGTAGTTGGCCTGGCCCGCGCCGCCCAGCGTGCCCGCGATGGCGGAGAACAGCACGAACGCGGACAGGTCGAGGTCGCGGGTCAGCTCGTGCAGATTCCAGGCCGCGTCCACCTTCGGACGCAGCACCCGCTCCAACTGCTCGGGCGTCAGGGCGGCGGCCGTGCCGTCGTCCAGGACACCGGCGGTGTGCACGACGGCCGTCAGCGGATGCCCGGCCGGGATGGCGGCGAGGGTCGCGGCGAGCGCGTCGCGGTCCGCGGCGTCGCAGGCGGCGAGGGTGACCTCGGCGCCGCGCTGGCGGAGTTCGGCGGCCAGCTCGGTGGCGCCGTCGGCGTCCGCGCCACGGCGGCTGGTCAGCAGGAGGTGGCGTACGCCGTGTTCGGCGACCAGGTGGCGGGCGAGCAGTCGGCCGAGGGCGCCGGTGCCTCCGGTGATGAGCACGGTGCCGTCGGCGTCGAACGCGGGGGCGGCGTCGGGGTCGTTGTCCGGGGCCGGGGCCGGGGTCGAGCCCGAGGTCGTGGTCGAGCCCGGGGCCGGGACCGAGCGCGAGCCCAGGGCCGAACCCGAGCCCGGGGCCGAGCCGGAGCCCAGGGCCGAACCCGGGG
>NZ_JAHLEM010001116.1 GCF_018883605.1 Streptomyces niphimycinicus | reverse complement strand
GCCGTGGGCCGCCGGGTGGTGCAGGCCCCGGCGGCGCCCTCGACGGCCGGTACGACGCTGGAGACGTTCTCCGCCGCACAGGGCGCCACCGGCTACCGGCGGCTCGCCGCCGGTCCGGCCTGGACCCGTCGGGTCCGCAGCGAGATCACCGGCGCCAAGGGCGGCCGCGAGGACCGGCGCACCGCGCTCGCCTCGTTCGTCCAGCTCACGGATCTGCACCTGACCGATGTCCAGCACCCGATGCGCTACGAATTCCTGCGCGGCGGGCGCGCCGGGGCGTGGCGGCCGCACGAGGCGCTGACCATCGCCGGGGTCGCCTCGCTCATCGAGCGGATCAACGGGCTGCGTGGCGGACCCGCCACCGGGGCGCCGCTGTCGTTCGTCATGACCACCGGCGACAACACCGACAACAACGCCAAGATCGAGCTGGAGTGGTTCCTGGCCGCGATGAACGGCGGCCGGATCACCCCCAACACCGGCGATCCGCGCCGCTACGAGGGCGTCCAGAACAGCGGGCACAAGGAGTTCTGGCACCCCGAGGAGGCGCTGCGCGACGCCGACAAGAAGCTCGGCTTCCCGCGCATCGACGGCTTCCTCAAGGCCGCGCTGCGCACCGTCAACAGCCCCGGGCTGCGGCTGCCGTGGTACTCCACCATCGGCAACCACGACGATCTGGCGGGCGGTGTCTACTCCTTCGGCCACAACTACTACGCGGACTTCGCCACCGGGAAGCGCAAGCTGGAGATCATCTCGGCCGATGACGCCGAGCGGCTCTTCAAGGGCACACGCGTCGGGGACGACCCCAAGGGCGTCCAGATGAAGGCGCTGCTGGACGCGCACGCCAAGGACATGCGCACGGTCACCCCCGACGAGCGCCGCGCGCCCTTCACCCAGGCCGAGTACCTGGCCGCGCACCTGGACCCGGCCGCCACCGGCCCCGGTCCGGTCGGCCACGGCTACACCAAGGCCAACCTCGAGCAGAACACCCTCTACTACTCGTTCCGGGTCTCCGAGAACGTGATCGGCATCAGCCTGGACACCACCGACCCGGGCGGCCACTACACCGGGTCGCTCGGCACCGCCCAACTGCGCTGGCTGGAGCGGACCCTGAAGGCCCACAAGGACGACTACGTGATCGTCTTCAGCCACCACTACAGCCGCAGCCTGGACAACATGAACCACGACCCGGCCCGGCCGGGCGAGGCCCGCCACGGCGGGGACGAGGTCGTCGCCCTGTTCCAGCGCCACCCCAAGGTGCTGGCCTGGATCAACGGCCACAGCCACAAGAACGAGATCACCCCGCGCGGCACCTTCTGGGAGATCACCACCGCCTCGCATGTGGACTTCCCCCAGTTGGCCCGGGTGTTCGAGGTCGTGGACAACCACGACGGCACGATCTCCCTGTTCACCACGCTCATCGAGTCGGCCGCGCCGCACCGCACGGACTTCTCGGACCTGTCCCAGACCGGGCTCGCGGCGCTCTACCGCGAGCTGTCCTTCAACGCGCCCGGCGCCAGCCAGAAGCTGGCCGGTGACGCGACGGACCGCAACACCGAGCTGCTGCTGCGCAAGCCCTGAGCCCTGCCCCGGGCCTGAGCCCTGCCCCGGGCCTGGGCCTGGGCCTGGGCCGCGCGTTCCGGGTGACCCGATGCCCCGCCTCCGCGCCGGGGCATCGGGGCGTCAGCGCGGCAGGACGACCACATAGGAGGCCGGTTCGCGGTCGGCCGCCGCGATCAGGGCGGTACGGACCACCGCGGCCTGCTCCTCCGGGGTCTCCCGGAGCTGCTTCGGGGTGACGCGTACGACCGTGATCCCGAGCCGCTCCAGGTGTTCGCGCTTGCGGCCGAAACCGCCGCGCCAGACCTCCTCGTCCTGGCGCGGCGCCCGGGTGTCGATCTCCACCGCCACCGCCTGCTCACGCCAGTAGGCGTCCACCCCGCCGAGGGCGGGCCCGCCGGGCATCCGCAGCTCAACGTTCCACACGGGCTCGGGCAGGTGGTGGCCGCGGATCATGTCGTACAGCCGCCCCTCGGCGATCGCCCGGCCCTCGGCGAGCAGCGCGTCCACCGCGTCCACGACATGCGGCCGGGACAGCAGCCGGGCCGAGTGCAGCTCCGCGACGACGGCCGTGGCCTCGCAGTGGCCGTGGCGCACGGACTCGGTGAGCAGTCTGCGGATGAGGACGGCGTCGGTGAGCCGGGCGACGGCGTCGGCGAGGGCACGGGCCACCGGGGCGGTGGGCACCCCCGCGACGTACTGGGGGCCGGGCAGTGTGCCCGCCCGGACGAAGCGGACGAAGCCGGTGGCGCGCAGCCGCCGGGTGCGCGGCACCAGGACGTCGATCCGGTCGAGGGAGGCCAGCGGGGGAGCGGAGGAGAAGTGGTGCAGGGCGAGCGCGGCAAGCCCGGTGATCATCGCCTCGCGCTGCGGTTCGCCGTCGCCGCCCGGCGAGGCGCCGTCGGCACCCTGGCCGCGGCTCGCGGTGTACAGCAGCGCGGCCAGCAGCCGCTCCTCGCTGGTCGCCGGGCCGGGGTGGAGCAGATGGACGCCCGGCAGGATCTGCTGCCAGGGCCCGCCGGCCCGGCTGCGCTCCGCGGCGACGGACGCGGTCACACCGTGCTCGCGGAGCTGACGTGTCGTCAACACCCGGCGCTGGACGTCCGAGAGGTGGTGGAGGGGGCGGGGGGACAGCGGCGTGTTGTGGCTCATGCCACCGCCATTCCCGCGCCCGCCGCACCGGCTAACCCCTGTTACAGAGTCGTCGACAAAAGCGGACAACTCTGCACTAAAGTACGACAGTTCGAATGCCGAAAGGACTCCCCGCCCGGGCGCCCGGCGACGTCCCCTCCTCCCGGCCGCGTCCCGCCGTCCTGGCCCGGCTACGGAGCCTGGCCGCGAGGCCCGCAACAAGGTCCCGCAGCGAGGCCCGACAGCAGGGCCCGGTCGCGAGGTCCGGCTACGGTGCCCCGTAGCGGTGCCCGGCTGGGTTCGGCTGTCGGGGGCCTGCCGCGCGGCCCGGCCGCGGGGTTCCGCTCTGCGGTGCCCGGCTCGCTGGGTCCGGCCGCACGACCGGGCCGCGAGGTCCGGTTACGGTGTCCGGCCGTACGGCCGGACCGCGAGGTCCGGCTACGGAGTCCGACTTGCGAGGCCCTGCCGCGGGGCCCGGCCTCGCGGTGCGGGGT
>NZ_JAHLEM010001115.1 GCF_018883605.1 Streptomyces niphimycinicus | reverse complement strand
GGGCGGCGGGCCGGTGGGCCAGCGGGCCGGTGGGCGGCGGTGGCAGGTGGGCCGCGGCCGGTGGGCCGCGGTGGGCGGTGAGCCGGTGGGCTACCGAGGGGGTCTGGGTACCCCCTTCGTAAAATGCTTGATATGGCGCAACTACCTCATCAAGGGCCTCCCGATATGCCCCCGAGGTCAGGGCGTGCGCGGTGGCGGGGGGCGGCGGTGGTCGGGGCGGGGGGCGCCGTCCCTCGGCTGTTCCGCGTCGGAGCCGCACATCTCGTGCGTCAGCTCGTCCACCAGCTCGCTCAGGTCGGTCGGGCGGTCGGCTGACCACCAGTCGCCCAGGAGTTCCGCGAGGGATGCCTCGCGGGCCCGGTAGAGCCTGGTCGCGACCTCGCGGCCGTCGTCCGTGAGGATCAGGTCCAGTCCGTAGCGGCGGCCGAGGCCCCGCTCCTCGATCTGCCGGGTCGCCTCGGTGATGACCCGCAGCGGTACGGGTGAGCGCTGCGCGAGCATCGCGGGTTCGACCGAGCCGTGGTGGTGGATGCGCAGCAGCATCCAGCTCGCGGCCGGTCTGAGGTCGAGCCCGGCGCGCCGGGTGATGTCGACGTAGATCTTCCGGCGGCCCTCCCGGCTGCCGAGCAGGGACAGCGCCCGGGCGCACTCCTCGTGCGAGGAGCGCTGGACGGGGTTGCTGGCGAGTATTTCGCTGCCGTCGGGCGCGGTGACGCTGCCGCGCAGCGGCTCCTCCCGGAGGAACCAGGCGAGGATGAAGGCGAGCAGCACGACCGGCACCGCGTAGAGGAAGACGTCGGTGATGGAGACGGAGAACGCGTGCCGCACCGCCGCCCGGTCCACCGGCGGCAGCCGCCCGAGGCCGCGGGGGTCGGAGGTGAGGGCGCCGGGGGTGATACCGGGTGGCAGGCGTCGTCCGGCGAGGGCGTCGGCGATCTGGGGGCCGAGGTTGTTGGCGAAGATCGTGCCGAAGACGGAGACGCCGAACGAGGCGCCGATCGAGCGGAAGAAGGTCGCGCCGGAGGTGGCGACGCCCAGGTCCCGATAGCTGACGGAGTTCTGCACGATCAGCACCAGCACCTGGATGACCAGGCCGAGGCCGCAGCCGAAGACGAAGAAGTACGCACTCATCTCCGCGACCCCGCTGGACTCCCGCAACTGGTGCAGAAGCAGCAGGCCGATGGCGGTGATCGCGGTGCCCAGGACCGGGAAGACCTTGTAGCGGCCGGTGCGGCTGACCAGATGGCCGGAGACGGTGGAGGAGACGAGCGTGCCGAGGACCAGCGGCAGGAGGTGGAGGCCGGAGGTGGTCGGTGAGACGCCCTGCACGATCTGGAGGAAGGTCGGCAGATAGGTCATGCTGCCGAACATCGCGAAGCCGACGATGAAGCCGATGAACGCGCACAGCGTGAAGGTGCGGCTGCGGAAGAGGGTGAGCGGCAGCACCGGCTCGGCCGCACGGAACTCCACCCGTACGAAGGCCGCCAGCAGCGCCATGCCGACCACCGCGAGCCCGATGATCTGCCAGGACCCCCAGCCGTAGGTGACCCCGCCGAGGGAGGTCATCAGCACCAGGGCGGCGGCGACCGCGGCGATCAGGAAGGTGCCGAGGTAGTCGATGGTGTGCGAGGTGCGGCGCACCGGGATCTGGAGCGCGGAGGCCACGACGAGGAGGGCGACGATGCCGAGAGGCAGGTTGATGTAGAAGACCCAGCGCCAGCTCAGACGGTCGACGAACACCCCGCCGAGCAGCGGCCCCAGCACACTGGCGGCGCTGAAGACGGCGCCGAAGAGGCCCTGGTAGCGGCCCCGGTCCCGGGGCGGGACGATATCGCCGACGATGGCCATCGACAGCACCATGAGTCCGCCGCCGCCCAGCCCCTGGAGCGCGCGGAAGGCGATGAGTTCCGCCATGTTCCCGGCGAGCCCGCACAGCGCGGAACCGATCAGGAAGATGACGATCGCGGTCTGGAAGAGCCTCTTACGGCCGTACTGGTCGCCGAGCTTGCCCCACAGCGGGGTGGCCGCGGTCGAGGCGAGCAGATACGCGGTGACGACCCAGGACAGATGCTCCAGGCCGCCGAGGTCGCTGACGATCGTGGGCAGCGCGGTGGAGACGATCGTCTGATCGAGCGCGGCGAGCAGCATGCCGAGCAGCAGCGCGCCGATGGCCACCAGGACCGTACGCCGCGGCCGGCCCTCTCCCGGGCCGGGGGCCACGGCGTCGGGGGCTCCTGGGGCCGGAGCCGGGCTGCCGCCGTCCCGCGCCATGGCGACTCCTCCTCGCTCCTCCGTTCCCTCTTCATCCTCACCCCATCCTCACCTTTATGCCCTGTTACGGCCCGCCGTGCCGGTCCGCACGGCGGGCGAACACCTGCGCGGAAGGGGATCGGATGCGCATAATCGCTGCGAACTCCAGGGAGGGAAAGTTCCGTGACGGCAGAGTCCTGCCCGCACTGCTTCGCACCGGCGCGCGCCAACGGGCGGCCCGGCTGTACGTGTGCCGAACGCGCCGCCGCGTCCACCGCGTCCACCGCGACCGCAGGCGAGACCGACGACCAGACCCATCCGCACCCCGTTCTGGCGCTCTCGGAGGAGCGCCCGGGCGGGCCCGATCCGCGTGATCTGCGTCTCTTCGAGGAGGCGGAGAAGAAGAAGGCGGAGAAGGAGGAGGCGGAGAAGGGGGACACCGACGCGACGCGGGTGATCGACCGCGTCGAGGAGAGACCCGGCAGAGCCGGGGCGGGGGACGGCGACACGGGCGCGGGGGCCTACGTCGGCGTCGGCTCAGACGTCGGCTCAGACATCGGCTCAGGCGCCTACGCAGGCGGTGGCGTCGGCGTCGGCGGGGACGTGCCGGGGGAGGAACCCGGCCCCGCCCGGCACCGTAAGAGCAAGCGCAAGGTCGTGACGGCCGTACTCGCGGGGGCGGCGGCCGTGGCCGTGGCCGGTTCGCTGGCGGTCGGCACCGGGCTGCTCGGCGGTGACCACAAGGACGACGGCGGCGGCGGGGGCGGGAGCGACCGCGCGCTGGCCGACAGCACCGCCAGCGCGCCGGTCGAGGAGGAGGTGCCGACCACGGAGGGCAGCCCGTCGTCCGGCGTCCCGTCGTCGAGCGCGACGCCCCGCCCGTCCGCGTCCGGCTCGACGCGGGCGAGCGCGTCCCCGAGCGAGACCGGCCCCTCG
>NZ_JAHLEM010001114.1 GCF_018883605.1 Streptomyces niphimycinicus | reverse complement strand
GGCCCGGACACAGCGGCAGCCGCACCCAGCACCTCAGCCCGCAGGAACTCCGCCAACACCATCGGCGTCGGATAGTCGAAGACCAGCGTCGCGGGCAGCCGCAGCTCACTCACGCCGCCCAGCGCGTTCCGCAGCTCCACCGCCGTCAGCGAGTCAAAGCCCAGCTCACGGAAGGAACGATGCGGTTCGACGGTGTCCAGCGAGTCATGGCCGAGTACGGCGGCGACCTGCGTACGGACCAGCTCCAGCAGGGCGTCGAGCTGCTCGGCCTCGCTGAGACCGGCAAGCCGCCGCGCCAGCGCACCCGACGCCGCCGCACCCTCCGCCGCACGCCGCGCCGGAACCCGCACCAGCCCCCGCAGCAGCGGCGCGACCACACCGGCCGACGCCGCCTCGGCGCGCAGCACGGCCAGGTCCAGCCGGACGGGCACGAGCAGCGCCTCATCCGTGCGGTACGCGGCGTCGAACAGCTCCAGGCCCTCGGTGGCGGACAGCGCGACCACGCCGCCCCGGCTCATCCGGGACACATCGGCCTCGTCCAACTCACCGGTCATCCCGCTGAAGTCGGCCCACAGACCCCACGCCAGCGAGGTACCGGC
>NZ_JAHLEM010001113.1 GCF_018883605.1 Streptomyces niphimycinicus | reverse complement strand
GTCGAACAGCTCCAGGCCCTCGGTGGCGGACAGCGCGACCACGCCGCCCCGGCTCATCCGGGACACATCGGCCTCGTCCAACTCACCGGTCATCCCGCTGAAGTCGGCCCACAGACCCCACGCCAGCGAGGTACCGGCCAGGCCGTGCGCCCGGCGGTGCTGGGCCAGCGCGTCCAGGTAGGCGTTGGCGGCGGCGTAGTTGCCCTGCCCCGCATTGCCGAAGACACCGGCGGCGGACGAGAACAGCACAAACGCCGACAGCTCGAGATCGCGGGTCAGCTCATGCAGATTCCACGCCGCATCCACCTTCGGACGCATGACATGGTCGACGCGCTCGGGGGTGAGGGAGCCGATCACACCGTCGTCCAGCACACCGGCGGTGTGCACGACGGCGGTCAGCGGATGGTCGGCGGGGACGTCGGCAAGGGTCGCGGCGAGCGCGTCCCGGTCCGCCACATCACACGCCGCCCAACGCACACTCGCGCCCAACTCTGCCAATTCCGTGCCGAGTTCTGCCGCGCCCGGGGCCTGGTCGCCACGGCGGCTCACCAGCAGCAGACGCCGTACGCCACGCTCCACCACCAAGTGGCGGGCCAGCAGACCGCCCAGCGTGCCACTCGCACCGGTCACCAGCACCGTGCCCTCGGCGTCGACATCGAGCGGCTGCCCGGCATCCACGACGGCCCGCGCCAGACGCGGCGCCCGCAGCACCCCGCCCCGTACGGCCACCTGCGGTTCACCCGACCCCAGCGCGTCCGGCACCGCCCGCAGCGAACCAGCCGCACCATCGACATCGACCAGCACGAACCGGCCGGGGTTCTCCGACTCGGCGGAGCGCACCAGCCCCCAAACGGCGGCATGGGCCAGATCGGCCACCGCCTCGTCCGCCCCGGCGGCCACGGCACCCGAGGTCACCAGAACCAGACGCGCATCCGCGAAGCGGTCGTCATTCAGCCACCGTTGCAGCAGGCTCAGCACCTGGGCAGTGGCACGGTGCACCACATCGGCGGGCGAGGAGCTTTCCCCAGTCCCGCCCCTT
>NZ_JAHLEM010001112.1 GCF_018883605.1 Streptomyces niphimycinicus | reverse complement strand
AGACGCGCATCCGCGAAGCGGTCGTCATTCAGCCACCGTTGCAGCAGGCTCAGCACCTGGGCAGTGGCACGGTGCACCACATCGGCGGGCGAGGAGCTTTCCCCAGTCCCGCCCCTTCCCGCAACCTGGGGCTCCGCCCCAGGACCCCGGTCCTCAATCGCCGGACGGGCTTGAAGAGCGACCACCACCTCATCCGGCAACGCCGCGCCGGAGTCGACCGCCGTGGCCAGCGCGTCCAAGTCGGCGTAAGTGTCGAACCGCTGGCCGGTCGACGCCAGGTCGAGCGCGTCCGACCCCAGCAACGCCCAGCGTCCCGCCGGGCCCTGGGCAGCCACCTCGGTCCAGTCGAGCCGGAAGAGGGAATCCTGACGGCCACCCCGGGCACCGCTGATCTGTTCGGCCGACACCGGCCGCAACACCAGCGAATCCACCGACAGCACGGCACGCCCGGCGCCATCGGCCACCGCCAGCGACACCGCGTCCGCACCGGCCGACGACAGGCGCACCCGCAGCACCGAAGCGCCCACCGCGTGCAGGGACACACCAGCCCACGCGAAGGGCAGTCGCGCCCCGTCCTCGCCCTCGATCAGGCCGCCAAGACCGACCGCGTGCAGCGCCGAGTCCAGCAGCGCCGGATGCAGACCGAACAGCCCGGCCTCGGAGCGCACGTCCTCCGGCAGCTCCAGCTCCGCGTAGACCTCATCGCCCAGCCGCCAGGCGGACGTCAGCCCCTGGAACACCGGGCCGTAGGCGAGCCCCAGACCCGCCATGCCCTCATACAGACCGTCGAGCTCGACCGGCGTCGCACCGGCCGGCGGCCATGCGCTCAGGTCGAACGACGGCGTCGGGGCGCCCTCCACGAGCGCACCGGAGGCATGGCGCAGCCACGGCTCATCGGCGGGCGCGTCCTCGAACCGCGAGTACACCTCGAACCCACGACGACCGGAGTCGTCCGGCGCCCCCACCGAAAGCTGAAGCTGAACGCCGCCCACCTCGGGAAGCACCAGCGGCGCCGCCAGCGTCAACTCCTCGACCTGATCACAACCGACCTGGTCACCGGCACGAACCGCCAGCTCCACAAAAGCCGTGCCCGGCAGCAGCACCGAACCCATCACGGCGTGGTCGAGCAGCCACGGATGCGTCTGCGCCGAGATCCGCCCGGTCAGCAGCAGCCCATCGCCGCCCGCGAGCGGTACGACGGCGCCCACGAGCGGGTGGTCGGCCTCGGCGAGTCCGAGCCCCGCCGTGCCGCCGACACCGTACGCCGACGCCTGGGGCCAGTACCGGCGGCGCTGGAAGGCGTACGTCGGCAGGTCGGTCAGCTCGACCCGAGCCGCGCCCGTACCGGCGAAGACCGCCGCCCAGTCCACCGCCACGCCACGGACATGTGCCCGGGCGATGGCGGCGTGGACGGCCCGCGCCTCGGGCCGACCGGCCCGCAGCGCTGCGGCGAATCCGGCGGCCTCGGCGTCGGTGACGCAGTCCTGGGCCATGGCGGTGAGGACACCGTCGGGGCCGAGTTCGAGGTAGGTGGTGACGCCCTGGGC
>NZ_JAHLEM010001111.1 GCF_018883605.1 Streptomyces niphimycinicus | reverse complement strand
CTCACCAGCGGGGTGTACAACGCCGTCACCGTCAGATCGAACGCCACCGACGAATGCAGCAACGCCGTACCCGACGCATCCGCATACACCTCCCGCGCCCGCTCCAAATAAGCCCCCACCGAACGATGCTCGACCACCACCCCCTTCGGCCGACCCGTCGAACCCGACGTATAGATCACATAGGCCGGAAGCGACAGCTCCCGCACCTCTGCCACCGGGTCATCCCGGTACGCATCGGCCGCCACGAGATCCGTGACCTTATCGATCACCAGCACCGGCCGCGCATCCCCCAGGATGTGAGCCTTGCGCTCCGCCGGATACTCCGGATCCACCGGCACATACGCACCACCCGCCTTCACCACACCCAGCAACGCCACCACCAGCTCCACCGACCGGGGCAACACCACACCCACAAACCGCTCGGCCCCAACACCCTGCCCCATCAACCACCGGGCCACCCGATTCGACCACGCGTCCAACTCCGCGTACGACACCTCGCGCCCGTCGCACACCACCGCCACCGCATCCGGTGTCCGCGCCACCTGCTCCCCGAAGAGCACCGGCAACGACACACCCCGTACACCCCGCGGCTCACCGTTCCACTCGACCAGCACCCGCTCCCGCTCCACCGCGGACAGCAACTCAACATCACCGATGCGACGCTCGGGGTCCTCGGCGAGCACGCTCAGAACGCGGACGAAACGCTCCGCGATGCGCTGAGCCGTGGCCCGGTCGAACATGTCGGTGCTGAAGTCCAGAGCCCCCTCCAGCACCACACCCCCGTCCGCGCCGTCGACCCGCCGCTCGCCCAGCCGGAAGGACAGGTCGACCTTCGCCCCGCCCACGGCCACCGGCTCACTCGCCACGGTCAGACCCGGCAGCGAGGCCACCGCGGTCTCCGCGCCCTGCTCGGTGTTGTTCAGCGTGAGCATCGTCTGGAAGAGCGGATGCCGGGACAGCGAACGCTCCGGGTTGACCACCTCGACCAGCCGCTCAAAGGGCAGGTCCTGGTACGCGTACGCCTCCAGATCCCGCGCCCGCACCCGTTCGATCAGTTCCGTGAAGGTCGGGTCGCCGGAGGTGTCCGTGCGCAGCACCAGTGTGTTCACGAAGAAGCCGACCAGGTCGTCCAGCGCGTCATCGGTGCGGCCGGCCACGGGGGTGCCGAGGGGGATGTCCGTCCCCGCGCCCAGGCGCGTGAGCAGCGTGGACAGCGCCGCCTGCACCACCATGAACAGGCTGGCCCGGCGCTCGCGGGCGATCCGCGTCAGCTTCTCCCGCAGCTCCGGAGCGAGATCCAGGGCGACGGTGTCGCCCTGGTGGGTGGCGGCGGCCGGACGGGGGCGGTCGAACGGCAGCGACAGCTCTTCCGGAAGGTCGGCCAACGTGGCCTTCCAGTAGGCCAGTTGGCGGGTGATCTCACTATCGGGGTCGTCCTCGGCGCCGAGCACCTCGCGCTGCCAGAGGCTGTAGTCCGCGTACTGGACCGGCAGCGGCTCCCAGCCGGGAGCCCCGCCGGAGCCGACCCGCGCGGCGTAGGCACCGGTCAGATCGCGGGCCAGCGGGCCCATCGACCACGCGTCGCTCGCGATGTGATGCGCGACGACCAGCAGTACGTACGCGTCGTCGCCCAGCTCGAACAGCCAGACCCGCAAAGGTCCTTCCGACCGGAGGTCGAAGGCGTGGCGGGCCGCGCCGAGAAGTTCGGCGGGCAGCCGGGTCTCGTCGGTCCGTACCACGGCGAGCTGGACCGCTTCCGCGTCCCGGACCACCTGGTACGGGCCGTCGGCGTCCTCGGCGAACACGGTGCGCAGGCTCTCGTGCCGCGCCACCACATCGCCAAGGGCCAGCCGCAGCGCGCGCTCGTCCAGCTCACCGCTCAGCCGCAGCGCCACCGGAATGTTGTAGGTGGCACTCGGCCCCTCGAACTGATGCAGGAACCACAGCCGCTGCTGGGCCAGCGACAGCGGCAGCCGTGCCGGGCGCGGTTCCACCGCCCGTAGCGGCGAGCGCACCGCGGCGGACGCGTCCAGCACTGCCGCGAGCTCGGCGACGGTGGGGGCCTCGAAGACCCGGCGCACCGCCAGTTCGACGTCCAGGACCGAGCGGATCCGGCTGACCAGCTTCGTGGCCAGCAGCGAATGGCCACCGAGGCCGAAGAAGTCGTCGTCGATGGTGACCGACTCCAGGCCCAGCACCTCGGCGAAGAGACCGCACAGGATCTCCTCGCGCGGCGAGCGCGGGGCCCGGCCGCCCGTCGAGCCCGGTCCGTAGTCGGGCGCGGGCAGGGCGCGCCGGTCCAGCTTGCCGTTCGGGGTCAGCGGGAAGGCGTCCAGCGTCATGAACGCGGAGGGCACCATGTAGTCGGGGAGCCGCGCGGCCATGTGCCGGCGCAGCTCGGCGCCGTTCGGCACGCCGCCATCCGCTGCCGGGACGAGATAGGCGACCAGCCGCTTGTCGCCGGGCCGGTCCTCGCGCACGAGGACGGCGGCCTGGGCCACGCCGTCCTGCCCGGCCAGTACCGTCTCGATCTCGCCCAGTTCGATCCGGAAGCCACGCAGCTTGACCTGGTCATCGACCCGGGAGAGATACTCCAGCTCACCTTCGGCCGTCCAGCGCACCAGGTCACCGGTGCGATACATCCGCCCACCGCCGACGCGGCCGAACGGATCGGCCACGAACCGCTCGGACGTCAGCCCCGACCGCCCGTGATAGCCACGGACCACCCCCTCGCCCGCGATATACAGCTCACCCGGCACGCCGACCGGCACCGGCCGCAACCCGCCGTCCAGCACATACACCTGGGTATTGGCGATCGGCCGCCCGATACGCGGCGCACCCGCACCCTCCGATGTGACCGGCCACGCCGTCGACCAGATGGTGGTCTCCGTCGGGCCGTACATGTTCGTCACCGACTCGGCCCGCTCGGCCAGCGCCACCGCCAGGTCGGCGGGCAGCGCCTCGCCACCGACGAGGACCCGCACCTCCGCCAGCACCGAGGCATCCTCGGCCAGCACCGCCCGCCACAGACTCGGCGTCGCCTGCATCACCGACACCCGCTCAGCCGACACCAGCGCGCACAAGGCCGCCGGATCGCGCACCACATCCCGCGCGGCCACCACCACCGCGGCGCCGGACAGCAGGGGCACGAACAACTCCAGCCCCGCGATGTCGAACCCGACCGTGGTCACCGCCAGCAGACGGTCCTCGCCCGTGAGCTGGA
>NZ_JAHLEM010001110.1 GCF_018883605.1 Streptomyces niphimycinicus | reverse complement strand
GTCCTTCCAGACGGTGGCCAGCAGCGCGTCGAGGTCGTCGGGGGTGGGCGGTCCGCCGCGGGTGTGGATGCGCTGGGAGAGGTCGGCGTTGTGCAGCAGGCCGATCTCGCGGTTGTTGACGAGTTCGTGTTCCTGGCGTTCGCGCAGGGCCTCGATGGTGAGGCGGAGTTGCTGCTCGACCTGGTTCATGGGCTCGTTGTAGAGGTCGGCGACGCGGGTGTGGACGCGCAGCACGGTCTGGGCCACGCTCAGCTCGTACTCGCGAGGCGTCAGCTCGTACTCCGCGAAGGTGCCCGGCAGGACCGGCTCGCCCGAATGTCCCGAGGCCAGCGCGATGGCCGCCTCCCCGTGCTCGTTCTGCTCGGCCTCCGGCGCCGAGCGCACCCCCTCCACATGCGCTCGCAGCAGCGGTGAACGGTCGAGCTGCTCCTCGAACTCCTGCCGGGGCAGGGCCAGCACCGTGCAGGACGTCACGGCCTTCACGGTGATGCCCCAGGTGCCCGCCTCGGCCGCGGTCAGCTCCGGCTCCCCGATGTGGTCGCCACCGGCGGCCGAGCCGACCACCGCGGGCTCGTCGAACGCGCCCTCGGTCAATTTGTCGACCTTGCCATGGGCGATGAGGAGAAGCTCATCGGCCGGGCGCCCGGCCTCGACCAGCACCTCGCCCGGCGCGAATTCCCGCTGGGTGAAGCGGTCCGCCAGGGCCCCGAGCACCGAGGCGTCCTCGAAATCGCGCAGCAGCGGCAGCTCACGCAGCTCGACCGGGATGACCCGCACCTCGGACCCGGTGGTGGTGAACTCCACCCGGCCGTCGCCGAGCGTATGGGACGCCCGGCGGTTCACACGATAGGAACCGCCCGGAACCTGCACCCACGGCAGCATGCGCAGCAGCCACCGGGAGCTGAGGCCCTGCATTTGCGGAACGGATTTGGTCGTCGTCGCCAGATTCCGCGCGGCCGCCGTACCGAGACTCAACTGCGGCTGCGAATTTTCGGTACCGGAACCCGGTTCAACGGACGTCGTCATCGTGAATGCTCACCCATCCCTGTACGGACCTTGAGGACAAATTCCGCTCGAGCAACTGCCAAGCTATCAGCGGACTTTGGGTGGTGCATTCACTCAAAAGAGTGCCTGGGCGATGGTTATGTCGGCGGTCGCGGACGGGTAAACACTCCGAATGCGCAGCGCGGGCCGACGGCCTTCGCGACCTCCGTCCGTTTCACCCGGCGCCCGCGCATCTGTCACGCGCCCCCGTGGCCGGAGACCGCGGGCCATCGCCCCGGCACCCCGGGAACGGTGAGGAAATGGCCGGGGACCACCCGTGGAACTCTTCGCGCAGCACTGCCCTTTGGGCGCACGGCCGCCCGATACTCACTGGCGTCCATCCTGCGTATCCGGCACCGCGCCGGGAGGAGAGCCGGGAGGCCCCATGGTCCGCCGTACACGCCGTGCCTTTGTCGTCACCCTCGGAGCCGCTCTGGCGGGCGGCGCGGCCGCGCCCGCGTTCGCGAGCACGGCCAGCCCGTTGGGCACCACGTCCGTCTCGAATGACAGCTCGAAGGACAGCCCGAAGGGTAAGCGGCCGCTGGCCAGAGCCCACGCCCACAACGACTACGAGCACCCGCGTCCGCTCCTGGACGCGCTCTCCCACGGCTTCGGCAGCGTCGAGGCCGACATCTGGCTGGTGGACGGCCAGTTGCTGGTCGCCCACGACGCCACCGAGCTCGACCCCACCCGCACCCTGGAGTCGCTCTACCTCGACCCGCTGGCCCGGCGGGTGAAGGCCAACGGCGGCCGGGTCTACCGCGGCTACGACCTGTCGCTGCAACTGCTGATCGACCTCAAGACCGCCGGGGAGGCCACCTACCTGGAGCTGGCCAAGCGGCTGCGCCACTACGGCCCCCTGTTCAGCGCCGCCTACGGCGGGGTGGACGGCCGGGTGCGCCGCGGCGCGGTGACGGCCGTCATCTCCGGCGACCGCGGCGCACGGGCCCCCATGGAGGTCGAGAAGGTGCGCCACGCCTTCTACGACGGCCGCCTCGAGGACCTCGGCTCGGGCGTGCCCGCCTCCTTCATCCCGCTCATCAGCGCCGACTGGACCAAGACCTTCACCTGGGCCGGAGCCGGTCCGATGCCGGCGGCGGAGCGCGAGACGCTGCACCGCCTCGTCGCCTCCGCACATGCCGCCCGGCAGACCGTGCGCTTCTGGGCCACCCCGGACGTGGCCGGACCGGAGCGCGACGCCCTGTGGCGTGAGCTCCTGGCCGCCGATGTGGACTACCTCAACACCGACGACCTGGCCGGGCTGGAGGCGTTCCTGCGCGCGGCCCGCTGACCCCTCGCGGGCGGCGGCCGGGAAAACCCCTCGCGCGCCGTCGCCCGCACCGCCATGCTGGCCCGCATGCTCATCAGGACCGCCACCGCCGAGGACTGGCCCGCCATCTGGGCCTTCCTGCGCCGCATCGTCGCCGCGGGCGAGACCTACACCTACCCCCGCGACCTGGACGAGGACCGGGCCCGCGACCTCTGGATGCCGGAGCCCCCGAGCCGTACCGCCGTCGCCACCGACGCCGACGGCACGGTCCTGGGCTCGGCCAAGATGAACCCCAACCACATGGGACCCGCCGCGCATATCGCGGGGGCCAGCTTCATGGTCGCGCCCGAGCACGGCGGGCGCGGTGTGGGCCGGGCCCTGGGCGAGCATGTCCTGGAGTGGGCGCGCGCCGAGGGCTACAAGGCGATGCAGTTCAACGCCGTGGTGGAGAGCAACACCCGGGCGGTGGCGCTGTGGCGCTCACTGGGTTTCGAGGTCATCGGCACCGTGCCCAAGGCGTTCGACCACCCCACGAAGGGCTATGTGGGGCTGCACATCATGCATCGCTTCCTCTGACCCCGGCCGGTTCTCCGGCTCCGGCCGGATCCCTGAACCCCGCCGGATCGTCGAGGACCGCGTGCACCACCGAGTTGGCCGCGCCCAGCAGCGGACCGTCCGGGCCGAGCCGGGAGACGGTCACCGCCCCGCTGCCCGGACGGGCCGGGTCGGTGAGCCGCCGTCCCAACTCCCGCTCCAGGGCGGGCAGCAGCCAGGGCGCCAGCGGCGTCAGCGCGCCGCCGAGCACCACTTTCTCCGGGTCCAGGAGGTTCACCGCGCCCGCGAGGGCGATCCCGAGTGCCGCGCCCGCGCCGCGCAGCGCGCGCCGCGCCCGCTGGTCGCCGCTCGCCGCCCTTACGGCCAGCACG
>NZ_JAHLEM010000111.1 GCF_018883605.1 Streptomyces niphimycinicus | reverse complement strand
TGGACCTTGCGCGCCTTCAGCGCCATCCAGGCCGAACCGGCCGCCGCGGCCGCCTTCTTGGGGGCCTCGGCCGCCACCGTACGCCCGGTGGCCACGGCCTTCTCGGCCGCCACCTGGGCCTTGTCGGCGGCGACATGAGCGGTGTGCGCGGCGGTCGTCGCGGCGCTCGCGGCGGCGGTCTTCGCCGTGGTCTCCGCCTCGCCCGCGGTGTCCTTGGCCCGTGCCGTGGTCTCCTTGGCCTTGGTCGTGGTGGCCTTCGCGTGCGCGTTGGCGCTCCTGACACTTGTGTGTGCGTTCTTCTTCTCGGTCATGTCCACCGCGTTACCACTCGGCCCGACAGCAAACCCGCGGCGCGGGGCCGTCGCCGCGTCCGGGGCGCCGCCTTGGCTCATTCGGTGCCCGGGCCGCGCCGCTGCTGGGGGTGTCGCCGAGGTGAGCCCAAAAGGGGCCATGGGATGATCTTGAAGCCGTGAGGTCCCGGTCCGTCACCCGTTCGGCTCAGTGTCGTTGGTGGTGATGTTGACCATCGTCTGGGGCCTGGGGTGGGTTGTGACCTCGATCGAACGGACCGCGTATCCGCGGTTCAAGCGGCTGATCACCGCGCATGAGCTGCATCTGTTCTTCTCGCCGACGCGCGATGAGCTTCAGTGGGCGTCCGGTGCCACGGACTGCGATGAGCATTTGCTGGCTCTGCTGCTGACGCTGAAGTCGTATCAGCGCATGGGGTGTTTCCCGAAGCTGGAGGTCGTCCCGGACATGGTGGTGGACTTCGTCCGGCCCCAGGTGGAGCTGCCGGAGGGCACGCTGCCGGTGTACCAGGCGGAGAAGACCGCCAAGAACCATCGGGGCCTGGTCCGCAAGCGGGTCGGGGTGCTCTACGACCAGGTGGAGGCCCGGCGGATCGCCGAGCGGTCGATCCGCAAGGAGGCGGCGGCGAAGAACCGGCCGGCGGACCTGATCAACATTGCGTTGGAGAAGGTGGTGGAGTCCGGGCTGGAGCTGCCGGCGTTCTCCACCTTCGACGCGATGGCCTCGAAGATCCGCCGCGAGGTGAACACCGCGATCTGCGATGGCATCCACGACCGGATCAGCCCGGCGGAGCGGGCCGGCCTGGCACGGCTGCTGGAGGACCGCGATGGCGACGGCACCACGCTGTTCAACCGGCTGAAGAGGCCCGCTCAGGGCCCGAGCTGGTCGCACTTCAAGGATTTGACCAAGCGCCTGGAGTGGGTGGACGGCCTCGGCGACACGGACGTGTGGATGGACGGGGTGGCCGCGGGGAAGGCCACCGACTTCGCCGGGGAGGCGGATGCTGCCGACGTGGCGGAGCTGGGCGGGTTCGACAAGCAGTACGAGCAGATCGAGAAGGTCTCCGCCCATCACGGCAACTTCTGGGAGCCGCTGCTGTACGGGCAGATCGGCCGGGACCGGGCGGTGATGTTCGACCTCGCCGAGAAGCTGGAGTTCACCGCCACCAGCGAGGACGGGCGGGTGCTGGACGCGCTCGCGCACGCACAGCGCCACCAGGCTGCCCGCGGGGAGTACATCACCGCCTTCGACGAGATGGGCCGGGGGGTGGACATCTCCTTCGCCACCCAGAACTGGCGCAAGGCCGTGCTCGACAAGACCCGCCCGGGCCAGTTCGTGCGCAAGCACTTCGAGGCGATGGTCTTCACCGCCCTGGCGGAGGAACTGCGCACCGGCGACGTCGCGGTGGTCGGCTCGGAGGAGTACGCCGACTGGTCCAAGCAGCTCCTCGCGTGGGAGGCCGTCCAGGAGAAGCTGGGCGCCTACCTGGTGGAGGTCGGCCTTGCTGAGGAGGGCGAGACGCCGAGTTCGACGCCAAGGTCTTCCGCCGGCAGTTGGAGGACAAGCTTCGGGACGCCGCCGCGGCGGCGGACGCCGGGTACCCGGACAACGAGGGCCTGGTCATCGACCTGGAGACGGGTATCCCGTCGCTGAGGCCGCACCGCTCGGAGGGTCAGCGGCCGTCTGCGAAGCGGCTGGAGGAGGAGATCAAGGCGAGGATGCCGGAGCGGTCGCTGATGGGCATCCTGGCCCGTACGGCGTACTGGGTGGAGTGGTGGCGGCGCTTCGGCCCGGCCTCCGGCAACGAGCCGAAGCTGGCCGACCCGTTCGGCCGCTACGTGATCACGACGTTCGTGAAGGGCACGAACATGGGCCCGTACGAGGCCGCCCGGCACATCCCCGGCGTGAGCGGGCATGAGCTGTCGTACACGGCGAACCGGCACTTCTCCATCGTGCTGCTGAACGAGGCCATCGCCGACCTGGTCAACGCCCACGCCCAGATGGACATCTCCCAGGCGTGGGACGATGGCACCGCGGTGGCCGCCGACGGCACCCACATGGACACCTACCTCGACAACCTGCTCGCCGAGACGAGCGTCAGATACGGCAAGCCGGGCGGCATCGCCTACCACCACATCTCCGACACCTACATCGCGCTGTTCACGCACTTCATCCCGTGCGGGGTGTGGGAGGCGGTCTACATCATCGAGGGCCTGCTGAAGAACACGTCCGAGGTGAAGCCCACCACGGTGCACGCAGACACCCAGGGCCAGAGCTTCCCGGTGTTCGCGCTGGCCCACTTGCTGGGCTTCGACCTGATGCCCCGCATCCGTAACTGGAAGGACTCGACGTTCTACCGGCCGAGCAAGCAGAGCGAGTACGTGCACATCGACGCCCTGTTCGGAGAGCCGGGCAGGAACGTGATCGACTGGGACCTGATCGAGTCGCAGTTCCGGCACCTGATGCGGGTGGCCGTCTCGGTGCGCGAAGGGGCGATCTCCTCCTCCACGCTGCTGAAGCGGCTGCGGTCGGGCTCCAAGAAGAACGCCACGTACGCCGCGTTCCGCGAGGTCGGCCGCGTGATCCGCACCGTGCAGCTGCTGCGCTACCTCTCCGACGCGCCGCTACGGCGGCGGGTGACCGCGGCGACGAACAAGGTCGAGTCGTTCAACCGGTTCTCCCAGTGGGTCGGCTTCGGCAACCGCGGCGTCATCGCCGACAACGACCCGGTCGAGCAGGAGAAGGCGATGAAGTTCAACGCTCTGCTCACGAACGCGGTCATTTTTCACAACGCCCTGGACATCGCCGAGATCGTCCGCCATCTGCTGGAGGAGGGCTGGACGATCGAGCCGGAGGACCTGGCGCACATCTCGCCGTACCTGACCGAGCACATCAACCGGTTCGGCGAG
>NZ_JAHLEM010001109.1 GCF_018883605.1 Streptomyces niphimycinicus | reverse complement strand
CGCCGCCGATGGGACCCCGCGGGAGCCGGACGAGCGCAGCGTGGTGGACGCCGCCGTGTACCGCGACGGCCGCCGGGTCGGCACCCCCCGCACGCTGGCCGCCACCTACCGGCGGCTGCGCGAGGAGACGGGCGCGATGGCGTGGATCGGGCTGTACCGGCCGAGCGAGGCGGAGCTGCTCTCGCTGGCCGAGGAGTTCGATCTGCACAAGCTGGCCATCGAGGACGCGCTGGAGGCCCATCAGCGGCCCAAGCTGGAGCGCTACGGCGAGACGCTCTTCGTGGTGCTGCGCGCCGCCCGCTATCTCGACGCGCTCGAGGAGGTCGACTTCGGCGAGCTGCATGTCTTCGTGGGCCCCGACTTCGTCATCACCGTCCGACACGGCGCCGCCCCCGACCTGTCCGCGGTGCGCGGCCGGATGGAGTCCACCCCCGAGCTGCTGGCGCTGGGCCCCGAGGCCGTGCTGTACGCGATCCTCGACGCGGCCGTGGACGGCTATGCCCCGGTGGTGGCGGGGGTGCAGA
>NZ_JAHLEM010001108.1 GCF_018883605.1 Streptomyces niphimycinicus | reverse complement strand
TGTCCGCGGTGCGCGGCCGGATGGAGTCCACCCCCGAGCTGCTGGCGCTGGGCCCCGAGGCCGTGCTGTACGCGATCCTCGACGCGGCCGTGGACGGCTATGCCCCGGTGGTGGCGGGGGTGCAGAACGACATCGACGAGATCGAGACCGAGGTGTTCCGCGGCGACCCCGAGGTGTCTCGGCGCATCTATGAACTCTCCCGCGAAATGGTCGAGTTCCAGCGCGCCACCCGCCCGCTGGTCGGAATGCTGCACGGGCTGATGGCGGGTTTCGACAAATACGGCACCGATGAGGAGCTCCAGCGCTATCTGCGGGACGTCGCCGACCATGTCACCCACACCAGCGAGCGGGTGGACGGCTTCCGCTCGGCCCTCACCGACATTCTCGCGGTCAACGCCACCCTGGTGACCCAGCAGCAGAACGCCGAGATGCGGGCGCTGGCCGAGGCGGGTTTCGAGCAGAACGAGGAGGTCAAGAAGATCTCCGCATGGGCGGCGATTCTGTTCGCGCCCACGCTGGTCGGAACCATCTACGGGATGAACTTCACCCATATGCCCGAGCTGGGCTGGGTGTGGGGATACCCGTTCGCGATCGTGCTGATGGCGGTGGTCTGCGTCAGTCTGTATGTCATCTTCAAGCGCCGCGGCTGGCTCTGACGGCGCCGCAACTCCCCGGCTGGATCGGCGATTCAAGGGAATTCCTCGATTGAATCGCTGATTCGGCCGCTGTCCGTAGCCCCTCCCCCTCGTTTGTGCTTCGATGCCGTGCGGCACGGCACGGGCAGGCGAGCGACGGGAGTACGCGTATGGACCGGCGAGGGTTCCTCAGGGGTGCGGCCGCGCTGTCCACCGCGGGGCTGGTCACCGCCGTCGGCGGTACCGCGACGGCCACGGCCGCCGCGCCGCCCCGGCTGCTGGCCGCCCAGGACTGGCTCTCCGCCATCGCCGACGCCACCCCGGTCCAGCGGCTGACCCTGCCCGGCACCCATGACTCCGGCGCCCGCTTCGGCGGCCCGTGGACCGAGTGCCAGAACACCACCATCGCCGACCAGCTCAGCAGCGGCATCCGCTTCCTGGACGTCCGCTGCCGCGCGTTCGAGAACGCCTTCCCGATCCACCACGGCGCCTTCTACCAGCACCTCAACTTCGACGATGTGCTCGGCGCCTGCCGCTCCTTCCTCTCCGCGCATCCGTCGGAGACCGTGCTGATGCGGGTCAAGCAGGAGTACTCGGAGGAGAGCGCCGCGGAGTTCCGCCGGATCTTCGACATCTATCTGGACGACAAGGGCTGGCGCTCGCTGTTCCGCCTGGACAACACCCTCCCCACCCTGGGCCAGGCCCGGGGCAGGGTGGTGCTGCTCGCCGACTCGGACAATATGCCGGGGGTGCGGTACGGCGACGGGGGGCTCTTCGACATCCAGGACGACTACATGGCGGAGCCGTTCGGCAAGTACCCCAAGATCGAGGCGCAGTTCCGCAAGGCGGCGGCCCAGCCCGGCAAGCTCTTCATGAACTATGTGTCCACCGCCGCCCTGCTGCCGCCCCGCTCCAACGCGGACCGGCTCAACCCGCAGGTGAAGTCGTTCCTGGAGGGCGCCGAGGCACAGGGCTGGACCGGGCTCGGGATCGTTCCGATGGACTTCCCGAACACCGCGTCCGGCCTGGTCGACGCCCTCGTCCGGCACAATCCGGCGGGCTGACCGCGGAGGGTCAGCCGCCGGGGAGGGTCAGCGGCCGCCGAGTGTCAGCGGCCGGGGAACCGGCGGAAGACCTTGACCGACGGTTCCGCGTAGCGCACCAGCTCCAGCGCCTGCTCGGGGAACCACTCCCCCGCGTCGGGGTTGACGGTGCCCCGCACCGGGTCCAGGGGCCCGTCGGTGCCGCGCAGGCACCGCCCGTCCGACTCACCCGGCGTCTTCACCCACAGCGCGGCGTCCAGCAGCGCGTCGCCGGTGCGGGTGGTGGGGCGCCTGCCCAGGCCCCGGGCCGGGGGGTTGCACCATGACTGCACGTCATTGTGCTGATGCGTCGCGGCCCTCGGGGTCCAGGGGCCCTGGCCGTTGCGGCTGGTGTCGGTGACGAAGTGCTTCATACGGCCCGGGTCGTCCGGTACATGGGCTTGCAGCCAGCGGCGGGCGTGCCGCCGTGACCAGCTCTGGTCGGCACAGTCCTCGGGGTCCCCGCCGTCGTCGGCGTAGGCGAGGCAGGAGGAGATCAGCCGGCCGTACCAGGCGCTGTCGGGGTCGGTCTGATAGTGGGAGACGTTGAGGGCGAAGCCGGTGGCGCGGTCGATCCCGGCCTTGATGAGACGGGGCACGATGCTGTTGACGGAGTGCCAGCCGGCGTGGCCCGCGTCCAGGTAGACCGAGGTGTTGCCGAGCGAGGTAAGGGCGTCGACCGCGTAGTTGATCTCGGAGTAGCGGGCGGCGGTCTCCTGGTCCTCGACCACCGGGGTGTCCAGGTCGCCCATGTTCTCGAGGTCGGGGGTCACCGGGTCGGGGGTTTGGAGCGGGGGCAGCTCGGGGAGGGTGCCGGGCTGCTCGGCGGAGGGATCGGGGGCGGGGCTCTGGGACGCGGAGGGCTCCAGGCCGGAGGGCTCCAGGCCGGAGGGCTCCAGGCCGGAGGGCTCCAGGCCGGAGGGCTCCTGGGCCTCGGCGGGCTTGGGGGCCGGGTTCTCGGAGGCGGGGAGCCGCGGGTCCGCGGACTGGGCGGCGTCCGCGGACTGGGCGGCG
>NZ_JAHLEM010001107.1 GCF_018883605.1 Streptomyces niphimycinicus | reverse complement strand
GTCCCGCACCGGGCCCCGTGCCCGGACCGCCCCCGGGGCCGCCGCCCGACCCGATTCCCACCCCTCCGCCCGAGCCGCCGCCGAACCCCACCCCCGGCCCGACACCGGGCCCGGCCCCCGATCCGGTGCCCAAGCCGCCGGGCCCCGACCCGGTTCCCGAGCCATCACCGGCCCCGGGCCCGATCAGGTGAGGCCGTCGCTTACGCCACCCGGGCCCGACGGAAGCCCGGATGGCGTAACAGCGGTGGGTGCCGCGGCGGCCGGGGTGAGATCGTCGGACGGAATCGGACCGGAAAAGGAGAAGCAGATGTCCATCACCGCTCCGGCCCGCCCCGTCCTCGAACCCGCCGCCGCGGCGTTCGCCGAGGCCACCGCCAATCCGCCGTATCCGTACCAGATGACGCCCGCGGAGGGCCGTCGCACGCTCGACGAGGTGCAGTCCGGCGAGGTGCCCAAACCGGAGGTGGACGAGGAGTGGATCAGCGTCGGCGGTATCCCGGCGGGCGGCGTCAAGGCGCGGATCGTCCGCCCTCCGAAGGCCGTCGGCACCCTTCCGGTGATTCTCTACATCCATGGCGCGGGCTGGGTGTTCGGCAACGCCCACACCCATGACCGGCTGGTCCGGGAGCTGGCGGTCCGAGTGGGCGCCGCGGTCGTCTTCCCCGAGTACGACCTCTCCCCCGAGACCCACTACCCGGTGGCGCTGGAGCAGAGCTACGCCGTGGGCCAGTGGATCGTGGCCCATGGCGAGGGGGCCGGGCTCGACGCCTCCCGGATCGCGGTGGCCGGGGACTCGGTGGGCGGCAACATGGCCATCGCCCTCACCCTGCTCGCCAAGGAGCGCGGCGATCTGTCGCTGGTGCGGCAGGTGCTCTTCTACCCGGTGACCAACGCCGCCTTCGACACCGGCTCCTACGAGGAGTTCGCCGAGGGCTACTTCCTCACCCGTGAGGCGATGAAGTGGTTCTGGGACCAGTACACGACCGACCCGGCGCACCGCTCCGAGATCACCGCATCCCCGCTGCGCGCCACCCCCGACCAGCTCACCGGGCTGCCGCCCGCCCTCGTCATCACCGGCGAGGCGGATGTGCTGCGCGACGAGGGCGAGGCGTACGCGGCCAAGCTGCGGGAGGCCGGGGTGCCGGTCACCGCCCTGCGGATGCAGGGGATCATCCATGACTTCCTGATGCTCGACGCGCTGCGCGACACACGGGCGGCACGGGCCGCGCTCACCATGGCCGTGGACACCCTGCGGGACGCGCTGGGCACCGCCTGAACACGAGAAGCCCAGCTCAGCCCGCGCCGCCCTTGGCCTGCTTGGCCTGCCGCTTGAGCTCCTGCTTATGGGCGCGGACCTTGTCCAGCGACTCGGGCCCGGTGATGTCGGCCACCGAGCGATACGCGCCCTCCTCGCCGTAGGCCCCGGCGGCCTCGCGCCAGCCCTTGGGCCGCACCCCGAGCCGCTTGCCCAGCAGCGCGAGGAAGATCTGCGCCTTCTGCTTGCCGAAACCGGGCAGTTCGTTCAGCCGCCGGAGCAGTTCCTCGCCGGAGGAGGCATCGCGCCACATGGCGGTCGGATCGCCGTCGTAGTGCTCGGCCAGATATCCGCACAACCGCTGGATGCGCCCGGCCATCGAGCCCGGGTAGCGATGCACGGCGGGCTTCTCCGACAGCAGCGCGGCGAACCGCTCGGGGTCGTGGGCGGCGATCTCCTGGGCGTCCAGCCGGTCCCTGCCCAGACGCCCCGCGATGGTGTACGGACCGGAGAACGCCCACTCCATGGGCACCTGCTGATCGAGCAGCATCCCGACCATCAGGGCCAGTGGGTCGCGCTCGAGCAGGGCGTCCGCCTCGGGTTGCTGGGCGAGACGAAGGCGTGTGTTCATCCCCTGGCCCTACCCCGCCACCACCGGAATGAACCAGATGAAACGCGCATACCACCCAAAGGCGTACACACCATCACCAATTTGGTCGAATTGCGAGGCGTTGGGGCGCATGCGAATCTGGTGGCGAACCGCCGTGACATCGGAACACGGAGGCGAGTGACCATGTCAGCAACCGCGACTCGCCCACGACGCCATGACGACACTCCCGACACCGGCGGTGCCTTCCTGCGTCTGTCCCGGCTCCCGTCCGGACCTGAGCGCGACGCGCTGCGCGAGGCGATCATCTGCGCCTGGCTGCCCGTCGCCAAACGCCTGGCGCTGCGCTTCCGCAACAAGGGCGAGAACATGGAGGACCTCACCCAGGTCGCCTCGCTGGCCCTGGTGAAAGCCGTCGACCGCTACAACCCCGACCTCGGGCATGCCTTCCCCTCGTATGCGATCCCCGTCATCACCGGTGAGCTCAAGCGCCACTTCCGCGACTATCTGTGGACGCTGCACATCCCCCGCAACATCCAGGAGGTCCGCTCCCGTACCCGCTCCGCGCGCGACGCGCTGGAGCAGGAGCTCGGCGGGCGCACCCCCACCATCCATGAGATCTGCCTGCGCACCGGCATGCCCCAGGAGGATGTGAAGGCGGGTCTGGAGGCCAGCGCCTCCTGCACTCCGCTGTCCCTCAACGCCGCGGTCCAGGGCGCCGAGGAGCGGCTGCTCGCCGAGACGGTGGGCGCGGACGACGCCGCGATCGAACGCGTCGTCAACCGCGAGGCGCTGCGGGTGCTGATCGCCGAACTGTCGGAGCAGGACCGCTACGTGCTGTATCTGCGGTTCTTCGCCGGGCTTTCGCAGAGCCAGATCGGCGAGATCCTGGGCTTCTCGCAGATGCACATATCCCGCAGGCTCTCCCGGCTCTACAGCGAGCTGCGGCAAGGGCTCATGGCCTACGCCTAGCCGCAAGCCCAGCCCCGCAACCCCCGGCAGGAGGTGGCCGATGCGCTCCGAGACCGCCCGTATCGCCGCGGACGACGCCATGCTCGTGGGCGATCTGGCCCTTCCCGACCAGCCCATCGGCGTCGTCGCGTTCGCCCACGGCAGCGGCAGCTCCCGGCACAGCCCGCGCAATCGCGCGGTGGCCCGGGTGCTACAGGACGCCGACCTGGCCACCCTGCTCTTCGATCTGCTCACCGACGCCGAGGAGCGGGTGGACGCCATCACCGCCGAACTGCGCTTCGACATCCCGCTGCTGGGCCGCCGGCTGGTGGCCGCGGTGAACTGGCTCGGCGGCCATCCGGCCACCTCGGCGCTGCCGGTGGGGCTGTTCGGCGCCAGTACGGGCGCGGCGGCGGCGCTGACGGCCGCCGCGGAGCGGCCGGAACGGGC
>NZ_JAHLEM010001106.1 GCF_018883605.1 Streptomyces niphimycinicus | reverse complement strand
GTGGGAGCGGCCGGGGGCTCCGGCGCGGCGCCGCCTTCCGGCCCGGCCGGGGCCGTGGCTCCGTCGCCGTCCGAGCCGCCCGCGGCCTCGCCGTCCTCCACGGAGATCCCGTACTGCGTGGCCAGCCCGACCAGCCCCGTCTCATAGCCCTGCCCCAGGGCCCGGAACTTCCAGGTGTCGCCGCGCCGGTAGAGCTCACCGCAGATCAGCGCGGCCTCCATACCGGTCTCCGGCAGCACCGCGAAGATCGCGATCGGCTCGGCGTCCGCCTCGCGCGGCGCACCGGACGAGGCGTCGTAGAGCAGCAGGCTCAGATCCCTCACCTGTCCGAAGGTGCCGCCGTCGGCGGACGCGGCGAGCACCACCCGGCGCACCCCGGACTCCAGCCCGGAGAACTCGGCCTCGATGGTGTCCGTCAGCGCGCCCTGGTTCGGCTTCTTGGGGAGGTGCCGGACCAGCCCCGAGGGGTGGTCCGGCTGGTTGTAGAAGACGAAGTCCTCGTCCGAGCGCACCCGGTCGTCCGCGTCCAGCAGCAGCGCCGAGGCGTCCACGTCGGGTACGTCCGTGCCGGGGGTCCAGCGCAACACCGCGCGTATGGCCGTGGCCTCCAGCGGGATGTTCGATCCCTTCAGCATCGCCTGCGTCATGGCGGCAATCCTGCCTTCCCAGTGGGTCCTGGGACAACGCAGGGTGCGGGGCGGGTGGTGGCGGGGAGGTGGTACGGGGCGGCAGGGCGGGTATGCCGGACACCATGCGGACGCACATGGGTTACGTGATTTTCACGCGCTTGGGGAACTTTTGACCCAGGGTCGTACGTACGATTATCGGCCAACCGCGGGTCAGTGTGGCCGAGGCGGCGTACCGGCAGTACGGGGAGTTAGATGCGGCATTTCGGACATCTGCCGGATGAGGTGCGGGCGAACGTCTTTCATCAGGAGCCCGGTGAGTTCAGTGTGGACTCGCCCGCCCGGACGCTGGCCGTCGCGCTCGGCGCGACCCTGTACTGCCCCGCGACCCGGCCCAAGCTCGCCGAGGACATCGTCAAACAGGCAGGTCGCGGCGTGGTGTCCATGGTGCTCTGCCTGGAGGACTCCATAGACGACGCCGAGGTGCCGGGGGCGGAGGAGAACCTCATACGGCAGTTCGCGGAGCTGTCCGGGCTCGGCCCCGGCACTCCGCTGCCGCTGCTCTTCATCCGGGTCCGCACCCCCGAGCAGATCGTCGATCTGCTCACCCGGTTCGGAGCGGGTGTGCGGCTGCTGTCCGGATTCGTGCTGCCGAAGTTCACCGAGGAGCGCGGCGGGGCCTTTCTCGAGGCACTGATGTCGGCCGAAAACGCCCAGGTGGCCGAGGTATTGGGCGGACGGCGGCTCTTCGCGATGCCGGTTCTCGAATCGCCCGAGCTGATGCACCGCGAGACGCGCACCGACACCCTGAGCGGCATCAGCCGGATTGTCGACAAGTACCGCGAGCGGGTGCTGGCACTGCGTCTCGGGGTCACCGATCTCTGCTCGGCGTACGGGCTGCGCAGGGCGCCGGACATGACCGCGTACGACGTCCAGCTCATCGCGTCCGTGATCGCGGACGTGGTGAACATGCTGGGCCGGGCCGACGGTACGGGCTTCACGATCACCGGGCCGGTGTGGGAGTACTTCAAACCCCATGAGCGAATGTTCAAACCGCAGCTACGGATCAGCCCCTTCAGCAGCGGCCGCGCCGAATCCCTGCGCACCGCGCTGATCGAGCACCACATGGACGGGCTGCTGCGCGAGATCGAACTGGACCGCGCCAACGGATTGCAGGGCAAGACCTGCATCCACCCCACCCATGTCGCCCCCGTGCACGCGCTGTCCGTCGTCAGCCACGAGGAGTTCAGCGACGCGGTGGACATCCTGGAGCCCCAGCGCGACGGGGGCGGTGTGCTGCGCTCCTCGTACACCAACAAAATGAACGAGGTGAAGCCGCACCGGGCATGGGCCGAGCGGACCCTGCGGCGCGCGGAGGTCTTCGGGGTGGCCCGGGAGGATGTGAGCTTCGTGGAACTGCTGGCGGCGAGCCTGCGGACGTAGAGCGAACGAACCGGGCCCGGGACGGACCCCGGACGAGCGACGATGGAAACGAGGCGCAGGGCGGCGTGAGCGTGGGCAACGTGTGGTCGGGACAGTGGGTCGCGGACCGGCTGGGAGTACGGCTGGACGGCGGCCGGGGCCGCGAGGGCGTCGGCGGCCGGAACGACGGCGGC
>NZ_JAHLEM010001105.1 GCF_018883605.1 Streptomyces niphimycinicus | reverse complement strand
GCCCGGGAGGATGTGAGCTTCGTGGAACTGCTGGCGGCGAGCCTGCGGACGTAGAGCGAACGAACCGGGCCCGGGACGGACCCCGGACGAGCGACGATGGAAACGAGGCGCAGGGCGGCGTGAGCGTGGGCAACGTGTGGTCGGGACAGTGGGTCGCGGACCGGCTGGGAGTACGGCTGGACGGCGGCCGGGGCCGCGAGGGCGTCGGCGGCCGGAACGACGGCGGCCTGGGCGGCGACAGCGTCAGCGGCCTGGGCGTCAGCGGTCTGGGCGGCGACAGCGTCAGCGGCCTGGGCGTCAGCGGTCTGGGCGGCGACGGTGGCGCCGAGCTGCGCGAGCTGCTGGGGCTCGCCCTGCGGCGCAACCCCAAGCGGGCGCATCTGCTGGTCTCCAACGTGCTCGGCAAGCATGTCCCGCAGCGCCCCGCCATCGTCCACGACGCGGGCGTACGGCTCGGCCGCCGGGTGCGCGAGCTGCTGGGCGACGAGGCGGCGGCGCGCTCGGTGGTGCTCGGGTACGCCGAGACCGCCACCGGCCTCGGCCACAGCGTCGCCGACGGGCTCGCCCTCGCCCCGTACCTCCACTCCACCCGGCGCCCGGTCCCGGGCGTCGCCACGGTGGGCGGCTTCGAGGAGGAGCACAGCCACGCCACCTCCCATCTGCTGCTCCCCGAGGACCCCGGGCTCCTGGCCTCGACGGGCCCCCTGGTCCTCGTGGACGACGAGTTCTCCACGGGCCGTACGGTCCTGAACACCATCGCCGCCCTCCACCGCCGCTTCCCCCGCGACCACTATGTGGTGGTCGCGCTGGTGGACATGCGCTCGCCCGAGGACCGCGCCCGCCTGGACGCCTTCGCGGCCGACCTCGGCGCCCGCGTCGACCTGGTCGCCGCCGCGGCCGGAGCGGTGCACCTCCCGGACGACGTCCTGGAACGCGGCGCGAAACTGGTGGCCGCACACGAGGCAGCCGCCCCGGACCACGAGCCCGCGCCCGTCTCCACGGCGCCCCCGGCAGGCGCCGCCCC
>NZ_JAHLEM010001104.1 GCF_018883605.1 Streptomyces niphimycinicus | reverse complement strand
GCGACCGCGTCCGGCAGCGCGGCGACCGCGTCCGGCACGGCCACCGGCGATGGCCCGGACGACGCGAGCGGCTGTGCCGGGAGCGCGAGCCTCACCGATCTCACGCGGGTGACCGGGCTGTCCCGGCCCACCGTCGAGGGCGTGATCGACGGGCTGGCCGACAGCGGTCTGGTGGTCGAGGTGCCCGCCGAGGAGGGCGGCGTCCGCCGCCAGGGCCGCCCCGCGCGCCGCTTCCGCTTCCGGGCCGAGGCCGGGCATCTGCTGGGCATAGAGATAGGGGCGCACCGGGTCGCCGCGCTCCTGTCGGACCTCGATGGACGCGCGCTCGGCTCGGTCGTGCGCGAGGTCTCGGAGAAGGCGTCGGCGGACGAGCGGCTGGAGCGGGTGCGCACCGCCGTGGCGGATCTGCTGCGGCGCGCGGGGGTCGCCCGGTTCTCGCTGCGCGCGGTCGGGGTGGGCAGCCCCGGCATCGTCGAGGCCGACGGCACCGTCCATCTGTGCACGGCGCTCCCCGGCTGGACCGGGCTGCCCCTGGGCGAGCGGCTTCGGCGGTCCTTCCGCTGTCCGGTGCTGGTGGAGAACGACGCGAACACGGCGGCGGTGGCCGAGCACTGGAAGGGCGCGGCGGTCGGCTCGGACGATGTGGTCTTCGTGCTGGCCGGGTTGAGCCCGGGGGCCGGGTCGTTGATCGGCGGCCGGCTGCACCGCGGCTTCGGCGGCGCCGCCGGGGAGATCGGGGCGCTGCATCTGCTGGGCCGCGAGGCCGCCCCGGAGGAGGTGCTCTCCACGACCGGGGAGCCGCTGAGCCCGCTGGACGAGGCGCAGGTCGCGCATGTCTTCGCGCTGGCCCGCGACGGCGACGTACGGGCCACCGCGGCCGTGGACCGCTTCGTCCGCAGGCTGGTGCACGACACGGCGGCCCTGGTGCTGGCGCTGGACCCCGAAATCGTGGTGGTCGGCGGCTGGGCGGCCGGGCTGGACGGGGTGCTGGCCCCGTTGCGCGATGAGCTGTCCCGCTACTGCCTGCGGGCCCCGGAGGTCACGCTCTCGCTGCTGGGCGAGGCGGCGGTGACCACGGGGGCGCTGCGGCTGGCCCTCGACCATGTGGAGCAGGAGCTCTTCGCGGTCGACAGCACGGTGACGACCCGCCGCGCGAGCCGCTGACGCGGGACGCGGAGCGGGCCGGGACGTTTCGTTTCGGCTTTGGACCGCGGAGTGCGTACGCGCCGACGACGCGGGGCGGGCCCACGGCACAGAGCGGGCGTACGACACGGAGCGGAGCAGGATCAGCCCGCCAGCAGCTCCTCGCCCGCCGGGTCACCGAAGGTGAGCCGGCAGGTGTCGGCCCGGTAGGTGGCCACGGCGACCGCCGCGGTGCGGCCCTGGGCCACATAGCGGGTGGTCACGAGGAGGACGGGGGCGCCGGGCAGCCGGTCGAGCTCCTTGGCGTCGTCCGCGCGGGCCGAGCCCAGCTCCACGGTCTGCTCACGGCCCTCCAGCTCCAGCCGGCGCAGCTCGCGCAGCACCGCGCGGGCGCGGGCCAGCCCGCTGGGGGTGTCGATGGCGGCGAGGCCGGGGACGGATTCGGCCGGTACGTACAGCAGCTCGGCGGCGAGCGGCTGGCCGTGGGTCATCCGGGTGCGGCGCACCCGGTGGACCGGGGTGTCGGGGTCGAGCTCCAGCAGCCGGGCTACCTCGGCGGGCGGCACGGCCTCGGTGCTGTCCACGGTCTGCCAGGTGTCCTCACCGGAGGTGTCGGTCCAGCCGTGGGCGTAGTCCCCGACGGCCACGCCGACGCGGGGCGGGGCGACGGTGGTGCCGACGCCGCGGCGGCGCTGGAGCCTGCCCTCCAGCTCGAGCTGCTCGAGGGCCTGTCGGAGGGTGGCGCGGGCGACGCCGAAGCGGGCTGCCAGCTCACGCTCGTTGGGCAGGATCTCCCCGACCGCGAACTCGGAGTCGAGCGCGTCGCTGAGCACGGTCTTCAGATGCCAGTACTTGGGCTCAGGCACCGATTCGAGCTGCGTGGTCCCCACGCTGTCCCCCTTGATTCCGACGGCCGACAGACGTGCGCGCGTTCACAGTTATGCGCGCTTCTTTATTAAAGGTTGTTGCAGTATCAATGTGACCATAAGGCGGCGTGCGAACTTGGTCAAGACCAATCCTTTGACCGGTTATCGTCGGTGACCGTCGGAACGAAATGCGTAACGGGGCGGGAGCTGAGCAAGCGGATGGGCATGGACCAGGTCACGGTGGTCACCGGGGGCAGTCGCGGGATCGGAGCGGCGGTGGCGGTGCGGCTCGCCCGCGCCGGGCACAGCGTCGCCATCGGCTATGAGAACGCCGAGGACGCGGCCGAGCGGTGGGCGGCGGCGGTGCGCGAGGAGGGTGTGCGGTCGGTGGTCGTCCAGGCCGACACCAGCGACGCGGAGCAGGTCGAGGCGATGTTCGACCGGGTGCGGGAGGAGCTGGGCCCGATCACCGGCCTGGTCAACAACGCGGGAATCACCGGGCCGTTGGGCCGCTTCACCGAGACCTCACCCGAGGTGATGCGGCGCGTCGTGGACGTCAATGTGACCGGGGCCCTGCTGTGCGCCCGGCGCGCGGCGCGCGAGATGTCCACGCGCCACGGCGGGCAGGGCGGCGCCATCGTCAATATCTCCTCGGGCGCGGCGACGACCGGCAGCCCCGGGGAGTATGTGCACTACGCGGCCAGCAAGGCGGCGGTCGACACGATGACCGTCGGACTGTCGAAGGAGTTGGCGGCGGAGGGGATCCGGGTCAACTCCGTCCAGCCCGGGATGACGCTGACCGACATCCACGCGCGGATGGGCGACCCCGAGCGGCCATGGCGCAACCCCGGGCGGGTGCCGATGGGGCGCCCGGGCGAGCCGGAGGAGATCGCGGGCGCGGTGGCGTGGCTGCTGTCGCCGGAGGCGTCGTACACGACGGGCGCGGTGCTGCGGGTCGCGGGCGGGCTGTAGGGTCTGTCGTTTGGATCAGGCCGGGCTCGCGGGGTCCGTCACCGCGCTGTCCCCGGCCCAGTTCTGGAACG
>NZ_JAHLEM010001103.1 GCF_018883605.1 Streptomyces niphimycinicus | reverse complement strand
GGCGAGCCGGAGGAGATCGCGGGCGCGGTGGCGTGGCTGCTGTCGCCGGAGGCGTCGTACACGACGGGCGCGGTGCTGCGGGTCGCGGGCGGGCTGTAGGGTCTGTCGTTTGGATCAGGCCGGGCTCGCGGGGTCCGTCACCGCGCTGTCCCCGGCCCAGTTCTGGAACGAGGCCGAGCGGCGCTACGCCTTCGGCGTGCTGTCCGCGATGCGGGCCGGGGCGCGAGTGCTGCCGCCGCCGCTGGTGGCGTGGCTGGCCCGCGGCGCGGCCGGACGGGC
>NZ_JAHLEM010001102.1 GCF_018883605.1 Streptomyces niphimycinicus | reverse complement strand
CCCGGCTCCGGGCGGCCGCCTCGGGCTCCAGCACCAGCGCGACGGCTCCGGCCTCCGAGGTATCGGCCCCCGGTTCGCCCTCGGGCAGCGCCTCCTCGGTGGCCCCGGCCAGCAGCCACCGGGCCCGCCCGGTGGCGATGGCGCGCTGGCCGTTCTGGAGCGCTTCGAGGCCCGCGACCCGGGGGCTGGTGAAGGTGAGGTTGAAGCCCTTGAGGTCGTGTTCGGTGGCCAGCCGGCTGCCGAAGAGATTGATGGAGAAGTAGGGCGCGGTGACCGGCGACAGATCCCCGGCCCCGGTGGCGGTGACCGTACGGTCCATCGCGTGGTGCAGGGCGACGGCCGCGCTGTTGGTGCCCACCGCGGCGCCCCGCTCCTCGGGCCCGACCGCCTCCAGGGCGTCCGGGCCCGCCTGTGCCAGCGCGCCCTTGGCCGCGGCGAGGAAGTACTGGGAGGCGGCGGGCAGATACTTGTAGCCGTGCCGGCCGAGCGCGGTACGGAAGTCGAAGCCGTCCGCGCCCACGGTGCCGATGCCCGTCACCACCAGGCCGCCGGTCGGTTCGCCGCGCGCCGCCTCCTCGTTCGCTTCTCCGCACACGCGGCGGTCAGGCGCGGCTTTCGTCGCCATCCGCGGCCCGGCGGCCGCACGTGCGTCGCTCACGCGGCGGCCTCCCCGAAGACGAGCGAGATGTTGTTGCCCCCGAAGGCGTAGGCGTTGACCAGCCCATACGCCCCGGTCATGGGCGCGGAGCCGGACGCCAGCGGCACCGCGCACTCCGGGTCCGGCGTGCCGATCGGCACATTCGGCGGCAGCGTCTTGTGGTGCAGCACCAGACTGGCGGCCAGCGCGGCGAACGCGCCCGCCGCGCCGCCGGTGTGCCCGATGAGCGCCTTGACGCTGTAGAGCGGCGTCCGGGGGGTCAGCGCGTCCAGCACCTGGCTCTCCACGACGTCGTTGAGCGCGGTGCCGGTGCCGTGCGGGATCACGAACCCCAGCCCGCCGGAGCCGGATTCGGCCCCTGCCCCGGCCGCTGCCCCTACCCCCGCCTCCCGCAGCGCCACGCGCATCGCGCGCTCGATCTGCTCGCCGGAGGGCTCGGGGGCGGTCGCGTGGTAGGCGTCGCAGCTCCAACCCGCGCCCGCCAGACGGCCGTAGACGGTGCGCGCGCCGCGTGCGCGGGCGTGCGAGGCGGACTCCAGGACGAGTACGGCGGCACCCTCGCCGAAGACGGTGCCGCGCCGCTCGGCGGCGAACGGGCGGCAGCGCTCGGGGTCGATGGCGCCCAGCCGGTTGAAGCAGGCGAGGGCGACCCGGGAGTACGCCTCGGCGCCGCCCGCGATGACCACGTCGGCCTCGCCGGAGCGGATCAGATCGGCGGCCGTCGAAAGCGCGTAGCCGCTGGCGGCGCACGCGTTGCTGACGCAGGTGTTGACGCCCTGCGCACCGAACCAGCCGCCGACCACCGAGGCCAGCGGAAAGGCGGGCGCCCAGCGGCCGGACGCGGGCGCCTCGCCGGTCCACCAGCCCTCGTGCAGATCCGTGTCGCCCATACCGGTGCTGAGGGCGACGGCCACCCGGCGCGGATCGAGCCCGGCGCCCGTGGCGC
>NZ_JAHLEM010001101.1 GCF_018883605.1 Streptomyces niphimycinicus | reverse complement strand
GCACGCGTTGCTGACGCAGGTGTTGACGCCCTGCGCACCGAACCAGCCGCCGACCACCGAGGCCAGCGGAAAGGCGGGCGCCCAGCGGCCGGACGCGGGCGCCTCGCCGGTCCACCAGCCCTCGTGCAGATCCGTGTCGCCCATACCGGTGCTGAGGGCGACGGCCACCCGGCGCGGATCGAGCCCGGCGCCCGTGGCGCCCGTCGTGTCCGACGCGTCCGTCGTGTCCGACGCGTCCGTCGTGTCCGACGCGTCCGAATCGGGCAGCGCGGCCAGCCCCGCGTCGGCGACCGCCTCGCGCGCCGCCGCGAGCGCGAACTGGGAGCCGCGCCCCAGCGGCAGCCCGTCCTGTTCCACCGGCCCGTCCGGAAGGTCGGCCTCCGGCACCAGGTACATCAGCGGATGGTCCATATGCGCGAGCGGATCGGGGACCCGCACCGGCGCGGTGTCCGCCGCGTGCATCCCCCGCCAGAAGGCATCGACGCCCGTGCCCAGCGGGGACAGCGCGCCAAGGCCCGTGACCAGTACGTCGTCCATCAGGTGCCGCTCTGCTTTCCGGCCAGCGCGTCCAGCACCCGCTGGTCGAAGGGGACCAGCCGCCAGTCACTGCGGTTCTCGATCACCGCGTAGCCGTGGGTGATCCGGCCGGTGGCGGTGAGGGTGAGGGTGCCCTCGCGGACCACGAAGCAGTCCATCCGGGCGGTGTAGGTGAGGTCCTTGAAGATCTCCTCGACCGTGTAGACGGTGTAGAGGTCCTCCTCCATCACCGCCTCGTCGATGACGCGCACCGAGGACCGGGGGACGACCGGTATCCACCTGCGGTCGTCCAGCAGGGTCTTGATGGAGATGCCGCGGTCCAGCACGAAGCGGTCCTTGGCCTCCTCCATCAGCCGCAGATAGCCGGACATCTGGAGCCGCTCGGTGAAGTGGCAGTACGGATAGGGGATGTTCCACTTCCAGGCGTAGGCGTTGCGGCCCTCGGTCAGCGAGGCCAGGACGGCTTCCTCGTCGTCGTCCGGCATCGCCACCCGGATCCGCGCGAGCTCGCCGGTGGGCCCCTCGGCCCCCAGCCGGTCCACCACGAACGGCGCGAATTCGGCCGGGGGTTCGGCGGGCTCCGGCAGATAGGCGTCGGCGCGCAGCGAGACCCGCACCTTGGCGGCGACGGCCTTGAGGACCGAGCCGTCGCGCTCCACGCGGAGGGTCACCCGGAAGCCGAGGGTGCGGTCCTCGTCGGCGGTGTCCGGCGTCACCTCGGCCTCGGCCACGTCGTCCATGTGGAGCGCGTGCAGGATGCGGGTCTCCAGGGCGACGATGTCCAGCCCGAGACCGTGCTCCTCGTACAGCCGGCGGGCGGGCGCCCCGGAGTCCGCGAAGTGCACCAGCACGGCTTCCTCGACGAGGTAGTTGACGTGTTTGAAGCCGATCCAGGTGCAGATGTTCGAGCCCTCGTAGCGCGGACGCAGCCGGACGGTGGTGGCGTCCGTCAGCAGCACTTTGGTCGACATCGGCGGGGCGGCGGCGGTCATCGGGAACACTCCATGGAGATAAGGGGGGCACGTGGGGGGTGCGGGTGGCACCGGTCGGGCGTGGGGCGCAGCAGCAGTCCGGCCACGGCATCCGCGGTGTCGTCACCGCTGGTGATCAGCGCCTGGCGGGACGCGGGCACGGGCCCCGGGCCCGGCGCGGCCCCGGCACCGGCGGCGAAGGCGGTACGGCTCCCGGCTCCCGCT
>NZ_JAHLEM010001100.1 GCF_018883605.1 Streptomyces niphimycinicus | reverse complement strand
CCGTGCGCCTCGACCGCGTCCACCTCGGACGCCGACAGCCCGGCACTCGCCAGCGCCTGACGGATCACCCGCTGCTGCGACGGACCGTTCGGCGCCGTCAGACCGTTGGACGCACCGTCCTGGTTGATGGCCGAGCCCCGCACCACGGCCAGCACCGGGTGACCGTTACGGCGGGCGTCCGACAGCCGCTCCACGAGCAGCATGCCCACGCCCTCGCCCCAGCCCGTCCCATCCGCCCCGTCGGAGAACGGCTTGCACCGACCGTCGGAAGCGAGTCCGCGCTGACGGCTGAACTCCACGAACGCACCAGGCGTCGACATCACCGACACACCACCGGCCAGCGCCAGGTCGCACTCGCCCTGACGCAGCGCCTGCATGGCCATGTGCAGCGCCACCAGCGACGACGAACACGCCGTGTCCACCGTCACCGCGGGTCCCTCGAGACCGAAGGTGTAGGAGATACGCCCCGACACCACGCTGGCCGCGCTGCCCGTGCCCAGGTGGCCCTCGAGGTCACCTTGCGCGTCCGCCCACAGCCCCGTGTAGTCCTGGCCGTTCGTTCCGACGAACACACCCGCCCGGGCACCCCTCAGTGCCTCCGGAGCGATACCGGCTCGCTCGAACGCCTCCCACGACGTCTCCAGCAGCAGCCGCTGCTGCGGGTCCATGGAGAGCGCCTCACGCGGCGAGATCCCGAAGAATCCGGCGTCGAAGTCCGGGGCACCGTAGAGGAAGCCGCCCTCGCGTGCGTAGGACGTGCCAAGCCGCTCGGGGTCGGGGTCGTACAGCCCGTCGAGGTCCCAACCGCGGTCGGCGGGGAACCCGGCGATGGCGTCGCCGCCCTCGGCGACCAGCCGCCACAGTTCCTCCGGTGTGTGGACATCCCCGGGGAAGTGGCAGCTCATCGCGACGATCGCGATCGGGTCATGGGCCACGGCAACGGCCGTCGGCTCGGCGGCGGCCACGGCCGGCTGGGCGGTGCCGAACGCCTCGGCGTCCAGGTAGTCGGCCAGTTCGGTGGCGCTCGGATAGTCGAAGACCAGCGTGGCCGGGAGGCGCAGCCCCGTCGCGAGGTCCAGCCGGTTGCGCAACTCGACCGCCGTGAGGGAGTCGAACCCGAGGTCACGGAAGGCCCGGCCGGGCTCCACGGACTCCGCCGACGCATGGCCCAGTACGGCGGCCGCGTGCCCCCGCACCAGCTCCAGCACGGCCTGGTTCCGCTCGGCCGCCGACAGTCCGGCGAGCTTCTCGGCGAAGGTGGCCGCTTCCGCCTGGGCACCGTCGTTGACCGCGGTCAGGTGCCTGAGGGCTTCGGGGATGTCACTGATGAGAGCGCCGCCGCCGGACGCGGCATGCGCCGAGGCCAGGCGCTCCCAGTCGACGTCGGCCACGACAAGCGAAGCCTCGTCATGGCCGACGGCCCAGCCGAGCGCCGCCACGGCCAGCGCCGGGTCCATCGCGGCCACCACACCACCGCGCACCCGTTCCCCGGCCCGGCCCTCCACGGCCATCCCGGCCTCGGCCCACGGCCCCCAGGCGACCGCCGTACCGGCGAGTCCGGCACCGCGACGCAGCACCGCGAGCGCGTCCAGGTAGGCGTTGGCCGCCGCGTAGGCTCCCTGTCCGGCACCGCCGACGACACCGGCGAACGACGAGAACAGCACGAAGGCGTCGAGATCCAGATGTGCGGTCAGCTCGTGCAACCGCTCCGCGCCCGCCACCTTCGCGCCGAGCACCCCGGCGACCCGGTCGACGGACAGCCCGTCCAGCACACCGTCGTCCAGCACACCGGCCGCGTGCACCACGCCGCGCAGGGGGAACCGCTCGGGGATCCCCGCCAGCACCTCGGCGAGCGCTTCGCGATCCGCGACATCACAGGCGACCACCGAGACCAGCGCACCCATGGCCTCGAGTTCGGCCTTGAGCTGGGGCGCACCGTCGGCCGCCGGGCCGCGGCGGCTGGTGAGGACGACGTGCTCCGCGCCCTCGGCCACCGCCCAACGGGCCACATGCGCGCCCAGCGCCCCCGTACCACCGGTCACCAGCACCGAGCCGCTGGGCCGCCAGGCTTCGCCGCCCGACGACACGACACGCCCCAACCGCCGGACGAACACTCCGGAGCCCCGCACCGCCGCCTGGTCCTCGCCGCCCTCGGCGGACAGCACACCGGCCAGCCGCCTCACGGCGCGCTCGTCGAGCACCTCGGGCAGATCCACCAGGCCACCCCAGATCCGGGGGTGCTCCAGGGCCGCGACCCGGCCGAGGCCCCACACCTCCGCCTGCACCGGGCTGGTGAGCCGGTCCGAACGCCCCACCGAGACCGCGCCCCGCGACGCGCACCACAGCCGAACGCCCACCTCCAGCCCCGCCAGGGCCTGCACCAACCGCAGCGTCAGCGCGAGGCCCGCCGCGACCACCGGCTCCCCGGCGCACGGCTCCTCGTCCAGGGCGAGCAGCGACATCACGCCGATCTCGGACTCGCCGTCGAGTGCGCCGAGCAGTGCCTGGGCGAGCCCGTCGGTGTCCGTGTCCGCGGCCACCGCCACCGGCACCACCCGGGCGCCGTGCTTCTCGAACCCCTGGCGGATCGACGTGGTGACCTCGCCTTCCGCCAGTCCGGCGGGCACCACCAGCAGCCAGGTCCCCGAGAGGGAGGCGGTGGCCACGTCCGGGTCCGGCTTCCAGGAGACGCGGTAACGCCAGCCGTCGACCGTGGCCCGGTCACGCTGCTGCCGGCGGTAGGACGACAGGGCGGGCATCAGCTCGCCGAGCGGACCCTTGCCGTCGACGTCCAGCGCCTCAGCCAGCGCCTCCAGATCCTCGCGCTCAACGGCTTCCCAGAACCGGGCGTCCACGCTGTCGGCAGCGGCCGAACCGCCTGTCGCCCCGCCCGTGTCCGCCAGCCAGTAGCGCTGTCGCTGGAAGGCATAGGTGGGCAGCTCGACCTTCCGCGCGCCGCGTCCGGTGAAGAGCTGTTCCCAGTCGACGGTGGTGCCGTGGACGTGGAGTTCGGCCAGCGCCGTCGTCAGCGCCTGGCCCTCGGGGCGGTCCTTGCGCAGCACCGGCACGACGACCGCGGCCGATGCCTCCTGCGCCGTCAGACACTCCCGCGCCATCGCCGAGAGCACACCGTCGGGGCCCACCTCCAGGAAGGTGGTCACGCCCTGCGCCTCCAGTGCCCGCACGCCGTCCGCGAACCGCACCGCCTCCCGCACATGCCGGACCCAGTACTCCGGCGAGCACACCTCGTCCGCGTTCGCCGCCGCGCCCGTCACATTGGAGACCAGGGCGATGGACGGCCGGGCGAACGACAGCCCCTCGACGACCTTGCGGAAGTCACCGAGCATGGCGTCCATGCGGGGCGAGTGGAACGCGTGGCTGACCCG
>NZ_JAHLEM010000110.1 GCF_018883605.1 Streptomyces niphimycinicus | reverse complement strand
TCGCCGAGATCGTCCGCCATCTGCTGGAGGAGGGCTGGACGATCGAGCCGGAGGACCTGGCGCACATCTCGCCGTACCTGACCGAGCACATCAACCGGTTCGGCGAGTACAGCACGCACGAGCTCGGCATCCAGCCCGAGGCGTACGACCCGAAGCTGGACGTGGACTTCGCCCCGCTGCGCGAGGCGGACCCGGCCGAGGCCGGCTTCGGTCAGGCCGCCTGAAAGGCCGCGGCCGGGGCGGCATCATGAAGTCCATGGACGATTGATCGAGGCTGTTTACGGCGGCGCGGCCGGTGACGGCAGCATCGTCCGCTGGCCGGTGTTGCCCCAGGATCGGCGTGCTGATTCAGGCTGAGTTCTTCGACTGCGACTCGCGGCCTTGTGTGCGCAGGTGCTCGTTGATGCGCTGGGCTTCTTCGAGCTGGTCTTCGAGGATGACGATGCGGCAGGCGGCTTCGATGGGGGTGCCCTGGTCGACGAGTTCGCGGGCGCGGGCGGCGATGCGCAGCTGGTAGCGGGAGTAGCGGCGGTGGCCGCCTTCGGAGCGCAGCGGGGTGATCAGGAGGTGTTCGCCGAGGGCGCGGAGGAAGGCGGGGGTGGTGCCGAGCATCTCGGCGGCCCGGCCCATGGTGTAGGCGGGGTAGTCGTCATCGTCGAGATTGTCGACGGGACGGGAACTGGCAGGGGGCATAGACCTCTTCTTTCAGGGGACACGTCGGGGGGCCCGGGTGCCGTACGGCACCCGGGCCCCGAGCTTTCAACACCATCTACCGGCGAACTGCGCCGGCCTTCTTTGTCCGCAGGTTCCGCCTGGGAGGGCGGGGCTGCGGGGATCGCGGATGCGTGACCGGGGACCACCTTCCAATCCGGGGCCTGCGGTACCCGGGCGGACTTCTTCCTCGCCCGGGCGATCCTGATGGCGTCTGCTCCTTTACCTTCGGCTACACGGTCGTACTGCTGGATAACGCGGGTACTGCTCGCAGCCCCCGTGGGGCGTCCTGCTTGACCTGCATGCGCGGCAGTTCATCTCTGCCGCGCCCTTCTCGACTTCCTGGGTACACGGAAAAAATAACCCTGCGACGAGCTAATGTCTACTGTGACCGCGACAGATTTTCTTCAGGTTCGATGCGTGTAGTTCTGCCGCAAACACACCTGCATGAGTGATGCCCCGGCGCGAACCCACGAGGCGCGGACGAGGAAGCTGGCCATCCTCTACTAGCTGTGTGTGCTGGTCAGCCGGCGGGATGCGCTGCGTCGGCGGGAGATCTGGGTGCCGGGGGGCGAACCGGTGGCGTAACCCGGAGGATGATCTGCCGCCGGACTTCGAGGGCAATCGGGGGTCCGCCCGGGGCGGAGGCTGACTGGGCTGTTGCGGGGCACCGGGCGGGGTCAGGGGGGAGCGAGGGTGTCGAGCCGGGCGGCGAGGTCGGGGTGGGCGGCGGCCAGGTGGGGCCGGGCGGCGGTCAGGGGCGCGATGAGGTCGGCGGGGTCGTTGTGGGCGAGGGCCGCGTGGAGCTCATTGAGTGGGCGGCGGGCGGCGGGGGGAAGGTCGGTGAGGGCGGTGATCTGGCCGGCGAGGCGGCGCAGGTCGGCCGCATTGCGACGGGCCCAGGTGGCGGTGTTGCGGTCGGCGGCCCGAGCCTGGCGGGTGGCCGTTACGCGCTGTTCGCCGGTGGTCCCGGCCGGGCCGGGGCGGCCGCGCAGGTAGCGGCGCTCGGCGGCCTGGCGGCTGGCGACACCCAGGGGAGAGGCGAGGTCGGCCCAGCTGGCGCCCGCGTCCCGGGCCGTTTCGATCAGGCCGGTCTCCCATCCGGCGAGCCGCTCACGTACCTGCCGCAGCAGCATCAGCGAGGCCAGGGCCTGCTCCGGGCCCGGCCCGGCATCGGAAGCGTTCGGAGCCTCCTGTTGGGCTTCGCGCAAGGCGTCGTCTATGGCGTTGAGGGCCGCCGCGGCGGCGAGGAACGACGCCGGGCTGTGGGCGTCGGTGCCGGTCGTGGACGGCTGCTCGGCCGGGGTCACGGACACCTCCCTGGGGTTGTCATCGAGCTGACGACATCGTGTTTGTCATCCATTGGATGACATGTTACAACGGTGTCAGTGAGGCGCATTGGCAGTAACTGCCTGAACCTGCTGGAGGTGTTTCCCGATGTTGATGCGCACTGACCCCTTCCGTGAGCTGGACCGGCTGACGCAGCAGCTGCTGGGCCCGGGGACCTGGTCGAGGCCGTCGGCGATGCCGATGGACGCCTACCGCGAGGGTGACGAGTACGTGGTGGCCTTCGACCTTCCCGGCGTCAGCGCCGACGCGATCGACATCGACGTCGAACGGAACATGCTCACCGTCAAGGCCGAGCGCCGGCCAGTGGCGAAGGCCGACGACGTGCAGATGGAACTGTCCGAGCGGCCGCTGGGCGTCTTCTCCCGCCAGATCGTGCTCGCCGACACCCTCGACACCGAGCACATCAAGGCCGACTACGACGCGGGTGTGCTCACCCTGCGCATCCCGATCGCCGAGCGCGCCAAGCCCCGCAAGATCTCCATCGGCGTCGGGACCGGCCACAAGGAGATCTCCGGCTGACACCGGCCGGACAGGTACGGAGGACGGGCACCTGATCTCCCCCTCACCCCGTCCTCCGCACCCCTACGGGCATCCGAAGAACCAGAAGGGGGTGGCGGCCGAGATGACTCTGCGACGCGAAGCCTTCCTTGACCACGTCAAGGAACGCGGCGAGTACGGCACTGTAGAGGAGGCCGAGCGCGCGGCCCGCGTAGTGCTCGCCCTGCTCGGCGCGCACCTGGTCGGCAAGGTCCGCGCCCAGCTCGCGGCACGCCTGCCGGAGGAATTCGCTCTCATCCTGCTCAACCCGCTCCAGAGCGCCGAGCCGCTGCCGCCGGAGCGGTTCGTGCGGGCAACTGCGGCCTGGATCGAGGGCGCCACCGAGCAGACCGCGACCTGGGACGTCAGCGCCGTGCTGTCCACGGTCGCCGACACCGCGGGCGACGACCTGCTGGGGCAGATCCTGCTCCAGCTCCCGGTCGGCTACGACCTCCTCTTCGGCCGCCCCCAGCCCACCTGACCACCGGTGCCGTACACCGGCACCCACCCGACCCTGGCTTGACGAAAGGCATGCACCGCAGTGATCACCGACGTGCGCGTACCGCTTGAGCACCAGCAGCCGTACTCGACGGCGTATGAGCAGATGCTGGAGAAGGTCCGCTACGAAGGCGCCTACCCCACCCGCGAGCGAGCTGAGGAAGCCGTCCGCCTGGTCCTTTCGGGGCTGGGACGCCAGCTGACCGGCGACGAACGCGTCGACCTGGCCACCTGCCTGCCCCTGGAGGCCGCACGCGTCCTGACCGCACAGATTCCCGACACCCAGCCGCTGACCGGATGGGCCTTCGTCAAGGACCTCGCCGTCCGCTCCGGCGCCTCCCTGGCCACCACCCGCTGGGACACCGGCTCCGTCTTCGCCGCTGTCACCGCCCACGCCGGCCCCGACCTCATCACCCGCATCCTCCACCAGCTCCCCACCGGCTGGGCCCTGCTGTTCGGCCAAGCCGAACTCAACCCGGCCGCGTAGAAACAGGCACCCGGCACCCGGAGCCGCAACATGAGCCGCTCCGGGCCGGCGCTTGGTGAAGTCCCCCGATCCGCGCGATCGGGGGACTTCCGCCTTTGCTGGTCACCATCCCGGCCCGTCGGCCGCTCCGTCACCCCCGGACGAGCCGGGCGCACTGATGCGCGAGCCCAGGGAAGATCGCTCACTGCCGCCCAACCGACGTGTAACTGTGCGTGGCGACCGGCACGGACCGTGATTCTCATAAACGGTCCTTTGCCAGAGCAAGATCACTCGACGGCCGGGAAGACTCTCCGGGCCCCGGATCGGTTCGCAGAACTCGTTCTCACTCAATAGCGGGACGGACCCCCTTCTGAGACTTGCATTGTGCGAAAATCGCGGCTCATGACGGACCCTCAAACCGCCCCCGTGTCCGATGTGGACGACATCGAGCGCCACCCGTGTCCGCGCTGCGGCGCCGAGGCTGGATCGCCGTGCCGTTCGCGCGGCGGCGCGGTCGCCGGCGCCTACCACACGGGCCGCTTCACCAAGGTGCCCCGGCTGGCGAAGCTGCTGCGGGTGCCCACCCCGGCCGACCGGGGCCCCGGGCAGCCATGGCGGCCCGGCACCCCGCCCCCGGCGCCGATCGACCCCGACACCCCGACCGCCGACATCCGGATCGGCTACGCGCGCTGCTCGACCCTCGGCCAGGAACTCGACTCCCAACTCGACGCGCTCGCCGCCAAGAACATCCCCCGGGACAAGATCTTCGCCGAGAAGATCAGCACCCGGGTGCGGGTCCGCCCCGCATTCGAGGCCGCGCTGAGCGCCGCCCGGGAGATCAAGGCCCACGCCCCACACTGCCGGGTGATCCTCACGGTCTACGAGATGAAGCGGCTCGGCCGCGACGCCGCCGAACTCACCGCGCTCGCCGACCACCTGTCCGCCCACGGCCTCGTGCTGGAGATGCTCGCCGGACCGCTGGCGGGCATGTACGACCCCAGCGGGCACGGCAGGCTGCTGTTCGCGTTCTTCGCGGCGATGGCGGAGACCGAGCGGGAGAACATCCGGGAGTCAACCCTGGAAGGGCTCGACACTGCGGCCCGCAAGGGAAAGCACGGCGGCCGGCCGCCGGTCATCACCGAGGACATGCTGCACACCGTCCTGCGGCGCCGGGCACTCGGCGAGACGGTCGAGCAGATCCAGCCCGACCTGATCATTCCCACCGGCAAGCGCAAGGGACAGAACCCCTCCGTCGCCAGCATCTACCGGGTGCTCGCAGAGCACGCCAAACGCGAGGCATACCCCGTGGCCATCGAGCAGGCCCACGCCGACTTCGCCACCCTCCAAGCCGGCGGCGCGCTTCCCGAACCCCGCACCGGGGCCGGGGCGCAGACGGCAGGCTGACGACGACGGCCCCTGTCGCCGGGTTCACTCATCGAGCAAGATCATCCCATGGCCCCTTTTGGGCTCACCTCGGAACCAGCGCGTATCGCATCCGATGCGAACTGGCGTCATGCTGCGCTGTATTGGCCGAGCGGGGCTCAGGAAGCCGCTGATCAGCGGACACGCGGGTCGTCACACACCTGCGGGAACGGTAGCTGACGGGTCGGGCCCATGTCGTGCCGCTTCACTCGATCGCATGACTGACCTGCCGTTTCGCCTCGGGCTTCGCATTCGATGCGAGATTCTCGCGGCGAATGCGATCTACGGAGCGTGACGATTTGGTGGAAAAGAACGGGACGGCACCAGGGGCCGCGCGGCTGCACCTGGCCGACGGAGTGCCGCTGCTGCGGCCGGACGAGCAGGTCTTCGAGGCGATGCTGGACGGCTGGCGCAACCAGCAGCTGGCCCGGAACCTCGCGCTGTCGACCATCAACGGTCGCGAGCGGAAGGTGCGAGCCTTCGCCGCGCACGCGGACGCCTTCCCCTGGACCTGGTCCTCGCACCTGGCGGACGAGTGGTTCGGCGACCTGCGCGCGGTCCGCGGCTGCGTACGCTCGACGCTACGCGGCTACCAGGAGGCGGTACGGCTGTTCTGCGACTACGCCACCGACCCGGCCTACGGCTGGGCGACCGAGTGCGAGCGGCGGTTCGGCACCCATCCGGTGCAGGTCTGTCATCCGTGGAACACGGCCGTGCACATGCAGGAGTGCGAGGCCGAGTCTCCGAAACGGGCCTTCACCCGAGATGAGTTGCAGGCGTTCTTCGACCACGCCGACGACCAGGTCAGCCGCGTGCGTGGACGTGGCCGCAAGGGCTGGCTGCCCGCCTTCCGCGATGCGATGCTGTTCAAGACCTCGTACGCCTACGGACTGCGGCGCAACGAGACGAGGATGTTGGACACCGCCGACTTCGGTCGTAACCCCGAAGGCCCGGAGTTCGGTGAGTACGGCGTCTGCTACGTCCGCCACGGCAAGGCGAAGAAGGGGTCACCGCCCAAGCGCCGCAGCGTGCTGACCGTGTGGGAGTGGTCGGCCGAGATCCTCGACCAGTGGACGAGTGAAGTGCGGCCCGCCATGCGCCACGCGGACGGGTCCGCTCTGTGGCCGTCCGAGCGCGGACGGCGGGTCGGCCTGCAACGGCTGGACTCCCGCTTCGCCACCTACCGCGATGACCTCGGGCTGGATCCGGTCCTGGATTTCCACTCGCTGAGAAGGTCCTACGTCACCCACCTGATCGAAGACGGCTGGGACGCCCTATTTGTCCAGCAGCAAGCCGGCCACGACCATGCGAGCACGACCTCCATCTACACCTGCGTGTCCTCCGACTTCCGCACCCGCACCCTGCGGCGGGCCCTGGACGCCACCATCGAGGCCGCTCTCAAGCCCGCGAAGAAGGGAGCCTGATGAAACGCCAGGTCAGCTATCAGTGGCGGCTGCGCGAGCTGATGGCCTCCGCCGGAATGTTCACCACCAGCGAGCTCGCCCCGCCGCTGGCCGAGCGGGGCATCAGCCTGTCGCTCTCCCAGGTCCACCGGCTGGTCACCGGCACCCCCGAACGGCTCTCGCTGCCGGTGCTGGCCGCGCTCTGCGACATCTTCGAGTGCACCCCTGCCGACCTGATCGCCACCAAGGCCGAGAACGCTACGATCCGCAAGGTCGCCACCGGCGACGCTGTCGTCGATCTGTCAGCGGTCCGCCCCAAGCGCGCCCGCATCCGGCCCGAAGGATGAGCCGGAGCCGAGTGCCCGCGAGCGCGCGGTTCTGCACCCGCTGCAGCCGGGCAGTGCGGTCCGAGACGAACCACTGGCCCGAGGGCTACATCTGCCAGACCTGCATGACCAGGGCCCTGGAGACCTACGGAACGTGCGTCGGCTGCCGCGTCGAACGGCTCACCCCCGGCCTCGCGCCGGACGGCGGCAAGCTCTGCACCGACTGCGCCGGCGGACTCGGCGACTTCACCTGCGAACGCTGCGGCCAGGAAGCACGACGCTACCGGCGCGGCATCTGCGGCCGATGCGTTCTGACCGAACGCCTCCAGGAATTCCTCGACGACGGCACCGGCAGCGTCCGGGTCGAACTCCTCCCCCTGTTCGACGCGTTGCGGCAGATAAAACGCCCCTGGGGCGGGCTGACCTGGACCGGCCACCCCCACGTCCAGCGCAACCTGCGGGCCTTGGCCCGCAGCGAAGTCCCGCTCACCCACGACGGATTGAGCCAGCTCACCCCCTGGCGGTCGGTCGCCTACCTGCGCGATCTGCTCATGCAGACCGGCATCCTGCCTCCGGCCGACCGACAGCTACTGCTCTTCCAACGATGGCTCGCCGAGAAGCTCACCACCATCGGCGATACCGACCACCGGCGGCTGCTGGAACTCTTCGCCGCCTGGCACGTCCAGCGCCGCCTGAACACCCTGGCCGACCGCGGCCCGCTCACCAGCGACCAGATCCGACAAGCGCGCGACGAGATCCGCCTCGCGACCACCTTCCTCGCCCACCTCGCCCAGCGCGGACGCACCCTCGCCGACTGCACCCAGGCCGACGTCGACGCGTGGTACGCGGGCGGCTACACCGCCCGGCGCCTCACCCACGCCTTCCTGCGGTGGGCGATGCGCTCCAAACACACGCCCACCCTCACCGTCCCGCACCGCTCCACGAGCAACCCCGCCCCCATCGCCCAGCACCAGCGCCTCGCGCTGCTGCGGCAGGCCATGAACCGCGAGGACGTCCCGCGCCGGGACCGGGTCGCCGTCATCCTCGTTCTCCTCTACGCACAGCCACTCACCCGCGTCGTCCGGCTCTCCACCGACGACATCCTGCAGGAAGACGGCGAGGTCCTCGTCCGCCTCGGCGACCCACTGTCCCCCGTTCCCGAGCCCTTCGCCGGGCTCATGCTGACCTACCTCAACGAACGGCCGAACACCATGACCGCCACCAACCCCGAAGCCCGCTGGCTGTTCCCCGGCCGCCGGGCCGGGCAGCCCATGACTTCGGACACCCTCGAACTCCGGCTCCGCCGCCTGGGCTTCCCCACACAGCGCGGCCGCACAGCGGCAATCCGCCACCTGGTCCTCCAGGCCCCCGCACCCGTGATCGCCCGCATGCTCGGCTACCACGACGAGACCACCGCCCAGCTCGCCGCCGAAGCAGGAGGAACCTGGCGCCACTATGTCCCAGGCGACCACACACGGTGACCCCAGCGCCTCAATCACCAAGGAATAGGCGACAGTCGATTACGCGAGGTCGCCAGTTCGATACCCCTGCTGGAAACAGCACGAAACCTCCGGCCAGGGCGACCAGGCAGACGCCGATGATGACTCCCACGGCGGGCCACGGGGACCCGTCGTCCGAGGTCGCCGCCTTCGAGGACGACTCTCCGTCCGAGTCCGGCGCGTGGCTCTCCGGCCGCGGGGAGGCCGAGTGCGCGGCGGACGGGGCGGCGCCGACAGCCACGGGCTCGAACTTCACCAGCGGGGTGAGATTCTCCGGCTTCGACTCGAACGTCAGTGTCACGTTCTTCGCCAGGGTGTGCGAGTCGGAGGCGGACACCTCGGCGGGGGCCGGGGCGGGGGAGGCCATGGCGAGGACGAGCGCCGCCGCGGCGATGGCCGGCGCGCCGAACCGCCGCGTCCGCGGCCGGGACGGCAGATGATGTGCGTTCACGGTATCTCTCCTCGTCAGGGGGACACCCGAGCCCTCCGCACCCGAGACGGGGTGCGTTCATCGGATGCGCCACCCTCCCGATACGTACGGCCCGGACACGATGTTCACCGTGTCCGGGCAGGGAAACCAAAGCGTCCGCGTTCCAACGCGTGGTCAGGTGGTGGCCATGTCGAGGGCCGTTCCGTACAGCCGGGACACCCGGATCCTGATCACCACCCGCCGGTCCGCCACGAGCTGCTCCAGGAAGGCCACTTCGTCGCGTGGATCGGCGAAGCCGGGCGTCATGGACAGCAGTTCGCGCCCGACCGCGTCCCCGGGAACGGCCGTCACCTCCGATACCTCCGCCTCGCCTTCGGCGACGGCGAACGACCAGCCGTCCGGCGCGCCCACATGCACGGCGGCACGGGGGTCGCGCCGTAGCTGACGCACCTTGAGCCGGTCGTCGGTCGAGGAGATGCGCAGCACCCGCTCTTCGGGGCTCCAGTGGTGGATCACGGTGGACAGATGGGGATGGCCGCTGCGCTTGACCGTCGCGAGCACGCTGAACCGCTGGTCCCCCAGCATCAGCGACAGTTCGTCCTCGGTGAGCACCCGGGGCGCGGGTCCGGCCCCTGGTTTCGTCCCGGCCTCGTTCGTCGGGCTTGTGGTCTCGGTCCCGGTCGTCGCCATGAGGGCGCACCTTTCGCTCGGAAGGGAGGTGAGGGGGCAGACGGTGGTGATGGATGCGGCGGACGGGTTGGCCTTCCGCGGTGCGACGTGGCGCTTCGGCGTGGGGCCTCGCAGCACGGTGAACGCCACCGCGAAGGCCGTCACGATGAGTCCCGCTCCGACGGCGAAGGCCAGGTGGTAGCCGCCGGTCAGCGCCTCGGCCCGGCCCTTGCCCCGGGCGAGCAGCGCGTCCGTGCGGGAGGCCGCCAGGGTGGACAGCACCGCGACGCCCAGCGCCATGCCGATCTGCTGAGTGGTGTTGAACAGCCCGGAGACGAGCCCGGCCTCGTCCTCCTTCGCACCGGACATCCCGAGGCTGGTCAGCGCGGGGAGGGCCAGCCCGAAACCGGCGGCGAGCAGCATGACCGGGAGGAGGTCGGGGAGGTACCGGGCGTGCACGGGGACGCGGATGAGCAGTCCGAGGACCCCGGCCAGCAGCGCCAGTCCGGCCAGCAGCACCGCGCGGTCGCCGAAGCGGGCGCTGAGCCGCGCGGAGACGCCGAGTGACACCGCGCCGATGGCGAGGGCGGCCGGGAGCATGGCCAGACCGGTCCTGGTGGCGCCATATCCCAGGACGTTCCGCAGATAGAGGGCGACGAGGATCTGGAACGAGAAGAGCGCGGCCACCATCAGGACCTGGACGAGATTGGCCCCGGCGACACCGCGCGACCGCAGGATCCGCAGGGGCATCAGCGGGGTGCGGGCGGTGGCCTGCCGGACCAGGAACAGGGCGAGCAGGAGGAGCGAGAGGGCGCCGAGGCCGAGCGTATGCGCCGCCGTCCAGCCGTAGTCCGCCACCTTGACGACGGTGTAGATGCCCAGCATCAGCCCGGCCGTGACGAGCAGCGCGCCGAGGACATCGGCGCCGCCCGCGAGACCGGGCCCGCGGTCGGCGGGCAGGGCGGGTATGGCGACCGCGAGGGTCAGCAGTCCGATCGGCAGATTGATCAGGAAGATCCAGTGCCAACTGAGCGCGTCGGTGAGAAGGCCCCCGAGCACCTGGCCGATCGAGGCTCCGGCGGCGCCGGTGAAGCTGAACACGGCGATGGCCTTCGCGCGTTCGGCGGATTCGGTGAAGAGCGTGACGAGAATGCCCAGGCTGACCGCTGACGCCAGCGCGCTGCCGACCCCCTGTAGAAACCGGGCGGCGATCAGCGCCGTGGGGGAGGTGGCCACGGCCGCCAGGAGCGAGGCCGCGGTGAACACCGTGGTGCCGGCCAGGAACATGCGCTTGCGGCCGATGAGATCGCCGATGCGGCCCGCGAGCAGCAGCAGACCGCCGAACGCGATCAGATAGGCGTTGACGACCCAGCTCAGCCCGGCGGAGGAGAACCGCAGATCGCTCTGGATGGCGGGCATGGCCACGGTCACGATGCTGCCGTCGAGGATGACCATCAGCATCCCGGTGGCGATGACCCCGAGGGCCAGTTGGCGGGATGGGGGGACGTGGGAAGCGGGCGGGCCGGACGCGGTGGCGGACATGCGGTCACTCCTGTCGGTAGACGCGACAGGAGTGACCGTAGCAGATGGTTTTGTTGCAGACTATTTGTTTGGGTCCTACCCCTCAGTGGCAGGTGAGTCTCTGGGGGCGCTACTTCTCGCTCTGGCGCGCCCGCCGGGCCGGGCGGGGGCTTTCGGCGGGTGCGGCCAGATGCCCCTCGGTCAGCCGGGTCAAGGCCCGTAGCAGGGCGGCGCGTTGGGTATCGGGGAGCGTCGCCAGCGCCTCCCGGTGAACGCGGTCCACGATGCCCTGGCTCTGCTCGGCGATCCGCGCGCCCTCCTCCGTCACCGCGATGATCCGGGCCCGGCGATCCCGGGCCGAGGCGCGCCGCTCCGCGAGGCCCGCCTTCTCCAGGGCGTCCACCGTCACCACCATCGTGGTCTTGTCCATGTCGCCGATCTCGGCGAGCTGTGCCTGGGTGCGCTCCTCCTCCAGGGCGTGGACCAGGACGCAGTGCATCCGTGCCGTCAGCCCGATCTCGGCGAGCGCGGCCGACATCTGGGTGCGCAGGACGTGGCTGGTGTGGTCGAGGAGGAAGGACAGATCCGGTTCGTTCTGGGCGGGCGCCATCGCGGTCATATGGCCCAGGGTAACAATTCGTTCCGTACTGGATTATCCGGAACAGTCCTTACCCGGGCGGGGTCAGCCGTTGCGGTAGAGGGTGGTGAGCAGCTCGATCGCGGTTTGGGTGGCGGGGTGCGGGTCGTCCCGCCACCAGGCGAGGCGTACCGCGATCGGCTCGGCGTCACGGACCGGCCGGTAGGCGATTCCGGGCCTCGGATACTGGTTGGCGGTGGACTCCGCCGTCATGCCGACGCAGCGGCCCGCGGAGATCACCGTGAGCCAGTCCTCCACGTCGTGGGTCTCCTCCGTGGCCGGACGGGAGTCGGGCGGCCACAGCTCCGCGGTGGTGGTGCCGGTCCGCCGGTCGACCAGCAGGGTGCGTCCGCTGAGGTCGGCCAGCCGGACCGAGCGGCGCCTGGCGAGGGGATCGTCGGCGGCCACGGCGCACAGCCGCCGCTCCAGCCCGACGATGGCGGAGTCGAAGCGGCGCTCGTCGAGGGCTCTGCGCACGACGGCCAGGTCACAGACGCCCTCCGCCAGTCCGGCGGTGGCGGAATGCACACGGACGAGATGCAGATCCGTCTCCGGGTACGCCTGAGCCCAGCGGCGCTGGAAGGCGGGGGTGTGGCGGCCGAGCGCGGACCAGGCGTAACCGATTCGCAGATGGGCGTGGCCCGATATGGCCTCCCGGATCAGGCCGTCCACCTCGGCCAGCACCCGCCGGGCGTGTGCCACCACGCGCAGCCCGGTGCCCGTCGGGGTCACCTCGCGGGAGGTGCGCCGCAACAGCCTTGTCCCCAGGGTGCGTTCGAGCGAGGCCAGGGTCCGGGACACGGCCGCCTGGGAGACGCCGAGCGCGATGGCGGCGTCGGTGAAGGTGCCCTCGTCGACGATCGCCACGAGGCAGCGCAGTTGCCGCAGCTCCACATCCATACGTCCAGCGTATAGATAAGGCGCAGAACGCATTATGTGCATGGGTGGGCCCGGCGCACGATCGACGCATGCGACCAGCTCCCGCGTCACGTATCGCCGCCGCACGATCGACGGGAACCGCACACCGGATCCCATCGCCCCTCGCCGACCCCGACCCGGGCTCCGGCCTGGATCCGGTTCCCGGCCTGGATCCGGGCCCGGGACCGAGCCAGGACCCGGATCCGGATCACCAGCCGACCGCGCGTCGGTTCGCCGGTGTGGCCACGATGATCGGCAGTGGTCTGTCCAACCAGACCGGCGCCGCGATCGGATCCCACGCCTTCCCCGTCCTCGGCCCGATCGGGGTCGTCGCCGTCCGCCAGTACGTGGCCGCGATCGTCCTGCTGGCCGTCGGCAGGCCCCGGCCGCGGAGCTTCACCTGGTGGCAGTGGCGGCCGGTAGTGGCTCTTGCCGTGGTGTTCGGCACCATGAATCTCTCCCTGTACACCGCCATCGACCGCATCGGCCTCGGGCTGGCGGTGACCCTGGAGTTCCTCGGCCCGCTGTGCATCGCGCTGGCCGCCTCACGGCGCCGGGCGGACGCGTGCTGTGCGCTGGTCGCGGCCGCCGCCGTGGTGACGCTGATGCGCCCGCGGCCCTCGGCCGACTACCTGGGCATGGGGCTGGGGCTGCTGGCCGCCGTGTGCTGGGCGTCGTACATCCTGCTCAACCGCACCGTCGGCCGACGGGTCCCCGGCGCCCAGGGGTCGGCGGCGGCCGCGGGGCTCTCCGCTCTGATGTTCCTGCCGGTCGGGATCGCCGTCGCGGTCCATCAGCCGCCGACCGCGAGCGCCGTGGCGTACGCCGTCACCGCGGGCGTCCTCTCCTCGGCCGTGCCGTACCTCGCGGACCTGTTCACCCTGCGCCGTGTGCCCGCCCAGGCGTTCGGGCTCTTCATGAGCGTCAACCCCGTCCTCGCCGCCCTGGTCGGCTGGGTCGGGCTGGGGCAGAACCTGGGCTGGACGGAGTGGATGAGCATAGGCGCCATCGTCGCGGCCAACACACTGAGCATCCTCACCCGGCGCGGCTGAAGGAACCGCGTTTACCGCCGCGTACCGCCGCGTACCGCCGCGTACCGCCGCGTACCGCCGCGTACCGCCGCGTACCGCCGCGTACCGCCGCGTACCGCCGCGTACCGCCGCGTACCGCCGCGTACCGCCGCGTACCGCCGCGTACCGCCGCGTACCGCCGCGTACCGCCGCGGACGGCCGGTGTGCGACACCGCTGCCGGTCGCCCCGGCGGACCCGGCGCCACCGCTCACAGCACCGTGTTCGGGTGTGGGTGGAGGCTCAGGTCCACCCGGGGTGGACCTGTGGGTTGACGTGTGCGGCGGTGGCTCCGGCCGAGCATGGCGGCATGGATATCAAGGACTGGCTGATCGATATCGCCCTCGTGGGCATGGTGCTGCTGCAACTGCGTGGCCGACGGTTGACGGCGAAGACGCTGCTGCTCCCGGTGGGGATCGTCGGATGGGCGGCGACGAACTACCTGCATGAGATCCCGACGTCGGGCAACGATCTCCTGCTGATCGCGGCCACGACGCTGATCGGGCTCGCTCTGGGCGCGGGGGCCGGGGCGCTGACCCGCGTGTACCACAACGACGCCGGTGAGGTCATCGCGCGCGCCACGGCCACGGCGGCCGTGCTGTGGGTGGTGGGCTGCGGCTTCCGTATGGCCTTCCAGCTCTTCGCCACGCAGGGCGGCGACGAAGCGATCGGCCGCTTCTCGAGCGACTACCACCTTGATCCGACGGCCTGGGCCCCGGCGATTCTCCTGATGGCGCTCGCCGAGGTGCTGTCGCGTACCGCCATCGTGGCCTGGCGTGGACGGGAGGCGCTCCTCGGATCGGGCCGAGGCCGACTGGGCGTCCGGTGAGCGACGGGCCGTGGTGTGAGCGGTGGCCCCCGGGGCCGGGCAGGACATGGGCACGGCATGCTGGACTGATGAGTACTGGTGATCCCCGGCCGGGCCCCGGCGCAGCGTCCGGCCGGTTGGACGGCAACGAGCCGACCGCGGAATGGGTCGTCGGCCTGCTCGCCCTGGGCGGCTTGATCTACGGGGCGGTGCGGGCGACACATCCCGGCCTCGACGCCCGCGGCCTGGTCGCGCTGGTGGTCACCGTGGGCCTGGGCCTGGGCTGGATCGGCTGGCTGGTGGGCATGCGCAGAGGCCGGCCGACGGTCGGTGTGTGCGCGGTGGCACTGGTGGCGGTCTGTGGCGGGGTGGCGGGGGCGTGGGCCCCGTTCGGTGCGGTGGTCGTGGGGGTGGCCGCGATGTGCGCCGTCATGCCGGCGGGGCTGCTCCCCGCCACGGCCCTGGCCGGCCTCGGTATCGCTGCCGCCGCCGTCACCCTCGCCGTCGACGGACAGGACGTCGCGAAGCTCGCCGCCGTGGGGGTGGCCGCGCTGCTCGGCCTGCTGCTGGGCGTCGGACGCCGCCAGCGCCGGGAACGGCTGCGATCCGAGACCGAGCTGGCGGTGGCGCGGGAACGCGGCGCCGTCGAGCACGAGCGCGCCGAGCTGTTCGCCGAGCGCAACCGGATCGCCCGGGAGGTGCACGACGTGCTGGCCCATACGCTGTCGGCGCTGTCGGTGCAGATCACCGCTCTTGAGTCCATCGTCGAGGACGGCGCCGGCACCGACGAGGTGCGGGCCGCGATCGGCCGGTCCCGCCGCCTGGTCGTCGAGGGCCTGGACGAGACCCGCCGCGCGGTGCGGGCGCTGCGTGAGGAGCCGGTCGCCCTCGATGAACAGCTCACCGCTCTCGCCACGGGCGAAGGCGCCGACTTCCGGATCACCGGCGCCGTACGGCCGCTGCCACCGGCGGCCGGAATAGCCCTGCTGCGGGTCGCCCAGGAAGCACTCACCAACACGCGCAAGCACGCACCGGGTGCCGCCGTCACCGTCAGCCTCGCCTTCGGCGAATCGTCCACCCGGCTGACGGTCACCAATGCGGCGCCGGTACGACCTGGCGTCGATCCGGCCGGGGAGCTTGCCGAGACCGGCGGTGGCTTCGGCCTCACCGGCATGCGCGAGCGCGTGGAACTGCTCGGCGGCACACTCGACGCAGGTCCCGAAGAGGTGGGTCCCGAGGACGCGGGCCTCAAGGACGCGGGCCCCAAGGACGCGGGTCTCAAGGACGCGGGCCTCAAGGACGCGGGCCTCAAGGACGCTGGTCCCAGAGCCGGTGGCTGGAGGGTGGAAGCGGAGGTCCCGGCGTGAAGGTGATCATCGTGGACGACCAGACCATCGTCCGCGACGGACTGGTCACCATCTGCGAGCGGCTGCCCGACGTCGAGGTGGTCGCCGCCGTCGGGGACGGTCGGCAGGCCCTGGCGGCGGTCGCCGAGCATTCCCCGGACGTGGTGCTGATGGACCTGCGCATGCCGCACATGGATGGCATCGAAGCCACGCGGCACATCACCATGGACCATCCCGGGACACATGTCGTCGTGCTGACCACCTTCATCGACGACGAATCGATCAACGCGGCGCTCACCGCCGGGGCCCTGGGCTACCTCACCAAGGAAGCCGGGCGCGAGGACGTCGATCGGGCACTGCGGGCGGCCGCCCGTGGGCAGGCCCTTCTGGACCCCGTCGTACACGCCCGCCTCGTCGCACTCGCCCGGCAGCAGCCCGCCGCCGGGTCGGGGGAGCTGCCCGCCGGGCTGACCGCACGCGAGGCCGAAGTGCTCATCTGCATGGCCAAGGGCCTGTCCAACCGCGAGATCGCCCGATCGCTGTTCGTCAGCGAAGCCACCGTCAAAACCCACGTCAACCGCGTCTTCGCCAAAACCGGCAGCCGTGACCGCGGCCAGGCCATCGCCTACGCGCACCGGCATGGACTCGGCTGAGCCCAGGCCCTGCCGGTGCGCCCAGGACACCGCTCAGTCCGCGGCTGCGAACAACGCCTCCGCGTCGGCGATCACCTCGGCCAGGGCGGCGGGCTCCGGCCGCAGCCCTGCCACGATCGTGTCGATGCCGCGCAGGCCCGCCCGCTGGAGGAGGCGTTTCTCGTTGGTGGCCCACTCACCGCGCGCCGCCAGCACCGCGTGCGCCGTCTCCAGAGCGGCGGTCGCCACCGCCCCCGCCACCTCGGTGGCCTGGCCACGTCCGACGTACGCGGCCGAGGCGTACCGCAGTGTCAGACCCGCGCGCCCGCGCCACACCGGGGGCGCCGCCTCGCGCAGCGCCTCCGGGTACTCGGGGCGGGGCAGGGCGCCCCGCAGCACCTGGTTGACGGCGAGTTCGGCCACCACCAGATAGCTGGGGATGCCCGCGAGGTGGAACATCAGCGGCTCCCAGCGGAAGCGGCCTTGCCGCGACTCGGCGAGTTCGTGTTCCACCACCTCGAGGTCGCGGTAGTGGACGTCCACGCGCCGTCCGTCGATCGTCAGCCAGGCGCCCCCGTTGAAGACACCACCGCCCCACTCGCCGATCTCGGAGACCTCGCCCTGCCAGCCGACGGCCCGCAGATCGGCCGGGTCGAAGTCGCCCCGGTAGTACACGGCCAGGTCCCAGTCGCTCTCCGGGGTGTGGGTGCCCTGCGCACGCGAGCCCCCGAGGGTGACGGCCCGTACGGCGGGCAGGGCGGCGAGACGCTCGGCGACCTCGTCCAGAAACACGTCATCGGCCAGGTCGGTCATTTCATGCATGTCGGTCATACGGTTCCGATCGTGTGAAGTGGATGACGGGTGCCGCGGGCACACCGACCGGACGCCGGAGCACAGGCTCGGACGGCGTTCACGCGGATCGCGATCGGTGTGCCAGGTCATCACTCCATGACGTCGACCTTACCGCCCCCGCCGGGACCCGAGCCCGGCGCGCCGGAACACCGACGGATGGCGGGGCGGGCGGCCCGGGCCAGGGGCGCTTCAGCCCTTCACCAGGCCCAGGCGGAACAGGCTCTCCGCGGTGTCGAGGATGGTCGTCACCGGGTCGCGCGGGGTCCAGTCCAAGACGGTACGCGCCCTCTCGGTGCGCAGGACCGGTACCCTCTCCGCCTGCCCGGCCGCTTCCCGCAGCGCCGGATCGGAGCGGGCGGCCTCCCGCAGCTCTTCGCCGCTCACCTCATGCGTGGGTACCCGGGCGGCGCGCTCCGCGAGGTGCTCGGCCAGTACCCGGGCGATCCACAGAAAGCTGACGGCCCGTTCGCCGCTGGCGAGGAAGCGCTGCCCGGCCGCTGCGGGATGGGTCATGGCCCGCAGATGGAGGTCGGCGACATCGCGTACGTCCACCATGCCGAAGTGCATACGAGGGGTTGCCTCCATCGCCCCCTCCAGCATCGCCTTCACGAACTCCGTCGAGGCGGACAGCCGGGGGCCGAGCGTCGGACCGAAGATGCCGCTCGGATTGATCACCGTCAGTTCCAGGCCGTCTCCCTCCTTCGCCACGAAGTCCCAGGCGGCCAGCTCCGCGATGGTCTTCGACCGGATGTAGGACGGGTTGTCGTCCGCGGGGTCGGTCCAGTCGCTCTCGTCGTATGTGTCACCGTCCTTGGGGCTGTATCCCACGGCGGCGAACGAGGACGTCATCACGACCCTGCGCACACCGTGGTCCCGTGCGGCCCGCAGCACACGCAGGGTGCCGTCCCGTGCGGGGACGATCAGCTCGTCCTCGTTCTCCGGCTGGACGGAGGGGAACGGCGACGCGACATGCAGGACGTGGGTGCACCCCGCCACCGCGTCGTCCCAGCCGTCGTCCGCGGTCAGGTCGGCGCCGACGATGTCGAGCCGCCCGTCCGGATCGACGCCGGAGGCCGCGATGGCCGACCGGACGCTCGCGGCGGCGCTCGCCGCCCGGCCATGCGAACGGACCGTGGTGCGCACCCGATGGCCGCTTCGCAGCAGGCCGCTGATCACATGGGTGCCGACGTAGCCATTGCCGCCTGTCACCAGGACGAGTGCGCCACCACCGGCGTCGGTCTGGGTCTCGGTGTCGGTGTCAGCGGACACGGGGACAGTCTTGCCTTCCATGAATTCCTTGCATCCTTTCCCAGACGCATTTCTCACAGCGCGTCGATGACGCCCGTGATCTCGTCGGTCGCCCGGCGCTCCGCATCGGCGTCGGCGCGCTCCCGCGCGTCCCACATCTCCGCCTTGAGTCGCAGATAGCGCAGCCGGACCTCCATGAGCGCCATCTCCCGCTCCACGCGCTCCGCGTTGCGCCGGAAGAGGTCGCGCAGCGGAGCGGCGCCCTGCGTGCCCTCGTCGAGGTGGCGGAGGTAGGCACGCATGTCCTGCACGCTCATGCCGGTTGATCTCAGACATCCCAGCGCCTTGATCGTCTCCACCACGGTGGGGTGATAGCGCCGGTGGCCACTGTCCCGGTCGCGGTCCACCACGGGGATCAGGCCGATCTTCTCGTAGTAGCGCAGCGTCGGCTCCGTGAGGCCGCTCAGTCCCGACACCTGCTGGATGGTCATCGGGGAGCCCCGGACCTCTGTCCCTGTCGTTGTCATATGTCGAGCATCCGACACTTGAAGCGCTTGAGGTCAAGTGCGATCGACAGGCCGTACCGGAAGCGCCAGGCCGGTGGCTACCGGGACGTCCCGGGCGTGGCGACGGCGGACGGGGCAGTGGGCGCGCCGGGGCGCCGTCCGGGCGTGGAGATGGGGATGTCGCGCATGAGGAGCAGCGCCCCGAGGGCGAGGAGCCCGGCGGCACCGCCGCTCCAGGCGATGGTGGAGCCGATGGCCGTCGCGGTGGGCGAGGCCGTACCCGAGTGGCCGATCAGGGATTGGGCGCAGGCCAGGCCGACCGCGCCACCGAGCTGCTTGGTGAGGGCGGAGCCCGCGGTGGCGGTGCCCATATCGGCGCGCGGGACGGCGTTCTGGGTGGCGATGGTGAGCCCGCCCATGGCCGGTCCGGTGCCGAGCCCGACGAGCAGCAGCAGAACGGACGTCAGCGCGAGCGGTGTGGTGGCCCGCAGGGCGATGAAGGCGGCGGTGCCGGCGGTGAGCAGCCCCGCTCCGGTCAGCAGGACCGGTTTGACGTGCCCGCTGCGCAGCACGGTGGCGGCGGTGAGGCGGTTGCCCAGGGTCATGCCGATGAGCAGGGGGAGCAGCAGCAGACCGGAGGCGGTGGCCGAGTGGCCGCGGATGTGCTGGAAGTACAGCGGCAGGAAGATCCCCACCGGCAGGGCGGCGACCTGGAAGAAGAAACCGGCGGTCAGCAGGGCCGTGTAGGTGCGGTGCCGGAACAGCCGCAGGGGCAGGACGGGGACGGCGGCCCGCCGCTCGACCGGTACGAGCGAGGCGAGCAGCGCCAGACCGCCGAGCAGACAGCCCATGACGGCCGGGTCCGTCCAGGAGGGGGCGTGCCCGGCGGTCGCGTTGGCTTTGAGGCTGAGGCCGGTCAGCGCGAGGGAGAGCCCGGCGGCCAGGAGGAGGATCCCCGCCGCGTCGAGCCGTCCGGACGGCGGGGTGGCGGGACGGCGGTCGGGCAGGGCCAGGGCGATGATGGCGATGGCGGCCAGCCCGAGGGGGAGGTTGAGCCAGAACGCCCAGCGCCAGCCGACCTGATCGGCGAGCAGCCCGCCGAGGAGCGGGCCACCGACCATGCCCATGATCATCATGGTGGCCATCGCCGTCTGCATCCGGATCAGGCCCTGGGGGCGGGACGGTGGGTGGAGATCGCGGACCAGCGCCATGCCGAGGGTCAGCAGGGCTCCGGCGCCCAGGCCCTGGAGCGCGCGGGAGAGGATCAGGGCCGGCATGGAGGCGGACAGACCGCAGGCGATGGAGCCGATCAGAAAGACGGTGAGCCCGCCGATCAGCAGCCGGCGGCGGCCGTAGAGGTCGGAGAAGCGGCCGTAGACCGGCACGCTGACGGATGAGGTCAGCAGATAGGCGGTGACCAGCCAGACGTACCAGGCGTCCCCTCCGCCGATCTGCTCGACGATGCGGGGCAGCGCGGTGCCGACCACGGTGCCGTCCAGCATGGCCAGGAAGGCGCAGCCCAGCAGGGCGAGGGTGACCAGGGTCCGGCGCCGGGGCGGGAGTTCCTCGTACACGTCGGATCCGGTCACCTGGCCTCCCCGGACGCCGCGAGCGCGCCGTGCAGGAAGAGGTCCACGACTTCCTCGGTGGTCAACGGGTCGGGGGCGCCGAGCCGTCCGGCCGACATCAGCGTCAACTGGAAGGCGTCCGCGAGCCGTTCCGGGGCGAGCCGCAGGCGGTCGCGGTCGGGCTCGAACAGCGCGGCCAGCGCGGCGCGCGGCCGGGCCAGGCTCGCCTCACGGTCCGGGAGGCGCCCGTCCTTACCGGGCTTGGGGGCGACGCGCTCCAGTCGCCCGGCAGCCGCGAGCGCTCCGGCGACCGCGCCGATGCGCGCCATGTGCCCGCGCACCACATCGGCCGCCTCGGCGAGCCGGTCCGCCAGCGGCTGGTCCAGGGCGATCGACTCCAGATGGGCCACGGTGTCATCGGGCCGTACGGCCTCGGCCATACAGGCCGCGAGCAGGGCGTCCTTGTCCTCGAAGACGCGGAAGATCGTGCCTTCCCCGATGCCCGCGGCCCGGGCGATCTTCGCCGTCGTCACGGAGGCGCCGTATTCGACGACGAGGGGGAGCGCGGCGGCGACGATCATCGCGCGGCGCTGGTCGGGATCCATCGCCGGTGCACGGCGCCGGGGCGGGGTGGAGGAGTTCTCTGCCATGCCGGTACCGTACGGAGTGAGTACTCACTCCGTCAATGCGGCGAGTCACGAGAAGGGAAGTGCCTGCGGGCGGTGGGATTCCGGATACCGGCGGACGACGCCGTCGTCAGCGCGCGGCGAGCAGAGTGCGGCGCAGGGCGCGGCCCGCCTCGGACGGGGGATGGTTGCGTGAGGCGGCGAGGCCGAGGCCGTGCAGTGGCGGTGGGTCGGCGAGATCTACCACCGGGAGCGCCACCCCATCGGCCGCCGGGTCCTGCGCCAGAGCGGTGCCATGGTGCGCGCCGTCACCCTCGGGCCGCGCCCGGCGCGGTGGCTGCGCGACCACCTGGCCCCGGCCGTACTGAGGGTCGGCCGGGCGCGCGACACGATCGCCGGAGGCTTCTCCGGCGTCACCCTGCGCTGCCCGGGCAACCGGCGCGGGCACGCGCTGGTGGGGACCCGGGCCACCGAAGTCCCCCTCACCGAGGGCCCGTTGAGCGAACTCCAGCGGGCCGGTGGCTTTCTGCTGATCCGCGAAACGGGCGCGCCGCGCATCGACACCGCTATGGCCCAGGCCCAGCGCACCGACCCCGGTCCCGCCCTGCTCGTCCGCCCCGACGGCTATATCGCCTGGGCGGGACCCGACGTCCGTACGAACGGTCCTGACGGCTGGCACACCGCGTGGCGGGCCTGGACCGGCCCGTCGGCCGAAGCGGTGCACGCCCGGCGCTGAGCGGGGCGGCCGAGATGCCATCGGCGCCGGGCGGACGGCCCGGCGCCGATGGCCTCATCCGTTGATGTGCCGCCGACACCTTCCCGTGGAGTGTCGACGCTGCCGCGGCATCACCTTCCGGGCCCGATCACACGAGCCGCCACAGATGGTCATCGGTTCCGTTGTCGTCGTACTGCACCACCTGCGCGCTGTTGGCGGTGGACATGCCGTCGACCCCCAGCACCTTCTGGCTGTTCTTGTTGAGGACGCGGAACCAGCCGTCGCCGTTGTCCACCTTCCTCCAGAGGTGATCGGCCGTGCCGTTGTCCTCGTACTGGACGACGATGGCGCTGTTGGCGGTCGACATCCGGTCGACGCCCAGGACCTTGCCGCTGTGGCCGTTGCGGATCAGGAACCAGCCGTCGCCCCGGTCGATCCACTGCCAGGCGTGGTCTCCCGTCGGCGTGTTGTCGAACTGCACCACGCGGGCGCTGTTGGCCGTGGACATCTCGTCGACCGCCAGCACCTTGCCGCTGTGCTTGTTCCGCAGACGGCGGAAGGGCGGCTCCGGAGTCCATGCCCGGCCGTTCGGCGAGGCCGTGGGAAAGCAGGTGATGCGCAGCCGGGCGGCGCCCATGGGGATGAGGGTGACCGTCTCGGCCGGTGTGTCGGCCCGGGCCGGGCTCTGCTGGAGCGGGGTGACCACCTGCTCGTCGTCGGAGAGCCACTCGGGGATGCGGCGCGCCTGGGCGGTCATGCGGACCGGGGTGCCCTCGTGGGTGAAGGGATTGGCGGCGAGCGGACCGTCGTCGCGGGTGAGGACGGGCAGGGCTCCGGGGGTGAGGCCGTAGTTCCACGGCGTGGTGGCGTGTACTTCGTATTCCGGAAAGGCGTCGGTACCGGCGTAGCGCACGAAGTCCTCGCCGATGCGCAGGGAGTACGTCAGCGGGCCGTGGTCGACGCTGACCGCGTCGTGCTGCCCCGACCACGTCCGCAGGGTGGTGCGCTGCGGCAGGCGGATCGTCACCACATCGCCGTCCGTCCAGGTCCGGGCGACCTTGACGAACGCCGGGCCACCGCCCGCGGCCACCGCCCGGCCGTTGACCTCGATGCTCGGGTTCTCGCACCAGCCGGGGACGCGCAGATGGAGCGGGAAGGCCACCTTCTCGCGGGTGGACAGGGTGAGCCTGATGGTCTCGTCGAACGGGTAGTCGGTGTCCTCGGTGAAGGTGACCGTCGTACCGCCGGCCACCTTCGCGCTCACCTGGCACGCGGCGTAAAGGGAGGCGGCGAGCCCCTTGTCGGGAGTGGCCAGCCATAGCTCCTCGGCGAAGTATGGCCAGCCCATGCCGTAGTTGTGCGGACAGCACCGGTACTGGTCGACCCCCGGCTGGTACGACTGCATCGCGAAGCCGTTCTGGAACTGCCCCTGGGACTTGACCGTGTTGTTCAGATCGATGCCGTTCGCGCTGGTGATGTAGTGGGTGCCGGTGCCCTGGGGGTCGAGGGCGGCGGGCAGCATATTGAAGGCCAGGTCTTCGCAGCGGTCCGCCCAGACCGGGTCGCCGGTGATTCGGGTCAGCAGTTCATGGCTGGCCATGAACTCGACGATGCCGCAGGTCTCGAACCCCTGCCGGGGGTCCGTGAAACCCGGGCGGTAGTTCTCGTCACCGGCGATGCCACCGCCCGGGAACTGGCCGTATGCGCCGAGCACCGAAGCGTAGGTGCGGTAGGTCGCCTGTCTGAGCTCGGCGGAGCCGGTCACCTGCGCGTACTGGGCGGGCTCGCGGAAGCCCTGGGCGATATTGACGTTGTGCGGGCTCGGAACGTTGTCGACCCAATTGGCGCCGTACGTATGCATCTTGCGGACGAGGTCGAGGAGGAACGCCTCGCCGGTGCGGCGGTACAGCCACATCGCGGTGTCGATCCCGTCGCCCCAGCGGTAGGAGACCCAGCTCGAGTCGAAGGCGCCCGGTCCCTGGGCGTTCATGAAGCTCAGGAAGCGGGTCAGGAAGGGGACGACACGCTGGTCGCCGGTGAACTCCTCATGGGTGCGCAGGGCCATGAGGAGGGGGAGGAACGGCCAGAAGTCGGGGCCGCCGTTCAACTTTGTCCGCAGCGAGCGCGGCCCGAAGAAGCCGTCGCTCTGCTGGGTGGCGAGGATGGCGTCGATCCATTTACGGGAGTTCGTGAGCGCCGCCTGGTCACGGGTGGCCACGGCCAGCGGGACATAGCCACGCAGCCAGTAGGGCACCTCCTCCCAGCCGTCCCGGTCCGGATGGGTCCACCCGGTGGTGCTGACGTCGAGGAAGTGCGAGCGCTCCTCGTACCGGCCGCAGAGTCCATGGAGTTGGAGACGCAACTGCTCGGCCAGCCATCCGCGCGGGGTGATGCTCCCGGACGGGAGCCGGTCGAAGGCGTCGGCCAGCGGCGCCCTCGGCCGCCGGGCCGGGGAGGCCACGGCGGCCGGGGCCAGGTGGGCGGCGAGCGCGGGGGCACCGAGGGTGAGGGCGCTGGTGCGGAGGAAGCGACGTCGGTCGAGGGGCATCGTGCGGCTCCTGTCGGTGGGGTGCCGAGGAAGTGCCGAGGGGGGGCTGGGAAGACGTGCCTGACATCGTTGTCGCGCATCACAGCACGCCACTGGCGCCCTGTCCAGATGCACGACAGGCCAGGAGTACGACCGCCCTGCCCCGGTGGGGCTCTATGCTGAGCGTGATGTCCGCACCCCAGGGCCCCACCTTCCGTGAGCTCGTCGTCCAGGCGCTGTCCTCCGTCGAGCACGGCTACGACCTGCTGGCCCCGAAGTTCGACCACACCGGGTACCGGACCCCGGCGTCGGTGCTGGACTCGGCGATCGGCGCCCTGCGCGGGCTCGGGCCCTTCGACAGCGGCCTCGACGTGTGCTGCGGAACCGGCGCGGGCATGGGCGTGCTGCGGCAGGTATGCCGGGAGCGGATCACCGGCGTCGACTTCAGCGCGGGCATGCTGGCCGAGGGCCGGGCCCGTATGCCAGTGGCGCCGGACGCCCCGCGCACCGACTGGGTACGCGCCGATGTGCGCGCCCTTCCGTTCGGGCCGGTCTTCGACCTGGCCGTGAGCTTCGGGGCGTTCGGCCACTTCCTGCCGCACGAGCTGCCGGGGCTCTTCGCCCAGGTCCACTCCGTGCTCCGCCCGGGTGGCCGGTTCGCCTTCCCGATCGGGGCACCGGCCCGCCCGGGATCCCGGCAGTACTGGGAACTTCTGGCGTTCGACACCGTGATGCGGGTGCGCAACGCGGTATGGCGGCCACGCTTTGTGATGTACTACCGGACCTTCCGGCTCGCGGAGGTGCGGGAAGAGCTGCTCCGGACCGGGTTCGAGGTCGAGCTGCGGGCACTGGAGGAACTCGGCCGACGGGCGGACGGCAGCCCGCGCTGCCGACTGGTCGTGGCCACCCGGCCGGTCTGAGCGCCCCGTTGGCCACCGGCCGCCGTGAGCGTGACCCACGCGTACGCGGCGATCGCGGAGACATGGCGGCAACCCAAGCGGCGGTGGCGGCGACCTGAGGCTGACAACTTGTCAGCTACTCAAGGGAGTTCACAGTGCGCTCACTCCTTGCGCGCCTGGCCGCCGCCCTGGCCGCCCTGGTCGCGCTGGTCGCCGCGCCCGGTGTCACGACGGCCGCTCCGTCGCGGGTCGCCGACGACTGGAACCCGCCCGCCAACCTGGTGCAGCCGCTGGGCGAGGTGTGGAACCACGTCGAGTCGACCTATGTCGGCCACACCTTCGGCCTCGACGACTTCTACGACTGGACGCCGACCGGCCGGTGCTGCTTCCTGATGAAGGCGGGAGGCGCCACGCAGATCACGGAGTTCGACAAGTGGATGCTCCGTGACTTCTGGCGCCATCTGAAGAGCCGCTACGGCCTCTGAGCGAACGGTGTGCGCACCCGCTCACCCAGGACCCCTGGCATGACCCTGGCCTCGTCATCCGAGCCGTACCGGGCCTTCGGTGGCGTCCCCTGCCCGGCAGGGCAGGGCCCTGACACTGGCGGGCGCGGTCGCTCTGCCGGGGGAGGGGGCGTTCGACGAGGGCGCGACCGGAGCGGCCGCCGCGCACTGAAGCGCCGATGTCGCCGACGGGTTCGCATCCGTTAGCACGCTGGGGCAGAACGGTACATACGGGGGCCGGGGTGGCCGTACGGTCGCCGTGCGGACCCTCGCCGATCTCGAGAAGTACGCCACGGCGGCCGAGCCGTACGTCATCGTCGTGGCCGCGGCGATCACGATGGATCCCAAGGGCAAGGAGATCAAGGTCGCCTCCGACAAGACGATCGTGGGGCCGGTCGGCGCCGATACCGGCGTGACCTGCCCCTACGCGGCGTCGTAGCCGGGGAGGGCCAGTGCCGAGTGCGCGTGCCGGCCCGTGCTGTTGAGCACGGGGGACGGGCCGCGCAGCGCCTCGTTGCGCCGGGCCAGATCCTCGGGGGTGCGGGGGGACGCACTCGCGCTCCCTTCGGTGGCGAGTGCCTGGTTCATCTCCACGAACGACCGCACGGTGCGCTGAGGTCGCCCTGGTCGGCGACGCCGCCTACGTGAGCCCCTCGTGGGCGGGCATGACCGCCGAGGAAGCGGAGGCCGGGCAGGGCGGCGACGGTGAACACGACCTGCTGGCCATGCTGCCCCGTTTGACGCAGCTCAGCGATGCCGTGAACCGGGGCCGCCTGGCCGAGCGCGCCATGGAGGCCGCCGGGGTATCCGTGGACCGGCCCGCGATGTCGGTGCTGATCTCTCTGCACATGGCGGGCGGTCCACTGCGGGTGGGGGAGATCGCCGCACGGATGCAGGTCGTCGGGCCTCATGTCACCCGGCAGGTGAACGAGCTGGCGCGGCGCGGACTGGTTCACCGGGTCACCGATCCGGACGATCAGCGCGCTCGGCTCGTCGAGGCGACCGCCGAGGAAGCGGCGGCGACCGACCGCTATATACGGACCGTCCTCGGCTGGTTCGGCGACGCCCTCGCGGGCTGGAGCCCGCACGACCGCGAGGTCTTCGGCCGGCTTCTGGGACGCTTCGTCGACGACCTCACCGCCCATTTGGACTCCCTCGACGACAATCGGCCCGCCTGAGCGACGACTATCGGCCCGCATACGCGGACGACGATCGGCCCGCATCAGCGGACGTGCGCCCGGTCGGGGGCCGTCTACGCGGGCGCCCGGCCCGTCTCGACGAGCTCGGCCAGCTTGTCCAGGCTCATGCGGGTGCCCAGCTCGTTGTCGGCGGCCGGTACGGCGTCGGGGAGCCCCTCGTGCAGGATCTGGACGTCCGTGCCGCCGCCCTCGGCGTCGGTGAGCGTGGTCGTGATCGTCATCGTGGTGCGCAGAGCGGGATCCGTGGCCTCGAACTCGGACACCTCGACCACCTGCTCGTCCGGAACCAGCCGGGTGAAGTGGCCGTGGTAGGTGTCCGTATGGCCGCCCGACTTGCCGGTGCTCGCCGGGTCGTCGTAGCTGAGCGAGATGCGGAAGGCCCCGCCTTCGCGGGGGTCGAACTCATGCACCCGGCAGGTCATGCCGTCGGGCACCCGCCAGGCCGCGACGGCGCTCGCGTCGAGCAGCGCCCGGTAGACGGCCGGGCGCGGAGCGTTGATACGTCGGGAGACTCGCGTGGCATACATGCGCCCAACCTAGCGGCCGGGCGGCGGGCACATAAGCCGATGGTCCGGCGCCCGGCCGCTGGGCCGGGCGGCGGCGGAGGTCTAGCGTCCGGAAAGACCTCCGCCGCCGGGACACCCCATCCACGGAGCGTTGTCGAGGGGTGCCGTTTTCGGGGGAGTGCGGGTCAGCGCTTGACCTTGCGGGTCGCCCGCAGCCACTCCTTGTTCATCGCGGTGATGGAGAACAGGGGGATGCCCTTGGGGCAGGCCGTGGCGCACTCACCGGTGAGAGTGCAGCCGCCGAAGCCCTCGGCGTCCATCTGGGACACCATGTCCAGCACCCTGGTCTCCCGCTCGGGAGAGCCCTGGGGCAGCACATTGAGGTGGTTGACCTTGGCCGAGGTGAACAGCATCGCCGCACCGTTGGGACAGGCCGCCACGCAGGCGCCGCAGCCGATGCACTCGGCGTGCTCGAACGCGAAGTCCGCGTCCGCCTTGGGCACCGGAGTGGCGTGTGCCTCCGGTGCGGCCCCGGTCGGGGCGGTGATGAAGCCACCGGCCTGGATCACCCGGTCGAAGGCGGAGCGGTCCACCACCAGGTCCTTGATGACCGGGAAGGCGGAGGCACGCCACGGCTCGATGTCGATGGTGTCGCCGTCCTGGAAGGACCGCATATGGAGTTGGCAGGTGGTGGTGCGCTCCGGACCGTGGGCGTCACCGTTGATCACCAGGCTGCACGCACCGCAGATGCCCTCACGGCAGTCGTGGTCGAAGGCCACCGGCTCCTCACCCTTGACGATGAGTTCCTCGTTGAGGATGTCGAGCATCTCCAGGAAGGACATGTCCTGGGAGACGCCGTCGAGCTGGTAAGTGGCCATGGCACCGGGGGTGTCGGCGTTCTTCTGGCGCCAGACGCGCAGGGTGAGCTTCATGCGTAGCTCCGCTGAGTGGGGTGGACGTACTCGAAGGTGAGCTGCTCCTTGTGGAGCACGGGGGCGGCACCGGTGTCGGTGAATTCCCAGGCAGCGGCGTAGGTGAACTCCTCGTCCTTGCGGGCGGCCTCACCGTCGGGGGTCTGGGACTCCTCGCGGAAGTGGCCACCGCAGGACTCGGCCCGGTGCAGGGCGTCCAGGCACATCAGCTCGGCCAGCTCCAGATAGTCCACGACCCGGTTGGCCTTCTCCAGCGACTGGTTGAACTCCTCGCCGGTGCCCGGCACCTTGATCCGCCGCCAGAACTCCTCGCGGATCTGCGGGATGCGGTCCAGCGCCTTGCGCAGCCCCTCTTCGGTGCGGGCCATGCCGCAGAACTCCCACACCAGCTCGCCGATCTCCCGGTGGAACGAGTCGGGGGTGCGGTCGCCGTCGACGGCCAGCAGCCTGGCCAGCCGGTCCTCGGTCTCCCGCACCGCCTCCACGGCCGCGGGGTGCCCGGCGTCGACCTCTTCCTTGTGCGGGTGGCGGGCCAGATAGTCGTTGATCGTCGACGGCAGGACGAAGTAGCCGTCGGCCAGGCCCTGCATCAGCGCGGAGGCACCGAGCCGGTTGGCACCGTGGTCGGAGAAGTTGGCCTCGCCGATCGCGAACAGCCCCGGCACGGTGGTCTGGAGGTCGTAGTCGACCCACAGCCCGCCCATCGTGTAGTGGATCGCGGGGTAGATGCGCATCGGGACCTCGTACGGGTTCTCCGCCGTGATCCGCTCGTACATGTCGAAGAGGTTGCCGTACTTCTCCTCGACCGCCTTGCGGCCCATCCGGGCGATGGCGTCGGCGAAGTCCAGATAGACGCCCTGGCCGCCGGGTCCGACGCCACGGCCCTCGTCACAGACGTTCTTCGCGGCGCGGGAGGCGATGTCGCGCGGCACCAGATTGCCGAACGACGGATAGATCCGCTCCAGGTAGTAGTCGCGCTCGTCCTCGGGGATCTCGGCCGCCGGACGGGTGTCGCCCTTCGCCTTGGGCACCCAGATCCGGCCGTCGTTGCGCAGCGACTCGCTCATCAGGGTCAGCTTGGACTGGTGGTCCCCGGAGCGCGGAATGCAGGTCGGGTGGATCTGGGTGAAGCAGGGGTTGGCGAAGTACGCGCCGCGCCGGTGCGCCCGCCAGATGGCGGTCGCGTTGGAGTTCATGGCGTTCGTCGACAGATAGAAGACATTGCCGTAGCCGCCGCTCGCCAGCACCACCGCGTCGGCGAAGTGTGTGGAGATCTTGCCGGTCACCAGATCGCGGGCGACGATGCCACGCGCCCGGCCGTCGACCGCGATCAGGTCCAGCATCTCGGTGCGGGCGTGCATTTCCACATTGCCCGCCGCGATCTGGCGGGACAGCGCCTGGTAGGCGCCGAGCAGCAACTGCTGGCCCGTCTGGCCGCGGGCGTAGAAGGTGCGGGAGACCTGCACACCGCCGAACGAGCGGGTGTCCAGCAGACCGCCGTACTCCCGGGCGAACGGCACGCCCTGGGCCACGCACTGGTCGATGATCTCCACCGAGATCTGCGCCAGGCGGTGGACATTGGACTCGCGGGCGCGGAAGTCGCCGCCCTTGACGGTGTCGTAGAACAGCCGGTGGATCGAGTCGCCGTCGTTGCGGTAGTTCTTCGCCGCGTTGATCCCGCCCTGCGCGGCGATGGAGTGGGCCCGGCGCGGCGAGTCCTGGTAGCAGAACTGCACCACGTGGTAGCCCTGCTCGGCCAGGGTGGCACCGGCGGCGCCACCGGCCAGGCCGGTGCCCACCACGATGATGGTGTGCTTGCGGCGGTTGGCGGGGTTGACCAGCTTGGCCTGGAAGCGGCGGGTGTCCCAGCGCTCGCTCACCGGCCCGGACGGGGCCAGCTCGTCCTCGATCGGCTCGCCGACGGTGTATTCGGTGTATTCGCTGTACGAGGTCATGGTCAGCTCACCACTCCGGTCATGACACCGACGGGTATCGAGATGAACCCGGCGGTGAGAAGAATCGCCAGCCCATTGGCAGTGGCCTTGAGGGCACGGTCACGAGAGCGGCTGCCCGCGCCGAGGGTCTGCGCGGCGCTCCAGAAGCCGTGCTGGACGTGCATGCCCATGGCCAGCATCGCCACGATGTAGATGACGTTCCCGTACCAGGTGGAGAAGGTGTCCACCACGTTCTGGTACGGATGGCCCTCCTGGAATCCGCCGCTGTGCGTGGTGCCGGTGGTGAGGTCCAGGATGTGCCACACGATGAACAGGGCCAGGATCACCCCGCCCCAGCGCATGGTCCGGGTGGCATAGCTCATCCGTGGCTTGGCGTGGACGTAGCCCTGCGGGCGGGCCTTGATGTCGCGCCTGCTGAGCTGGTAGGCGGACACTGCGTGCAGGACCACCGCGGCGACGAGGACGATACGGGCGATCCACAGGCCCCACTGATGGTGCAGGACGGGCGCCCCCATGACACGCAGCCAGTGTCCGTAGCCGTTGAACTCCCCGGGACCGAAGAAGATCTTCATGTTTCCGAGCAGGTGAGCACAGAGGTAACCGATCATGATCAGACCGGTCACGCCCATGACGATCTTCTTGCCGAGCGTCGATTGCCAGAATGTGAGCGCCATGGACGGCCGTCGCTCCGCCCGCGACGGACGCTGCTCCGGCCGCGTTGTCAATGCCATGGACACGACGGTAGAACCCGGCGAGTCGAAAGGGCCAAGATATGATTCTGATCATCTCGATAGTCAGTGCCTATCGAGAGCCGCTCAGATCCGGCCACGCTTGGCCCAGCCGTCCCGTGACCGTCTCCCCAGTTGTCTCCCCGGCCGGGAAAACGGTCAGCGGAAGCCCTCGTGGGTGATGCCGATGGCCTGCCGGAGCAGGTCCACGACATCGTGCTCACGGCGCTCGAGAGCCGTCTGCCCGACGACGCGGAAGGTGGCGAGCAGGGTCGCGGCGAGGACCTGGGCGCGCAGCGGGGTGTCCGGTCCGGCGGGAAGGCGCTCTTCGGCCGCCTCGGCGAGATCGCGCTCGGCGGCGGCATAGGTGGCGACCAGCTCCGGGAGCAGCGCCGGATGCAGCCGCAGGGTCCGGTAGTGCTCCTCCTGCGCCGGGTCGGCGGTGAACTCGGTGGAGTGCTGTTCGGCGGCCCGGATGACCGCCGCCATCAGGGATTCCTCCGCCGGGCGGGCGCGGATCAGCTCGACCAGCCGGACCGTACGCGCCCTGTCGTGGTGCAGCAGCGCCTGTTCCTTGCTGGCGAAGTAGTTGGAGAAGGTGCGCCGGGAGACGGTGGCGGCATCGGCGATGGCCTCCACCGTGAGGTGCTCGACGCCATGCTCGGCGGCGAGGCGCACGGCGGCATCGTGCAGCGACTGGCGGGTCGCCGCCTTCTTGCGCTCGCGCAGGCCGGTAGTCATCGCCGGTGAGCATACGCGAGAAGGCCGATTCTTGCCCACTGGGAAACCTTGCGCAGTGAGAACGTTTTCTGTGAGGCTGAGCCCGCGCCGCCGATCAACGGACTCCGGGCGGCGCCCGAGCCCCGCAGACCTTCCGACGCCAGAGGCGCGAGGACCCCCTATGTCCACCCCTCACCATCCGCCCACCGCCACCACGTCCATGGACGCCGAGGAGCTGGGATTCGATCCGGACGCCCTGCGGGCGAAGTACCGGGCCGAGCGTGACCGCCGGATTCGTCCCGACGGCAGAAAGCGGTACCGGCGCATCGCCGGCGACTTCGGCTCCTACGCCCAGGACCCTTACGTGGAACCGGAGTTCACCCGGGAGCCACTGTCCGACCGGGTCGAGGTGCTGATCATCGGGGGCGGATTCGGCGGTCTGCTCGCCGGCGCGCGGCTGCGCAGGCCGGTGTGCGGGAGATTCGCATGGTCGAACAGGGCGGGGACTTCGGCGGCACCTGGTACTGGAACCGCTATCCGGGTGTCCAGTGCGACATCGAGTCCTATGTCTATCTGCCCCTGCTCGAGGAGATCGGCTACGTACCGCGGTGGCGATACGCGCCGGGCGAGGAGATCAGACAGCACGCGCGGGCGATCGGGCGCCACTTCGACCTCTACCGCGATGTCTGCTTCCGCACCCAGGCGACCGAACTTTGCTGGCACGATGCGGAGTTGGAGTGGACCGTCCACACCGACCGGGACGACCGCATCCGGGCGCGCCATGTGGTGATCTCCAGCGGAACACTCAGCCGGGCGAAACTCCCCGGCATCCCCGGGATCGAGACCTTCAAGGGGCATACGTTCCACACCAGCCGCTGGGACTACGACTACACCGGCGGCGACGCGAGCGGCGGACTGCACGGACTCGCCGACAAGCGCGTGGCCCTCATCGGCACCGGCGCCACCGCCATCCAGGTCGTGCCCCATCTGGGACGGGACGCCGAGCATCTGTATGTGTTCCAGCGCACGCCGTCCTCGGTCGATGTGCGCGGCAACCGCCCCACCGATCCGGGGTGGGCCGCATCGCTGACGCCCGGCCGGCAGCGGCGCCGCAGGGACAACTTCCTCGCCGTACCACGGCCGACCACGGAGGTGTCGAGCGCATCACCGAGCACACCGTCGTGGCCGGCGGGGTCGAGTACGAGGTCGACTGCGTCATCTTCGCCACCGGCTTCGAGGTCGGCGTCTCCGGCGTCACCTCCGGACTCCTCCCGGTGCACGGCCGGGGCGGTGTCACCCTGACCGAAGCCTGGCGTGACGGCCCGAAGACGCTCCACGGCTTCTACAGCCACGGCTTCCCCAACCTCTTCCAGCTCGGCCCGCTACAGAACGCCAGCGCCGTCAACTATGTGCACATCCTCGATGAGCAGGCCATCCATGTCGCCGAGGTGCTCGCCGAGGCACGCAGGCGCCGGGCCCGGTATGTCGAGCCGACCGCCGAGGCCGAGGCGGCCTGGCGCGCCACGATCCGTGAGAAGGCGGCGGACCTGTACGCCTTCCAGGCCGAGTGCACCCCCGGCTACTACAACAACGAGGGCATGCCCAGGGAGCGCAGCGAGTCCTTCGGGGACGGGCCGATCGCCTTCCATGAACTGCTCAGGCGGCGCTGGCGCGCGGACGGCGGCATGAACGACGTGCTGGTCGTCTGACACCGATGGATATCACCTGATGGAGTTCACCCACTCCCAAGGAGCGACGATGCACCCCAGCCGGTTCGACGACACCGGCCGCGGCCGGGCCACGAGCGACCGCATGGAGGTGCGTCGACTGACCAGGGCGAACCGGCTGTGGGGTTCCAACGGCGTCACATTCGGCCCCGACGGGCGGCTGTACGTGGCGCAGTTCCTCGCCGGGCAGATCAGCGCCGTGGACCCGGCCTCGGGTGATGTCGAGGTGGTGGTGCCGCTCGACGGCCCGGTGGAAGCGCCGGACGACCTGGCCTTCGGGGCGGACGGCTCGATGTACATCGCCGATCTCACCCCGGCCGGGTGTGGCGGCGCGGCTCGGAGGGCGCGTACACCCTCGTCTCCGACCAGGTGTCGCTGCCCAACGGCATCACCTGCGTCGGCGACCGGCTCTTCGTCAACGAGATGAAGATGAACGGCCGGCTGATGGAGCTGTTCCCCGGCGGCGGCGACCCGGCGGTGCTGACCGACGGGCTGGCCCTGGGCAACGCGATGCAACTCGGCCCCGACGGCTGCCTGTACTACCCGCAGATGATGCGCAACCAGGTCTGGCGTATCCCGCCCGACGGAGGGGTGCCCGAGCTGGTCGCCGAGGAGGTGGACGACCCGGTCGCGGTGCGGTTCGACCGGGGCGGCGTGCTCGTCGTCCTGTCCCGTGGCATGGCCGGTCTGGTGACCCGTATCGATCTGAAGACCGGGGCCCGGACGGTCGTGGCGAGCGGCATCGTCGGGCTGGACAACGCCGCGTTCGACCATGAGAACCGGATGTTCGTCTCCAGCTTCGCCAGTGGCGGGATCGCGGAGATGCACACGGACGGCAGGACCCGGGTGGTGGTCCCGCAGGGGTTCGACGGGCCGTTCGGCATCACGGTCGACCTCGGCGGCACGGTGTACGCGGCCGACCACTTCCGCCTGGCGAGCCCGGATGTCTCCGGTCCCGGGTCCGGTCCCGGGTCTGGTCCCGGGTCCGGTCCCGGCTCCGGTTCCGGTTCCGGCTCAGGTGAGGACGGCGAGGAGCCCGGTGTCGTCACCCACGAGCTGATCTACGCCGTGCACAACGTCACCGCCGACGACGGCCTGCTCCACCTCACCTCACAACTCGGCGATGTGCGCACCCACGACCCCGTCGACAAGACCACGCGAGTGCGGGCCACCGGGCTGGACCAGCCCACCGGAAATCGCCGTCGCACCGGACGGCTCCCTCGTGGTCGCCGAGACCGGTACGGGCCGCATCCTGCGCATCGACGACACCGACACGGTGAGCGTGCTCGCCGAGGGACTCGACCACCCTCTGGACGTCGCCTTCGACGGCGAGGGGCGCTGCTACGTCAGCGACGACCGGCGCGGCGCGGTGCTCCGGCTGGAGGACGGCGCGGCGGTGGTCGTCGCGGACGGGCTCGGGGCACCGCAGGGCCTGGCCGTGCGCGGTGACGAGCTGTTCACGGTGGAGGTCGCGCACCGGCGGCTGCGGGCGATCTCGCCGGCCACGGGAGAGTGCAGGATCGACGCCGAGAACTTGGCGGTCGGCCTGCCGCCCGGGATCACGCGCACCGAGCCCGAGCCGATCCCCGGAGTCCCCGGCCGCCCGCGCCAGTTCGCCGGGCTCGCCGTCGCCCCGGACGGGGCCCTCCTCGTATCGGCCAATGGGGAGGGGAGTGTGCTGCGTCTGACCGGGCCCGCCGAATGAGGTCCGCCGCCGGGGCGACCTCTCCTGAGCGGCCGCCCCGGCGCAGCCGCTCAGCAAAGGTCGACCCACACCTTTCCCGCCGCGGTGTACGCCGCGGTGAACGCCTCCTGGACGTCCTCCAGGGCATAGCCGTCGCTGACCACCGCCCCGAGCCGGGGCGGTGTCCGCGACTCCAGGGCGCTGACGGTCTGTGCGAAGTCCACCGGATGGTCGTAGATCATGCTGCCGATGAGGGTGATCTGTCCCGCCACCAGATCGCGGGGCGAGACTCCGAGCGGGGAGGTGTTCATCCCGATCAGAACGGCGGTGCCGGGTTTGGCGAGCCGTCGCAGCCCCTGCTCGATGACTCCGGGGGCGCCGGAGGTCTCGAAGAGACAGGGGAGCCCGTCCATGTCCGGTGGCAGGGGTGCCGCGCCCAGGGAACACGCGCGGTCGAGCCGGGCCTCGTTGGGCTCCTGGACGAACACCGTCACACCGTGGTCGATCAGCGCCTGGCACAGCAGCAGGCCCTGGGAACCGGCCCCGATCACCAGGCAGCTCTGCCCCGGCGCGATGCCCGAGCGCCGCATCGCCGCCCGCGCCACGGTCGCCGGTTCCACACAGACCAGGTCCTCGAGCGGCAGCCGCGGGGCGACCGGCCAGACGAACGCGGCCGGTGCCACGACGTAGTCACTCAGCAGACCGGGAACGGTCAGTCCCACAGCGGCCCGGCCGGCGCAGGCCGACGTCCGCCCGGCCCGGCAGGGGGCGCACGTCAGACAGCAGTAGTCCGGTTCGATGACCACGTCCTGGCCGGTGCGCAGACCGCTGACCGCGCTGCCCAGCTCGACGATCCGCCCCGTCCCCTCGTGGCCCAGGATCCAGGGCAGACTCGGTGGCCGCCGGTGTCCCGCGTGCACCGCGAGATCGGAGCCGCACAGCCCCGTGCCCCGCATCCGGATCAGCACCTCCCCGGGGCCGCAGGACGGCTCCGGCACGGACACCACGGACAGCGCACCGGGCTCCGTCAGCACGGCGGCCCTCAAGGGAACGCCTGCTTTCCGGAAAGACGTGCCGCCAGCATCATGGCAAGAGCGTGCCACACATGATCGGCGCGGCGATAGACCACATCATCACCGCACCTGACCAAGTCTCAGCCGCGGCACATCACCTACGCGTACGCTGTGGACGCGATTGCCATACCGTGAGCAAGGAGTGGAACGGCCATGTCGGACAGCACCCTGGCCCCCGATATCGATCAGGCCCTGTACGCACTTTCCCCCGAGGGGCGGAAACTTCTCTTCACCGAGGCCAAGACGGCCTATGACTTCAGCGACAAGCCGGTGGGCGACGACCGTCTGGAGGCCATCTATGAACTGTTCAAATGGGCCCCGACCTCGGCGAATATCAATCCGCTGCGCATTTTGTACGTGCGCACCGAGGAAGGAAAGCAGCGGCTGCTGACCGGAGTGGCGCAGCCCAACCAGGAGCAGACCGCCTCGGCCCCGGTCACCGCGGTGCTGGCCGCGGACACCCGGTACCCGGAGTATGTGCCGTTCCTCGCCCCGTCCAACCCGCAGTTGCAGCAGATGCTGGAGGCCAACCAGGAACTGCGCGAGTCCCAGGGGGACTTCAACGCGGTACTCCAGGCGGGCTACTTCGTGCTGGCCGTCCGCGCGGCGGGGCTCGCCGCCGGGCCGATGAAGGGCTTCAACGCCGCGGCGGTGGACAAGGAGTTCTTCCCCGATGGCCGGTGGCGGTCGATCCTGCTGGTCAACATCGGTTACCCGAGCGCCGAAGCCTACCGGGACCGGCTGCCGCGCCCCTCGTACGAGCAGGCGGTACGGCTGGTCTGACAGCAGTGAGGTGATGTAAGGCGCACATACTCATGGGATCAGGCCACTTCATACGCGGTGACCTGATCCCTCGTGGCGTCGGGCGGCGCTCCCCTCGCCGGGCCGGCCTCGTTCGGCGGCGGTACGCCGAGCCACGTACGCGGGACCCCTCGAGAACCGTCGACTTTCGGCCCAATCACCGGCCCCCACCACGCGTCCACACCGCCCGTACGGTGCCCTCCCGCAGGGACGAGGGCCACGCCGAGGCGGCCGAAAAACGCGGCGTGATCGTTTCGTGATGTACGACTCACTCGCTTGACAGCGCGGCGCGCCGGGACCTACGCATAGGACCCGAGAGTGCCCCTATCCGGTGCATGTCGCAGCCACACGCTGTTTACATGCTGTTGAAACAGAAGACTCCGGCCCGGCTCGTGTATTTCCCTCACTCATTCTCTCTCCCGGCGGGACGCCGTGGGCATCGAGGGTGGGCAACGCGCTTGTGCCGCCGAGGAGTTCTGCCTGCTCGTCATGCGCTTTCGCGCGGACATGCCCTATGAGCGGCCGCGCGGATTGAGGAATTTCAGAAAGCTGGGGTGCCTGTGAGCTTGATGGAATGCCACGATTCCACGGCCGACGCCGGTCGGCCGGCGGTCGGTTTCCGGAGGGACCAGGAGGGCCAGGGAAACGAGGGGGATCGCGCGCCCGGCGACGGCCCTCCCGACCTGGTCGAGCGCGACGGCATCCTGGCCGGCCTGGGCGGGCTGCTCGCCGATGCCTCCAGGGGCAAGGGGCAACTGGCCGTCGTGGACGGGCCGCTGGGCAGTGGCAAGAGCCGGCTGGTGCACGAGTTCCTCGAAACCCTGGAACCGGGCGGCGCCTTGGTCCTGAGGGCCACCGCCTCGCTCCGGGAACACCTTCTGCCGTTCGGCGTGGTGACCCAGCTCTTCCACGGCATGACGATCCCGCCGCCCAGCCGGGACCGGGTGCGCGCCCTGCTCACCTCGGCGGTCGAACACACCGTCACCGGCGGTGAGTTAGCCGGGGGCGGCTCGGAAGTCCAGGTCGTCGACGTCTTCCAGAAGCTCACCATGGAGCTGGCCCAACTGGCCGAGACCACCCCCATGGTGATCTGGGTCGACAACGCCCACTACCTGGACCCGCCCTCGCTGCACTTCCTCGCCGGCATCGTCCCGTGGCTGCATTCCGCCCGTATCCTCGTGCTGCTCACCGATGACCACACGCTGCGGTGGCCGCGCTCGCCCCTGCTGGCCGGACTGGTCTCGCAGAGCCCCAACGCACACCGGATCCCCCTGAGCCCCCTGAGCCGCGGCGCGGTCGACGCCCTGGCCGTCCGGCTCCTCGGACCGCACACCGCCTCCCCCCGGCTGACCGCGGAACTGCACCGCATCAGCGGCGGCAACCCCCTGGCCGTCCAGGCCCTGCTCATCGATCAGCAGGCCGGCGGCGCATGCTATCCGGAGGGCTACGGACGGGCACTGCTCGACCTCGTGACGCACTCCCGCCCGTCGATGCTGTCCGTGGTGCGCGCCCTCGCCGTGCTCGGCGGTACGGCGTCGGTGGCGGACGTGGCACGGCTGGCCGGGGTGGACGCCACGGTGACAAGCTGGGCCCTGCACGCCCTGGTCAGCGCCGGACTGCTCACCGAGGGCCAGGCGTTCCGCCATCCGGTGGCCGCCACCGCCGTGCTGGACGACATGCCCGCCGACAGCCGGGCCGCCCTGCACCGCGCGGCCGCCGAGCTGCTGCACGAGGCCGGCGCACCCGCGCTGACGGTGGCCGGGCAGTTGATGAGCGCCGGGGACACCCGTGCCGACTGTGACACCGAAGTGCTGGTCACGGCCTCCGACGAGGCGCTGGCGGCCGGCGATGTGGGCACCGCGCTCGGCTGCCTGGACCTCGCGCAGCGCACCCGGACCGACGCCCCCACCGCGGCGCGCATCCGCGCCCGGCTCAGCCGCCTGGAGTGGCAGCTCAAACCGCAGGTCGCAGTCCGCCATCTCCGTCCCCAATTGCGCGACTTCACCGCGGGCCATCTGGACCGCCGGGAGGTTTCCGAACTGGTGCTCGGCCTCGCCAACGCCGGTGCGCTGGGCGAGCTGACCGCCCTGCTGGACGCCCTGCGCACCCGCGCCCACCAGGGCGCCGGCTCCGGGACCGAGGACCTCCGCCCGCTGACGAACTGGGCGGCGATGGCGTACCCCCTCCACACCGGGCTGCGCAAACTGGCCCAGTCGGTCGCCGCGGCCACCCCCGAGGCCGTCCCCTGCCACGACCCCTGGCTGCCCTCGGCGGTCACCCTGGCCGACGATCTGATCCGCGGACGCAACGACCACCTGGTGCACCGCGCCGAACTGCTGCTGCGCACCTTCCACCTCGACCACGGTTCCCTGTGGAACGCCGAGGCCGGAGCGCTCGCCCTGCGCGCGCTGCTCTACGCGGGTCGCCTGGACGAGGTCGTGGCCTGGTGCGAAAAGCTCGAGGCCGAGGCCGCCGCCCACCATGCCGTCGCCTGGCAGGGGAAGTTCCTCGCCATCCGGGCCGAGGCCCACCTGCGCCAGGGCGACCTGATCCGCGCCCACGACCTGGCGGCCCGCGCCATGGCCCTGGCAGCGCCCCAGGGCTGGGGGATCGGCCTGGCCGGGGTGCTGGGCTGCGCCATCCTGGCCGCCACCCGGTCCGGCCGGCTGGAGCAGGCCGAGAAGTACGTGGCACAGCCGATACCCGAACCCATCCTGCACAGCCGCCACGGCGCACACTATCTGCACGCCCGGGGCCACTACCGGCTGGCCACCCACCACCCGCAGGCCGCGCTCGCGGACTTCCTCGCCTGCGGCAGATTCGCCGAGACCTGGAACGCGCCCGGCGCCGACGCCGTCTCATGGCGGACCAGCGCGGCCGAGGCATGGCTGGCACAGGACGACCAGGACCAGGCCAAACGTCTGGTACGGGAACAGATAGCCCGGCTGTTCCCGGGCCCCTCCCGGGCCCGAGGGCTGTGCCTGCGCACCCTGGCGGCGGTCAGCCGGGTCACCCGCCGCCCGCAACTGCTCACCGAGGCCGTCGACATGCTCAAGGACAGCGGCGACGACTACGAACTGGCCCGTGCGCTGATCGACCTCAGCATCGCCTTCAAGGACACCGGGGATCAGCGCAACGCCCGCCGGGTGGCCCACCGCGCCTGGCATCTCGCGAAGCAGACCGGGGCCGAGCACCTGTGCCGGGAGGCCGCCCTCGACCCCATCGGCCCCGAGGCCGAACTGGCCGCGAAACAGCGCCAGGACGGGCTGTCCGCGCTCACCACGCAGGAGCGCAGAATCGCGTTACTGGCGGCCAAGGGGTACACCAACCGCGAGATCGCCGCCAAGCTCTACATCACCGCGAGCACGGTCGAGCAGCACCTCACCCGCGTGTTCCGTAAAGTCAACGTCAAGCGGCGCCAGGATCTGCCGCATTTCCTCTAACCTTGTCATTCCAGCAGCCCGGACCTGAACTGGCCGACCAGCGAGGTGAGTTCGCGGGAGGTGCGGGCCGCGCCATAGATGTGGTGGTCCGGGCGTACCAGCAGGAAGCGCGCCCGCGCCGCTTTCAGCAGCGCCAGATACACCTCGTCGACGTCGACGACGGCTGCCGGTGCCGCCTCGGCGTCCCCCGCCACCATATGCACCAGATGTGTGCCGAGCCCGGTGAGGAAGGTGAGCTGAGACTCCTCCAGCGCGGCGGCCGGATCCGCCGACCCCAGCAGCACCGGACCGGTGCCCACCACCTCGTCGAACAGCCCGGTCACGCCCTCGTGGCGGACCCGGCCCTGCGGCATCACCTCCCCGGCCGGCGGCACCGGCGCCGTGCCGATCCCGGTGTACAGCAGACCGGTCCGCAGCGGCGGACCCGCGCCGTGCTGCCTGCCCCGGCCGGTGTCCGGGCCCGCCCCCGCGCCCGCGAGCAGCGAGGCATCCCGGCTCGCGGCGGTGGCGGCGTCGGTCACGCACAGCACCCTGCCCAGCCGTACCGAGGTGTCGATGGCCTCCCGCACATGGTCGATGCGCTCACGCGGATAGGTGTCCAGCAGCCGCTCACCGGCGGCGCCCCGCAGCACCAGGTCCAGCTTCCAGGACAGATTGAGCACATCCCGGATGCCCGCGCACATGCCCTGACCGGTGAACGGCGGCATCAGATGGGCGGCGTCCCCGGCCAGCAGCACCCGCCCCCGCCGCCACTCGTCGGCCCAGGCGGCCTGGAAGCTGTAGACGGTGTGCCGCCGCAGGGTGGCGTTCTCCGGGGTGACATCGAAGCGTTCCAGCAGGCGCCAGGCCGTCTCCTCCCGGTTCAGCTCGGCCACGCTCTCCCCGGGCAGCCGCATGAACTCCCAGCGCCGGCGCCCCGGCCCGCTGCCCACCGCCGTCGTCGGCCGGTCCGGATCGCAGTGCTGCACATTGAGCGGGGAGAACACCCGCGGTTCAGTGAGCACCACATCGCACAGCAGCCAGTCGAAGGAGAAGCCGAGGTCCGTGGTGCGCAGCCCGATGTGGTCGCGGACGAAGCTGTTCGCCCCATCGCAACCGACCACCCAGGAGGCGGCACACCGCAGCCGCCCACCCGCCGCGTCCGTCGCCGTCAGCTCGACCCCGGTGCCGTGGTCCACCAGGTCCGTCGCGGCGTAACCGCGAAACACCCGCAGATGGGGCAGCCGCTCGGCGCGGGCGCAGAGCACCTCCTCCAGCGCCGGCTGGTGCATCGTGGTCGTCTCCGGCCAGCCGTGCACACCCCGCTCGGCCAGCTCGACCCGTAGCAGAGACCTGCCCTCGGCGTTGCGCCAGTCGTAGGCGTCGGCCGGCAGCCCGATCTCCGGATACGAACCGGCCACCCCCAGCGACGCCAGGGTCCGGGCCGTCTCACCGTCGAAGCTGGTCGCCCGGGGCAGTGTGTAGGGGGTCTCCCATCGCTCCACGACCAGCACGCGCCAGCCTCGGGCGGCCAGCAGGATGGACAGCACCTGTCCGATGGGTCCGTAGCCGACGATGAGCACGTCTGCTTCGGGCGCCTCTGCTTGTGGCGCGTCCGCTTGTGGTGTGCCCGCTTTCGCGGCGTCCGCTTGTGGTGTGTCCGGGTCCGCAGGGCGCATCCGCTCCTCCCTCCTCCGGTGCGGTGAAACCTACCAGCGGGTGCCGAGCGGACTGCGGAGAGCGGTCGAACGGACCACGGATCAAGGGGGCTTGGCGATCACCAAATAAGGGGGGATGAGGGGGGTGAATCAGGGGATTCTTCTAGTTTTCCGGTGTGAAGCTGGAGTCGGTGAAGCCGCTGACGCATCACCGGGAACCCTGACCGCAGGGAGGGGAGAGGTGCATGCTGCGCACCGAACTGATCCGCCCCATCCAGGACCTCCTCACCGAGCAGAGCCGCCGCTTCGGCGACAAAACCGCCTACATCGACGCCCGTCGCGCCATCAGTTACGCCGAACTGGAGGTGCGCACCCGTCGGCTCGCCGGCCATCTGGCCGGACTGAGTCTGCTGCCGGGTGACCGCGTGGCCATGTACCTCGGCAATCGCGTCGAGATGGTGGAGAGCTACTTCGCCGTCGTCCGCGCCGGTGGCATCGGCGTCCCGGTCAATCCGCATGTCTCCCAGGCCGAACTGGAACACCTGCTCACCGTCAGTGGCAGTCGGGTCGTCATCACCGACACCGCCCACCTGCCCCTGCTGCGCGGGGTGTCACCCGGGGCGAGTTCGCCGACCGTGCTGGTCGTGGGGGAGGAGCCGGTCCCCCCGGGCTGTCTGTCCTACGAGCGGTTCGCCGGCACCGAGCCGGACACACCGGCCCGCGACGACCACGGGCTGGACGACATCGCCTGGATGCTCTTCACCTCCGGCACCACCAGCAAGCCCAAGGGCGTGCTCGCCACCCAGCGCAACTGCCTCTGGTCGGTGGCCGCGTCGTACGTACCCGCGCTCGGCCTCACCGCCGAGGACCGGGTGCTCTGGCCGCTGCCCCTGTTCCACAGCCTCTCCCACATCGTGTGCGTACTGGCCGTGACGGCTGTCGGAGCGACCGCCCGGATCACCGACGGACACTCCGCCGAGGATGTGCTGGAGCAGTGGGGCCAGGAGCGCTCCACGGTCATCGCCGGTGTCCCCACGCTGTACCACTTCCTCGTCCGCGCCGCCAAGGCGCCCGGGTTCACCGCCCCGGAGCTGCGGGTGGGCCTGGTCGGCGGGGCCGTGACCACCGCGGCGTTGCGACGCTCGGTCGAGGACGCCTTCGGAGCCCCGCTCATCGACGCGTACGGCAGCACCGAGACCTCGGGTTCGATCGCCATCAACTGGCCGACCGGGGCCCGGGTCGAGGGCTCCTGCGGACTGCCCGTCCCCGGCCTCGCCCTACGGGTGGTCGACCACCGCACCGGCCTCGACGTCCCCGACGGCACCGAGGGCGAGGTGTGGGTCCGCGGCCCGAACATCATGGCGGGCTACCACGACCAGCCCGAAGCCACCGCCGAGGCGCTGCGGGACGGCTGGTTCCACACCGGCGACCTCGCCCGCCGCGACCGGGACGGCTATCTGACGGTCACCGGGCGGCTCAAGGAACTCATCATCCGCGCCGGGGAGAACATCCACCCCGTCGAGGTGGAGGACGTCCTGCGGATGGCGCCCGGCGTGGCCGACGCCGCCGTGGTCGGCAAACCGCACGAGGTGTTCGGCGAAGTCCCCGTGGCCTTCATCGTCCCGGCGCCTGGTGGCTTCGACCCGGCCCAGGCGCTCGCCCTGTGCCGGGAGAGGCTGTCGTACTTCAAGGTCCCCGAGGAGCTGTACGAGATCGCGCGGATCCCGCGCACCGCGACCGGCAAGGTCACCCGGCACCGGCTGCTGGACGGCCCGGCACGGCTGCGCGCGGTCGGCAATACGTACCATGACGCGCTCTTCCGTACGAACTGGATCCCCCAGCCGTCCGCACCCCAGCCCCGGCCCGCCCGTTGGGCGCTGCTCGGACCGCAGGCTCCCGGGCTCGTCGGCCTGTTGCGGGCCACCGGCACCGAGCCGGCCGAATACGTCGACGCGGATGGGCTGAGAGCGGCGGTGGCCGCCGGAAGCACACCTCTGCCCGCCGTAGCCCTGCTATCGGCGCCCGTGGATACCGGGGCCACCGAGGTGGTTCTGAGGGAAGTCGAGGCGTGGCTCACCTTCGCCGAATTGTCCGATGCGGTGCTGGTGGTGCTCACGCACAGCGCCGTGGCCACCGCCACGGGCGAGGACGTAAGGAATCCGGAACAGGCCGCGCTGTGGGGGCTGGTGCGGTCCGTGCAGGCCGCTCATCCCGGCCGTATCGCCATCGTCGACCTCGACGATGGGGATGACGAGGCGTCTGTCACCGCCCTGGTGGCGACGGTGGCCACGGGCGAGCCACAGAGCGCGGTGCGCTCGGGCATCGTGCTGCTTCCACGGCTCGAACGCGTGGCACTGGATGTGGTCCTGGGCATGGGCGTGGGGCCGGATGCGGGCCTGAGCGCGGGCGTGGGTATGGACGCCGAGCGGGACAACTCCGTGTCCTTCGACCCCCACGGCACCGCGGTCGTCACCGGAGTGGACACCCGGCGCGGCGCCGCCATCGCCCGGCACCTGGTGGCCGGTTACGGCGTCCGCCGACTGCTGCTGATCGCCCCGCCGGGGCAGGGCGGCCGGGCCGCCGAGCTGTGCACCCAGCTCACCGACGCCGGGGCCGATGTGCGGCTCGCCGAATGCGACCTGGACAACCGCACGAAACTGAGGCGCGCGCTGGCCAAGGCGGGCAGCCCACTGAGTGTGGTCGTACACGCCTGGGAGGCCGTGGACGAGCCGTCCGACGCGCGAGTGGCCGCCGAGGCCAGAACACTGCACGAGCTCACCCGGAACGCCGACCTCACCGCGTTTGTGCTCTCCTCCTCGACCAAGGGACTGCTCGGCGCGGCAGGGGAGACCACCGAAGCGGCCTCCGCCGCCTTCCTCGACGCCTACGCCCAGCATCTGCGCATGCGGGGGGTACCGGCCCGGTCCATCGCCTGGGGGCCGTGGGAGGGGGAGACCGACGAGACGACCGGTGCCCTGACCCCGCAGCAGGCACTCGCGGCACTGGATGCCGCCCTGGCCGTGGACCAGGCCCAACTCGTGGCGATGAAACTCGACGTGGCGGACGTGCCCACCGGGACGTCCTCCCCGCTGCTCCAGGACCTGATCGACGTCCCGTCCCGTACCGCCACCGTGGACGAGGCCGTCGCGGTCGCCCTGCGGGAGCGGCTGATGGGCGCGCACGAGGCCGACCGGGACCGGCTGCTCACCGATCTCGTCCGCGCACACCTCGCCGAGCTGCTCGGCCTCGCCGACAAGCAGGCCATCGAGCCCGAGCGGGCCTTCACCGACCTGGGCCTGACCTCGATCACCGTGGTGGAGCTGCGCAACCGGCTGAGCGAGGCCACCGGGCTCCGCCTGCCCGCCACCTCCGCCTTCGACCACCCCACACCGCTGGCGTTCGGAAGCATGCTGCGGCGCGAGCTGCTCGGCGGTGGTACGGCAGTGGCATCGGGGTCGCCGACTGCTGCGCTTCCGGCTCCTGTTCCGGCCGTGGTAGCGGGCGCGGGCGCGGGTGCAGTCGATGAGCCGATCGCGATCGTGGGGATGGCGTGCCGGTTGCCGGGTGGGGTCGGCTCGCCGGAGGAGTTGTGGGAGCTGGTTCTGGCAGGGCGTGAGGGTATCGGGGATTTCCCGGCGGATCGGGGGTGGGATCTGGAGAACCTGTTCGATTCGGATCCGGATCACGCGGGGACGAGCTATGCGCGTCAGGGCGGTTTTCTCTATGACGCGGGGGAGTTCGACGCGGATTTCTTCGGGATCTCGCCGCGTGAGGCGCTGGCGATGGATCCGCAGCAGCGGTTGCTGCTGGAGACGTCGTGGGAGGCGTTGGAACGGTCCGGAATCGATCCGGGCTCGCTACGAGGCCAGAACGTGGGCGTCTTCGCCGGGATGATGCATCAGAACTACGGAGTCGGCGCCACCGAAGGAGCGGACACACCGGCCGGTCTGGAAGGCCACCTGATGACCGGCACCTCGGCGAGCGTGGTGTCGGGTCGGGTGTCGTATGTGCTGGGGTTCGAGGGTCCTGCGGTGACGGTGGATACGGCGTGTTCGTCGTCGTTGGTGGCGTTGCATCTGGCGGCGCAGGCGTTGCGGTCGGGGGAGTGCTCGATGGCGCTGGCCGGTGGGGTCACGGTGATGGCCGGGCCGGACGCCTTTGTGGAGTTCTCCCGTCAGCGTGGGCTTGCTGTCGATGGGCGGTGCAAGTCGTTCGCGGCTTCGGCGGATGGTACGGGGTGGGCCGAGGGTGTGGGGGTGCTGGTGCTGGAGCGGTTGTCGGATGCTGAGCGCAATGGGCATCGGGTGTTGGCTGTGGTGCGGGGTTCTGCGGTGAATCAGGATGGTGCGTCGAATGGGTTGACGGCGCCGAATGGTCCGTCGCAGCAGCGGGTGAT
>NZ_JAHLEM010000011.1 GCF_018883605.1 Streptomyces niphimycinicus | reverse complement strand
GGCCGACGGCGACGCGCGGGCGATCGACGCGATCCGCGGCGTCGCCCGGGTCGTCGCGCGCGGTGCCGTTGCCATGACCGAGCTGTACGACACGGACCTGATGATCGTCGGCGGGCCCGCGGTCCCGCCCGATGTCGCGGAGTGGTATCTCGCGGAGATCTCCACCGCGGTCAACCGCTTTCCGATCGCCCGCCGGGTCCGCCCGGTGCGGGGCACCTACTCCGCACTCGGCGCCAACGCCGCGGCCGTCGGCGCCGCGGCCGCCGTGTTCCACCTGGCTTTCGCTCCCCGCCCGCGCACACACAGCGGCACCGCGAGGTGAACCTGCCCAGCCTGTCCTCGATCGCTCAAAGTCCACACCGACCTGCCGAGGGACGGACGACCATGACATCGCATGCAAAAGTACTTACTGCCCACGCCCAGGTGCGGGGACGCGTGCCGCGGGACGGCCGTCACGGGTGCCGATCGGCGCCCATGACCAGTTCACGCGCGAGACACCCACGTCATCGCGGAAGGAAACAAGTTTTCCGGCCGTGAATTCTTCACGGCAGAGCACGCTTTCCGTATTGACGCGACGCAATCCCATGCATTTTCTTACTCCCGGCGCTCGGTGACCGCGGTGCCATTTCGCGCTCATTTCGAACGCCTGAGAGTGCGCACATCCGCACGCCCGTTCGCAGCCGTCTTCTCCCGCAGGAGTCCCATGAACGCCACCATGTCCAGACGCGCGGCCCTTCTCGGCGGCGCCTTTGTGGCCGCCGATCTCGTACTGCGATCGACCCCAGCATTGGCGGACACCCCAGGAGAGTCCAACGGCGGTGTGCGCATCATGCCGCTCGGCGATTCCATCACCGACGGATTCACCCCCTACCCCGGCGGGTACCGCGTCGGTCTCTGGCAGCGTCTGGCAGCCGGCGGCTACACCGTGGACTTCGTCGGCTCCCAGTCCAACGGCCCCACCGAGCTCGGCGATCACAACCATGAGGGCCACTCCGGCTGGCGCATCGACCAACTGGACGCCAACATCAACACCTGGCTCCAGCAGAGCGACCCCCGCACGGTCCTGTTGCTCATCGGCACCAACGACCTCAACCAGAACTACGACATCACCAAAGCACCCGCACGTCTGTCGCGGCTCATCGACCACATCCGGGCCGCCAAGCCGAGGTGCGAGCTGTTCGTCGCGACCATTCCGCCGCAGTCCAACGCCACCCTCGAGAGCAGGGTCAGGGCATACAACGCGGCGATTACGCAGATCGTGGCCTCGAAGGGGCCACACGCGCATCTGGTGAAGATCTACGACGCGATGACCACCGCGGATCTCGCCGACGGCATTCATCCGACCCGGGCCGGCTACGGGAAGATGGCCGCCGTCTGGTACGAGGCGCTGCGCGCGGTTCCCGGCTCGCTCGTGCCGCTCCAGAGCTCCAGCGCTCGCGGTGGCCACCGGCGCCTGCGATCCCGTGCGGCCTGAGCGGGCGGTGCCCCGCCACGGCCGGGCGCGGGAGCGGCTGCCCGGCCCCATCGATTCGTCTCACACACCGTGCCGAGCAAGGAGCTGAAATGGCTGAACACTCCCACAACCGGCGGAGTTTCCTGCGCGGTACCGGCGCTCTGGGCGCGGCAGGGGCAGCGGCCTGGGCCGGAATCGGCGGCCGCACGCCCGCCGCTGCGCGGACCGGGAGTTCCTCGGGCGCGCGTCCCGCGCCCGAGCGGGTGCGGAGGTATGCGGCTGATGCGGTCAAGGGGAAGGTGTACGTGGGGTACCAGGGGTGGTTCGCCGCCACTGGCGACGGCTCTCCGATCAACACCTGGACGCACTGGTCCAAGGGCAGCACACCGTCCCCCGGCAACCAGACGTTCGAGCTCTACCCGGATGTCTCGGCCTATCCCGCCGGGTCCCTCTTCCGGACGGGGTACGCGCCGTTGGGCAACGGCAAGCCCGCCACATTGTTCAGCTCCTACTCCACCGCGGTCATCGACCAGCACTTCCACTGGATGCAGCGGTACGGGATGGACGGCGCGGCCCTCCAGCGTTTCGGCAGTGACATCGTCGCGGTCGGCCAGCCGCGCCTCGAGCAACGCAATGACATCCAGAGCAAGGCACGTGACGCGGCGCAGAAGTACGGGCGCGGCTTCTACATCGAGTACGACATCAGCGGCCTGAACGACACCAATCTGGTGGCCACGATCCAGAGCGACTGGACCAACACCGCCAACGGCACGCTGCGCCTGCCCGATTCCCCGGCCTATCGGCCTTCATCGCGATGTTCGACGAGTACGACGAGGCCACTGCCATCGCACCGGCCGCGGCGGACAGGTCGATGATCCCCGCCGATCAGTACTTCCTCACCCTGGACGCCGACGGGACCAGCGTCTCGTCCGATTTCTATCTGCGCCTGGCGGGCGCCGCCACCAAGATGATCAACGGGTCGACCGGTATCACCCCCACCGTGCCGATCCCGCCGAAGGTCTGACCGAGCTGCCGTAGGCGGAGGGGACCTGACGCCCTCCCCCTACGGCCGTCAACCGCCCGCGTCCCCAAGGAGCCCTTTGTGGCAGCGCCACTCAACCCTCATAGCCACTCCGGCACGTCCGCGGGAAGCGTGCGCATCATGCCCCTGGGTGATTCCATCACCGATGGGCACAACGCCCACCCCGGTGGCTACCGCGTCGCGCTCCGGCAGCGACTGGCCGCGGACGGCCATGCCGTCGACTTCGTCGGCTCCCTCGCCAACGGCCCGGTTGAACTGGGCTCCCGCCACCACGAAGGACACTCCGGCTGGCGCATCGACCAGTTGGACGCACACATACATGCATGGCTGCGGCACAGCGTCCCCCACACCGTGTTGCTGCTGATCGGCACGAACGATATGAACCAGAACCACGACGCCGTGTGGGCCCCGACGGCCCTGGCGCGGCTGATCGACCACATCCAGGAGGCCCGGCCGGCCTGTGAGGTGTTCGTCGCCACGGTTCCGCCGCAGTCCGATCCCACCCGGGAGCGGCGGGTCCGGATCTACAACGCGGCCCTTCCCGAGGTGGTCGCCGCAAAGGGGCCGCGGGTGCATCTCGTGGACATATACGACGCGCTGACCACCGCCGACCTCGCCGACGGCATGCATCCCAATCAGGCGGGTCACGAGAAGATGGCCCGCGTATGGCACGGCGCTCTTCGTTCCGTACCCGCTGCGCTCAGGCCGGCGGTGCCGACGCCGACCGGCTGGGTCGAGTGCTGACGGCGGCCGTCAGGCGGTGCGGCGGCGCGTGCCGTTGCCACCATGTCATCCGGGAGGCGCACCGATTGTCTGTTGGGCGGGGATCAGGCGTAGATCCGGCTGTAGAGGTCCTGGATTTCGTCGGTGGTGGGGACGACGGGGTTGTTGGCGGGTGAGCCGGAAGCGAGGGCCTGCTCGGCCATGAGGGGCGTCAGACGGTTCCATTCCTCGTGGTCGATGCCGTAGTCGTGGGGGGTGGGTACGGCCAGGTCGTGGCAGAGTCGGCTGAGCGCGTCGACCAGTTTGTCGGCGGCCGTGGTGTCGCTGTCCGTGGTGGTCGCGGCTCCCAGGGCGCGGGCGCAGTCGGCGTACCGGCCGGGCGCCGCGTGCACGGAGAAGGCGGTCACCGCGGGGAAGAGCATGGCGTTCGACAGGCCGTGGGCGATGTGGAAGTGGCCGCCGATCGGGCGGCTCATGCCGTGCACGAGGGCGACGCTGGAGTTCGAGAACGCGATACCGGCCTGGGTCGCGGCGAGCATCATGGCCTCGCGGGCGTCGGTGTCGCCGCCGTCGGCGTAGGCGCGGCGCAGATGGCGGCCTATCGTCTCGATCGCGGTGAGGGCGAGAGCGTCGGAGAAGGGGTTGGCCTTGCGGCTCACATACGCCTCGACGGCGTGGGTGAGTGCGTCGATGCCGGTGTCGGCGGTCAGCCGGGGCGGCATCGACATGGTCAGTTCGGCGTCGACGACGGCGGCGAGCGGCAGGAACGCCGGGCCCATGCAGAGCATCTTCTCGTCCGTGGCACTGTCGGTGATGACGGTGATCTGGGTGGCTTCCGAACCGCTGCCGGCGGTGGTGGGAACCGCGATCACCGGCAGCGCGGGGCCGAGGTTCATCCGCGGGGCCTTGTAGTCGCGCATGTGACCGCCCTGGAGGCCGAGCAGGGCGAGGGCCTTGGCGGTGTCCATCGGGCTGCCGCCGCCGAACCCGATCACCGCGTCCGCCCGGTGGTCGTGCAGCGCTTCCAGCCCCGAGACCAGGGAGTCGGTGGTGGGGTCGGGCACGGTGCCGGAGAACAGCCGCGGGTGCAGACCGGCCTTCCGTAGTGTCGCCGTGAGGCGTTCCGCCGCACCCGTCCCGACCAGGAACGCATCCGTCACCAGGAGGGGGCGGCTCAGTCCCAGGCCCGTGATGACCTCGCCCAACTCGTCGGCGGCACCTCGGCCGACGCGCGTGATCCGCGGCAGGGACAGATTGGCAACCATGGAGAACCTCTCGACGGTGGAAGGAAGGCAGGTGGAAAAGGAAGGCAGGTGGAAGCAGGGCGGGTGGGGGGAGCGGGATGCTCTGAGGTTGTTCGACTGTGACGCCTGCCCCGGTGTGCGTTCAAGCGCCAATGACGCAGACCGGTTCTGCGGAAATGCAGATACGGTGTGCTGGTGCATCCCCGTTCCCGGCCGGCCGACGAGAGCCCGGCACCGCGTCCGGCGGCCGGCCGCGGCCCGGTCGATCCGCGCAGACTGCGCGCGGATGATCTGCGCTACCTGCTCGCGGTCGCCCGTACCGGGCGTCTGGTGGCCGCCGCCGACGCGCTCGGGGTGGACCACACCACCGTCTCCCGCCGTATCGCCGCGCTGGAGAAGAGCCTCGGCCTCCGGCTGATGGAGCGGGGCGCGGAAGGATGGGCCCTGACAGAGACCGGGAAGCAGGTCTCGGAGAGCGCACGCGCGATCGAGGACGCGCTCGCCCGGGTCGCCGACGCGGTGTCCGGGCAGGGCGTACGGTCACTGCGCGGCACCGTGCGCGTCAGCGCGCCCGACGGCTTCGGCACCGTCTTCGCCGCGTCCGCCCTGACCCGGGTGCGACGGCACCACCCCGGGCTTCAGGTTGAACTCATCACGGCTACACGGCAGTTGACCCTGCATCCGTCCGGCTTCGATCTCGCCCTGGCGATCGGCGGATCGCCGGGCGGCCGCCTGGTGACCGAGCACCTCACCGACTACGCGCTGGGGCTGTACGCCAGCGATGAGTACCTCGCCCGGTGCGGGTCCCCCGAGACCCTCGCCGACCTGCGGGATCACGCGCTCATCTTCTACATCGAGTCGATGCTCCAGGTCGGCGATCTCGACATCGAGCGCCATCTGCCGGGCGCCACCCCGGCGTTTTCCTCCACGAACGTCTTCGCCCAGCTCGAGGCCACCCGCCTGGGAGCGGGCATCGGTGTGCTGCCGGCCTTCCTCGCCCTCAGGGAACCGCTACGGCGGCTGCTGGCCGACGAGGTCGACATCCGGCTGCCGATCACCCTGGCCATGCGGCGGGAAGCGGTCACCCACCCGGCGGTGGGCGCGGTGCGCGACGCACTGCGGCGGGAGGTCGCCGACCGCACCACCGAACTGCTCGCGGAGTGAACCCGCCCGGGTTCCGGCAGCCGGGGCCCGGCGATCACGCGGCCGCCGCGGCGCATGGATTCCCGCACACCCGTTGACGTTGCTCCCGAGGGCAGGGCTTGGCGTCCAGCCATCGCGCTGATCCACCACCGCCCGCGTCCCCCGCGGCACGGTCGACGACGGCCTGCCCATCGACAGCCTGGCCAACGGCGCCCAGCCGATCGGCGCGGGCGCCCATGAAGTGGGTCCTGGCGGTACCGGAGCCCGTGGCCGGGGCGTCGGGGCTGATCAGGAAGAGGCCGCCGGGGCGTCGTCGCGCTTCAGGGCCTTGATGGCCTTGGCGGCCCCCTTGGCCTTGAGGTTGACAAACGCCGGGGTGACGCCGAGCGGCGCCGCATACCCCTTGAGGTTCTTGGGGCCGTGGATCACCGTGCCGTGGTTGACGTCGTACCAGGTGCCGGCTGGCAGGTGGACGGTGCGGGTGGTGCCGGTGCTCAGCTTGGGTGCGGCGAGTACGGCCGGACCGAGCATCCACTCGTCGGTGACGGTGTAACTCTCCTTGTCCTTCGGATAGTCGAAGAACAGGGGACGCATGATCGGGTCGCCAGTCCTCAGGGTGCTGCGGACCTGATCCCAGATGTACGGGGCGAGCTTCTCGTGCGTCTTGATCGCCTGCCGGTACAGGTCGACCGTCTCCTGGTCGTAGTCCACCTTCTGGCCGGTGGTGGTGTCATTGGTGTCCACCGGTGATGTCGAGGCGTACATCAGCGGCATCAGCGAGGCGGACTGCGCCCATCGCACCAGTACATCCTTGGACGGCGGGGGCTGGCTGTTCGAACCACCGATCATGTCGGACTCGACGAACGGGTAGCCGATCGTGGAGATCGCCAGGTTCTGGGTGGTGGCCGCTTGCAGGGAGTCCCAGCCGGTCCCCTTGTCGACCTGGCGGGTGACGAAGCCGGCCTCGTGGGCCGTCCGGTTCCAGTGCACCCGGATGCCCGCGCCCTGGAGGTCGAACTCGTCGGCGAGCCGCGTGCCGAGCTCCTGGTAGTCCGTGGCCTGGTGCCCCTCGTGCGGCGCGCACTTCTCGTCGAAGAAGCGGGTGTCGAACTTCAGCCCGTCGACGTCGTAGGTGTCCATGAGCTTCTTGAGGTTGCCCTCGTACCAGCCCTTGGCGTCGGGGTTCGCCAGGTCGATGATCCCGGCCCGACCGTTCCACCAGGTCACTTCGCACGGCTTGCTCGTGTCCTTGGCGTCCATGAGCAGATAGCCGTGGTCGGCCGCGTACTGGTAGTTGGCGGAGTCCAGGTTGATCCACAGAGTGACCCAGAGGCCGAAGTCGAACCCCATGTCGTGGATCTTGTCGGACATGCCCTTGGGGTCGGGGAAGGTCGTGGGGTCCCAGGTCAGATTGCCGTAGTTCGACTCCCACTTGTCGTCGAGCTGGATGGTGTGCCCGTCAAGGCCGTTGTCGTGGAGATCGGTGGCGTAGTCGAGCAGTTTCTCCTGGTCGATCTTGGTGTAGAACTGCGCCCACGAATTCCACAGCGGCTTGGCGTACTGCTCGTAGGTGGCATCGCTCTTGCTCGGCTTGCCGACGATGCCGATGTAGTCGCGGTAGACCTCCAGCGGGGTCGACTCGACGAACACGGTGGCCTTGTAGGTGTCGGGCGATTCGACGGTGAAGGTGCCGAGGCCGTCCCCGCCCTTGTTGAGCGCCACGTCCATGACGTCCCCGGTGTCGACATGGAGGCCGGTGGACTTGGAGGTGTACCAGAACGGGTCGATCATGTCGTACGAGGCCGGGCCGAAGGTTTCATGGTCGACCTCGCCGGTGTCGAGCGGCCAGGGCTGGTTGACACCGGGGCCGCCCTGCGGGGTCTCCGCCTCGCCGTGGCCGTACCAGTGGCCGCCCGATGACAGGTCGTAGGCGAGGCCGAGTTGGTCGGGGCTGCCGCCCTCGACATCCCAGTCGAGCTGGTAGCGGTCCGCGGTGGGCGTCAGCCGCGCCGTGACGGTGGCGCCGTCGAGTGTGGTGTCCGCGGTGAGGGTGAGGACGCCGTCCTGCCATCTCCAGTCGGTGACCTCGGTCGCGTGCTGCCAGTGACCCGCGGACCGGAAGCGCAGGCCCCCCGTGTCACCGCGCGCGGTGCCGAGCGCGACTTCACCGGCGCGCTTTGTGGTGAGGGCGAGCTCATCGGTGGCGATGTCGACGGTGTAGCCGGGGGCCTTCCTGGTGGCCGCCACGGACACGGCGAGAACACCTGGGCCTTCGGTCACCCTCGCCCGGGCGGCGGGGTCCGCCTGCGCCGGTGCGGCGAGTGGACCGGCCACGGACGGCATGAGCGTCAGGGCGAGAGCAGCGGCCGGGAACATGACAAGTTTACGGGCTTTGCGCGTACTGCGCGGGCGGGTGCGCACTCACGTCCTCCTGCGGGCGGGCATGATGTCGTGTGGCTGCACTGCAAAATATTGACGATTTCTGCTCATGTTCGAGCGACAATCATCATCTGTCAACACTCGCCTCCATGATTTCCCGGCTTCGCCCTCGGCCTCCGCCACGCCTGCTGACAGGACTCGCCGAAGCCGCAAAGCCCCTTCACAAGGCCGCGAACCGGGAAGAAGCAATGGTAGATCCTGCGTGAACCACGCCCGTTTCAAGCGGTTTCGCTCTCTCAGTGGGTCGAGTACGCGGTGCGGACCGGGTTCGCGAAAGGGTCAGTCCGGAGTGATGCCGGCCCGGACGGCGAGGACGGCGAGGCGGATGCGGTTGTCTCGGCCCGTCTTCGTCATCAGGCTCGCCACATGTGTCTTCACCGTGGTGACCCCCAGGTGCAGCCGGTCGGCGATCTCCTTGTTGGACAGGCCCACGCCGAGCAGGCCGAGCACCTCCCGCTCGCGCGGGGTGATGGCCGGCGCCGGGATATCCGGTCCGGTGCCGGAGCCGGTGCGGGTGTGGACCGCTTGGGCGACAATGCGGTCCAGGGTGTCCCGGCTGAAGGGCGCCTCCCCGTCAGCGGCCCGGCGTACGGCGTTGAGGAGTTCGGCGGGTGGGGTGTCCTTGACGAGGAAACCACAAGCTCCGGCGCCGAGCACCGGATACAGGTGATCGTCGTCGTCGAACGTGGTGAGGGCGACGACCCGGGCAGCGGGGCGGGCGGCCAGGATCCGGCGGGTGGCCGTGATGCCGTCCATGCCGGGCATTCTCAGGTCCATGAGGACGACGTCCGGAGTGAGGCGTTCAGCCAGTCGTACCGCCTCCGCACCGTTGTCTGCCTCGCCCAGGATCTCGATGTCCTCAGCCTGTTCGAAGAGCATGCGCAGACCCATGCGGACAAGCTGCTGGTCATCGACGACGAGGACGCGGATCACGGCTGGGGCTCCAAGCTGGTTGCGATGGCGGGCAGTTGGGCCGTGAGCCGCCAGCCCCCGGCCGTGGGTCCCGCATCGAGTCGGCCGCCGAGCAGGTCCACACGTTCGCGCATGCCGGTCAGCCCGTGTCCGGAAGGGCCCGGGGCCACCGGTGCCACCTCGGGTATCGGCAGGGCGACGGCGAAGGCGTTCGCCGCGGCGGGCGCCCGGGTCGGATTCTGCGGCAGGCGAGCCGATTTGGGGCGCCGGGTGGAACGGGAGATCCGGGACGCGGGCGGCGAAGCCGGCTACATCCAGGCTGATGTGCGGGTAGCCGCCCAGGTGGAGAGTTTCGTGAACCGGGTGGCGAGCCGCTACGGCAGCATCGACGTGGCCTTCAACAACGCCGGCATCGGCAGCGGAAAGCTGCCCCATGAGATGAGCGTCGAGGAGTGGGATGACGTCCAGGCCACCAATGCCCGAGGCGTGTTCCTGGCGATCAAGTACGAGATCCCGCACATGCTCAGGGCGGCAGGCGGCGTCATCATCTGCACCTCGTCGTCGGCGGCCGAACAGGCGCGGCCGAACGGTGCCGCCTACTCCGCGAGCAAGCGGGCGGTGCAGGGCATCGTGAAGGCAGCAGCGCTCGCCTACGGGCCCAAGGGAATCAGAATCAACGCTCTGCTGCCCGGCACCACCGACACCCCCTTCGTCCGCCCGCCGAACATCCCGGGCGCGGACTGGGCGAAGTACAAGCAGGCGTTCGGGCCACTGAACATCGACGGTCTCGAGCGGATGGCCGAGGCCGAGGAGATCGCGCACGCGGTGCTCGGACTGGCCTCCGACGACTTTCCGTATATGACGGGAGCGTCGGTCGCCGTGGACGGAGGAGCCACCGCCGGCCGGAAGATGATCCAGCCGAGTGGTGCCTGACGTCCGTTGCCTGTCCGGGAAGCCGCTGTCCGGGTCGTCTGCGCGGGGCCTGGTGACAGTCCGCAATCTCCTGGCCGTTGGTGAACTGGTCACTCGGCCAGGGCTATGTGAGGCGACGGGTGCGGCGGGCTCGGTAGGCGCTTTGGCGGCAGGCGTCGGAGCAGTAGGTGCGTGGGCGGCCGCTGGGAGCGGGGCCGGGAGCGGGGTTACCGCACTGCGGACAGGGGGTTTCGTAACGCTTTGACGTTTCGTCATGGCGTTGGGGCTGGTTCCGGACGAACGTCTCGATGCTGTCGAGCACGCGCTGGAGGCCGAATTCGAAGCCGCGGTCGCGGGGGTGGTGGAGAGCACCGGCGGCGCGGAGGCTCGCCAGCACGGGGTAGTGGGCGGGGACGAAGATGGCGTCCCAGAAGTGGGCGCGGGCGGCCCTCCACTGTTCGTCGGTGACGCCGGAGTGCCGCTCGACGGCGGCCGCGTCGAGGGAGTCGCGGGCCGCGCCGCGAACGTAGGCGTCGAGCAGGTCGAACACGTTGGCCAGCGCCGTCGGGGGCAGGCCGGTGGCGGTGAGCACCCGCAGGACGGACTCGTACCAGGCGAAGCCGTTGGGGCCCAGGGCGGGACGCCCGGCCGGGAGGCGCAGGATCCAGGGGTGCCGGTGGTAGAGGCCCCAGTCGGCGCGGGCGGACAGCTCCAGCCTGGTCCGCCAGTCACCGGGGGCGGCGTCGGCCAGGGGGACTTCGCCCATCACCGTGTCCGTCATGAGGTCGAGCAGCTCGGCCTTGCCGGGCACATACCGGTAGAGCGACATCGTGGTGCAGCCGAGCCGTTCGGCGATCCGGCGCATGGACACGGCGGCCAGTCCTTCGGCGTCGGCCATCCCGACGGCGGTGCGCACGATCCGCTCCAGGGTGAAGGCGGGGCGGCGGCCCCGCTTCGGTCGCTCACCCAGGCCCCAGAGCAGTTCCAGTCCGCGCACGGCGCTCGTGTCCTGGTCGTGGCCGGATTCCATCCGCCGTCACCCCGCCTGACATTGACCATCACTCAGCGTATGCGTACAGCATAGACAATGAAAACGAACCGAATGACGCGTTCGACGGTGGTCCTCGTCTGCCTCGCCGCGACCCTCTCCGGGACTCTCGCCGCCGGGCCCCAGGACCGGGCGGTGGCCCTGTCCCGGGAGCCGGTGGTCCTGGACCCGGCCTGGCGGCAGCAGGTGCACAACGTCCCCGGCACGTTCGTACGGCCCGAATCGGTGACGGTGGAGGGAGACGGAGGCACGGTCACCGGCGCCGACGGGGTGTTACGGGAGGGCGGCGCGGCGGCGACTCTCACCACGACCGCGCCACGGGGCGCGCGACTGGTGATCGACCTCGGCGTACTGGCCGGAGGGTACGTCGAGTTGGGGGTCCGGCGGGCGTCGGGCGCGCCGGTCAGAGCGTCGTACGCGGAGGCACGCCGGTACCTCACCCCGGACGGGGACGCCGATCCCGATCCCGGCGGCTTCTTCCACCAGGGCCGGTCCCTGGGCACCGACGACGATCCCGACGGACGGGCGGATGTCTACGCCCCGCCGAGCACGTCCACCGTGCTGCGCAGCCCCGGTCTGCGCGGCTCCCAGCGGTACATCGCGATCACGCTGGACGGGCCCGGCTCGCTCACCCTGGACTTCGTGCGGGTGCGGCAGACCACCTTCCCCGGCGCGTACGACGGGCACTTCCTCTCCAGCGACCCGGTGCTCAACCGGGCCTGGTACGCGAGCGCGTACGGCCTGGACCTGTCAACCGCGCGTGGGCGCCGTACCGCCGCGGGGCGGGCGCGGCCCTGGGTCGTCATGGACGGCCCCAAACGGGACCGAACCGTCTACGCGGGCGACGTCCAGTTGGTGGCCCTGGCCGCGTACCAGCAGGGCGGTGCGTACCGCCGCGTACTGCGCGACACCCTCAACCTGTTCGCCTGCCAGCAGCGGCCCGACGGCACGCTTCCGGCGACCAGCCTGATCGACGTGCCGTGCGAGCCCGGCAACCCCGGTCCGCCGGACGGATCGCCGGCCGGGTTCGAACCACCGGGCCAGGCCGGAAAGGTCAGGCTCGACAGCTTCACTCTCCTGTGGGTCGTCAGCGTGGCCGACTACCTGCGCTTCACCGGGGACAGCGCCTTCGTGAAATCGTTGCTGCCCGTCGCGCGCCGCGCCCTGCGCTTCTTCGGTGAACGCGCCTCGGACACGGACGGCGGGCTGTTCCGGACCGCCGACTACGACGGGCTGGCCGCCCAGAACTGGCACACCCCGGACCGGGCAGCGGGCATCGACGCCACCACCAACGCCGCGTACTACGCGGCCCTGCGCTCCTTGGCCCGGCTGACGCGGTCCGTGGCGGGCGATCGGGACGCCGCGGCGGCGCTCGACCGCCGGGCGGACCGGGTCCGGGCCGCGCTCCTCACCAGGATGTGGGACCCGGCGGCCGGGGCCATGACGCTCAACACCGACGACCCGCGCCGCGACCACACCGCCGACGCGAACGCCGCCGCCCTCGCCTTCGGGGTGCTCGACCGCGAGCGGGCCCGCCGTGCCATCGCGTATCTGGACACCCGACTCAGCGGTCCGTACGGCACGCTCACCACCCGGCACACCGACAACCCGTACATGACGCGGTACATCTCCCCGTATGTGATGGCCCAGGAGAGCCTTGGCCGGTTCCGCTACGGCGACGGCGCCGGAGCGCTCCGCCTGATCCGCACCGCATGGGGCCACATGATCCGCAAGGGTCCCGGAACACCTTGGGAGGAGGTCGGCGCCGACGGGGAGCCGGCCGTCCCGCGGCCCGGCACGTCGGTGACCTGGGGCGGGCATGTCGGTATGGCCCACGCCTGGAGCACCGCGGTGCCCGCGCTGTCGATGGACGTGCTCGGCATCCGGCCACTTGGTGACGGCTATCGCAGGTGGGCGGTGGAGCCCGATCCGGTGGACCTGGACTGGGCGCAGGGCGACGTGCCGGTGCCGGCTGGCTCGATTTCCGTACGGTGGCGGCGCGGAGCGGGGGACGACTCGTTCGTCCTCACCGTCCGGGCCCCGAAGGGTACGGCCGGCCGGGTCTCCGTACCG
>NZ_JAHLEM010001099.1 GCF_018883605.1 Streptomyces niphimycinicus | reverse complement strand
CGCTGCCCGCGGCCGCCCGCAGCAGGCTGGCGATGCTGCTCGCCGACCGCTCGGCACCGGGGCGCGGCGGTCCGCGCTCCGCGCCCGACCTCGCCGAGCTGCTGCCGCAGTGGCTCGCCCTGGCCAATCACCACGGCTATCGCGTGCCCGACGCACTGCTCCCGGCCCTTCTCGACGCGGCCCGTGCCCGCACCGATCTGCGGCCCGAGGCACTGACGCTCGGCGGGCCGCGCGCACTGTGGCTGGCCCGGCTCAACCCGGACTGGAAGTTCGCGCTGCGGGGCACGGCGGGCCGGGCTCCCACGGCGCTCCCGGAGCCGTCCGGGGCGGCCACCGGCCCGGACGATGAACAGCGGCTGTGGGAGGAGGGGTTGTTCGCCGAGCGGGTGTCCCTGCTGGCGGCGGCGCGCCACCGCGACCCGGCGGCGGGGCTGGCCCTGCTCAGCGGCACCTGGTCGACCGAGCGGGCCGAGGACCGGCTGATGTTCCTGGACTCACTTCGCGATGATCTCTCCCCGTCCGATGAGCCGTTCCTCGAACAGGCGCTGTCCGACCGCAGCCGGAACGTCCGGGCGACCGCCGCCGAGTTGCTCTCCGCGCTCCCCGGCTCCGCGCTCGCCGCGCGCATGGCCGAGCGGTCACGGGGCTGCGTGACGCTGACCACCGACGAGGTGCCCGACGGTGAGCCGACCACCGGCGGTGAACCGGCCACCGGCGGGCTGACCACTGACAAATCGATCGCCGCCGAATGGATAACCGTCCGGCCGCCGGACGAATGCGACAGCGGAATGCAGCGCGACGGCATCGTGCCCAAGCCGCCCTCCGGCCGGGGGGAACGGTCCTGGTGGCTGGGCCAGTTGGTGGAGGCGACCCCGCTGGACCGCTGGAGCGCGTGGTTCGGCGGACGCGGCATCAGCGAGATCGTGGCGCTGCCCGTCGCGGACGGCTGGCAGGCGGATCTGCACGCGGCCTGGTGCCGGGCCGCGGTGCGGCAGCGCAGTGCGGAGTGGTGCCGCGCGCTGCTCGGCACCCCGGCGGTGGCGCCCGTCACCGCCGGGGAGGCGGCCCCCGCCGCCTGGCGGGACCCGGCGAAACTGCTGTCCGCGCTGCCCGCCCGGGAGCGGGCGGAGTGGGTGGCCGAGTTCATCGCGTCCCACGGCCTGTCCGACGCCTTCCGGCTGCTCGGGGTGTGCACGGTGCCCTGGGCCGAGCCGCTGGGCCGGGCCGTCGTCGACGCACTGGACATCGCACGGGACGCGGGCAGCTACCCCTGGAGCTTCAGCGGCGTCATGGGCCTGGCCGAGCGCTGCCTGGACCCGGCCCAGGCGGATCGGCTCGAGGTGCTGACGGCGATACCGGACGAGTCGGAGGGTGCGGCGCCGGGCGCCGGGGGCTACTGGGCAGAGGCATTCCAGCGGCTGGTGGGCACGCTCAGGCTGAGGGCGGCCATGCAAGCCGAACTCGAACCGGCGTAACCCGCGAAGCGGGCCCGGGGGCCCGCGGATGCGCTGACCTCCGGCCGTGCGCAAGGGCCCTGCCGTGCCCGAGCCCGTAATGCTCCGTGACCCGCGTGCACGCCCTGGCCGGAGGCGCTCCGGGATCCGGGTGTGTCCAGGGATCCAGCCGGGCTCCGGCGCCTCCCATCGGACTCCGGGCCGGTCGAAC
>NZ_JAHLEM010001098.1 GCF_018883605.1 Streptomyces niphimycinicus | reverse complement strand
CGGCCGTGCGCAAGGGCCCTGCCGTGCCCGAGCCCGTAATGCTCCGTGACCCGCGTGCACGCCCTGGCCGGAGGCGCTCCGGGATCCGGGTGTGTCCAGGGATCCAGCCGGGCTCCGGCGCCTCCCATCGGACTCCGGGCCGGTCGAACTCCGGGCCCGGGCGGATTCCGGGCCCGGGCGGATTCCGGGCCCGGGCGGATTCCGGGCCCGGGCGGATTCCAGGGCGGGCTCAGGCATCAGCCCCGAAGCCGGGCCTGGGCGTCAAGCTCCAGGGTGAGTGCAGGCGTCAGCGTCGGACTCGGGCCCGCGGGCGTCAGGCTGCGGAGCGGCCCGGGCGTCAGCCTTGGACCCGGGCCCGGGCGTCAGGCACGGAGGCGGGCCTGGGGCGTCAGCCTTGGACCCGGGCCCGGGGCGTCAGCTTTGGACTCGGGCCCGGGCGTCAGGCTGCGGGCTGCGGGCCCGGGCATCAGGCTGCGGGTTGCGGGTTGCGGGTTGCGGGTTGCGGGTTGCGGGTTGCGGGACGGACGTTCACGCCCACGGGCCAGGCGCCGCCGGGCACATCGTGGCGTCGTACGGGCGACGCGGAACGGCCCGGCACCGTAGAAGCCCAGCGCCATGCGCCTCGTATCGAACGGGCAGGTCAGGCGGCTACCGGGCGGACGTTTTCGCGTACCCACTCCACGATGGAGGTCGTCGTCGCGCCCGGGGTGAAGATCTCCGCGACGCCCTGCTCCTTGAGCGGGCGGATGTCCGCTTCGGGGATGATCCCGCCGCCGAAGACCTTGATGTCCGCCGCCTCGCGCTCCCGCAGCAGCTCCAGCACCTTGACGAAGAGGGTCATATGGGCACCGGACAGGATGGACAGCCCGATCGCGTCGGCGTCCTCCTGGATCGCGGTGTCGACGATCTGCTCGGGCGTCTGGTGGAGACCGGTGTAGATGACCTCCATGCCCGCGTCGCGCAGCGCCCGCGCGATCACCTTCGCCCCACGGTCATGGCCGTCCAGCCCCGGCTTGGCCACCACCACACGGATCGGACCGGTCACACCCATCGCAGCCTCCAAGCCCTTCAAGCCCTTCGAGCCATCGCCCGCACGGACGTGAACGAACGTTATCTCCAGCATCCCCTACCCGGCAGTTTCGCGCCGCGCCGCGAGGGGGAAATCACACGTGGGACACGTTCACCGAAGGCCGCACCCGTACCCGCATCCGCATCCGCGCACGCCGCGCATCCACCGCGCGGACGCCGCATACGCTTCGGGCCGGCCACACCAGGGGAGCCGCAGCGGGGACCGTCGCACCGCGCAGCGCCGTCGAGGGCCGCATGGCGCCGCGGTGCGACGGGCGGTCCTGCGTCATGCGGTCACAGCGCGCCTTCCCCGTGCGGTGCCGGAGGGCATCGGGCCACCGCACGGCCGAAGTCGCCCTGACCAAGCGCCCTGACCGGCGCCCTGCCCCGGCCTGATGACCGGGGCTCATGACCACGGCCAAGGCACGCCCGAAGCGACCGGCTGCCCATGAGGGCATGCGGGGGGAGCCTCCAGCCGCCTCCTGTGCGCCGCATTGCGGGAGGTCGGCCGCCATGGGCCTCGTACAGATCCGGCAGCTCCGGGCCATCGCCCTCGACCTGGCGCTGCTCGCCGGGCATCTGCTGCTCTACCCGACCGGGCTGCGCCAGGAGCGCCCGCCCGCTCCGCCACCGCCCGGCGCTCCGCCGCCACCCG
>NZ_JAHLEM010001097.1 GCF_018883605.1 Streptomyces niphimycinicus | reverse complement strand
CGACAGCGTCCCCCCGGCGCCCCGCCGCACGGCCCCGAAGACGCAGGCCCCCGCGCCCACCCGCGCGGGGGCCCCGGCGAGCGTGCAGGGCACGTGGTACTCCGAGGTGCGCGATCCGAACGGCAAAGCGCTGGTCATGACCGTGACCGGGGGCTCCTTGACCGTGGGATACCAGGGCAAGTCCTGCCCCGGGACGATCAGCGCGAGCATGGCCGTCGCCATGACCTGCCAGGGCGAGACCATCTCCGGCGGCACCGCGGTGGTCAGCGGCGACGGCCAGAGCCTCACCATCAACTGGCCGCAGGGGAAGCCCGACCGGTACGTCCGGCCCTAGCGCCGGTACGTCCGTCCCTAGGGCCAGTACGTCCGTCCCTAGGGCCAGTACGGAACGGCCGGGCTCACCTCCCGCCCGCCTCAACACCCCCGTCGCCCGCCTCGACACCCCCACCCCGCGCCTCCGTACGCCGCCGCTGCTCCTCGATCCGGTGCAGCACCGAGTCCAGATGCGTCTCGGAGGCGGCACGGGCCGCCTCCGGGTCACGGGCCTCGATCGCCCGCAGGATGGCCTGGTGCTCCTCGATCGTGGCGCGCCGGCGCGCGGCGGACAGTGAGGTCTCGCGCCGCCCCGGCTCGCCGATCTCGTAGACCCGGTCCAGCAGCCGCAGCAGCAGGGGGTTGCGGGTGTACTGGGCGATGGCGCGGTGGAAGGTGCGGTCCAGGTCGGTGAACTCGTGCCGCGTGGGCTCCCGTCGCATCGCGTCCAGCAGGGCGTGGAGTTGGACGATGTCGGCGGGGGTGGCTCGCCGGGCGGCGCGCGCGGTCACCGACGGTTCGATACCCGCACGCACCTCCATGACCTGCAACAGCTCCGCCGTGGCGTCGAGCCCCGAGGCGAGGATGTCGCCGCGCGGGGTGGCCCCGGGGTCGAGTACGACGGTGCCGGAGCCGGGGCGCCGGGCGACCAGTCCGCGGGAGGCGAGGGCGCGCAGCGCCTCGCGGACCGAGCCCCGGGAGACGCCGAGGCTCTCCGCGAGCTCCCGCTCCGGGTTGACGCGGGAACCGGGCGGCAGCTCTCCGCTCAGGATCAGCTAAGTCGACGGTGGGGCGGTGCGCCGTACGGCTGGACCGGCCGACCGCGGGCAGCGTGACGATCAACGGCCGCGAGGTGACCCGGCTGTCGAGGCGGGCGCTGCGTCCGCTGCGCAAGGACTTCCACCTGGTCTTCCAGGACCCGTCGTCCTCGCTCGACCCCCGGATGACCGTGGGTGCCATCGTCGCCCAGCCGCTGCGGCTGCACCGCCTGGCGTCCGGCGACGCCCTGCGCGACCGGGTCGCCGCGCTGCCGGCCCAGGTGGGGCTGCGGCCCGAACTGGCGCGGCGGCGGCCCCATGAGCTCTCCGGCGGGCAGCGGCAGCGGGTCTCGATCGCCCGCGCGCTGTCGGTCGATCCGCAGTTGCTGGTGGCCGACGAGCCGACGTCGGCGCTGGACGTCTCCGTTCAGGCGTCCGTGCTCAATCTGCTGGCGGATCTCCAGCGGGAGCGGCGCTTCGGCTGTCTGTTCATCACCCATGACCTGGCCGCGGTCGAGTATCTGGCCGACCGGATCGCGGTGATGTACCTGGGGCAGTTGGTGGAACAGGCCCCGGCCGCCGAGCTGTTCGCCGACCCCAAGCATCCGTACATCCAGGCACTGCTGTCCGCGGCGCCGGTGCCGGACCCGGACGCGCAGCGGTCGCGCGCCCGGATCGTGCTCAGCGGGGAGCTGCCCAGCCCGCTGGATCCGCCCCCGGGCTGCCGCTTCCACACCCGCTGTCCGCTCGCCGTCGACCGCTGCCGCACCGAGCCGCCCGCGCTGCGCGGACTGCGCGGACTGCGCGGACTTGCGGGCGGTGGCGGTCGGCAGGTCTCCTGCCATCTGGTGGCGGACGACGGAACGGCGCCGGACGCCTCGGCCCCCTGAGGAC
>NZ_JAHLEM010001096.1 GCF_018883605.1 Streptomyces niphimycinicus | reverse complement strand
CTGGATCCGCCCCCGGGCTGCCGCTTCCACACCCGCTGTCCGCTCGCCGTCGACCGCTGCCGCACCGAGCCGCCCGCGCTGCGCGGACTGCGCGGACTGCGCGGACTTGCGGGCGGTGGCGGTCGGCAGGTCTCCTGCCATCTGGTGGCGGACGACGGAACGGCGCCGGACGCCTCGGCCCCCTGAGGACACCTCAGCCCCTGAGATCCGCCCGCACACCCGCCCCCGCACCCCGCACCCCGCACCCCGCACCCCCGTACGAGATCAGGAGCCCGCCGCATGTTCACCACCCGGCCCACCCTCCAGGGCACCCATGGCATGGTGTCCTCCACCCACTGGCTCGCCTCGCAGTCCGCCATGGCCGTCCTGGAGGACGGCGGCAACGCCTTCGACGCGGCCGTGGCCGCCGGGTTCGTCCTGCATGTGGTCGAGCCGCATCTGAACGGGCCCGCTGGTGAGGTGCCGATCATCCTCGCCCCGGCGGGCGGCGAACCCACCGTGCTGTGCGGCCAGGGCCCGGCCCCCGCCGGGGCCACCATCGACCACTACACGGCGCTCGGCCTCGACCTCGTCCCGGGCACCGGCCCGCTCGCGGCGGCGGTGCCCGGTGCGTTCGACGCCTGGATGGTGCTGCTGCGCGACCACGGGACCAAGCGGCTCGCCGAGGTGCTGCGGTACGCGATCGGCTACGCCGAGCACGGCCATCCCGCGGTCGAGCGGATCGGGGAGACGGTCGAGGCGGTACGGGAGCTGTTCGAGACCGAGTGGACGGCCTCGGCCGAGCTGTATCTGCCGGACGGGGAGTCCCCCGCCGCCGGGCGGCTGCTCACCAACCCCGCGCTGGCCGCCACCTGGCGGCGGCTGATCGCCGAGGCGGAGGGGGCGGGGCCGGGGCGCGAGACACAGATCGAGGCGGCCCGCCGGGTCTGGCGCGAGGGCTTCATCGCGCGGGAGCTGGCGGACGCGGCGGCCCGGCCCACGATGGACTCGTCCGGGCAGCGCCACGCCGGGACGCTCACCGGGGACGATCTGGCCGCCTTCGAGGCCACGTACGAGGCGCCGGTCAGCCACTCCTGGAACGGCTGGACCGTGTGCAAGGCCGGGCCCTGGAGCCAGGGGCCGGTGCTGCTCCAGCAACTCGCCCTGCTGCCGGACGGGCTGACCGCGGACGACCTGGGCACGCCCGACCTTCTGCACACCCTGATCGAGGGCGGCAAGCTGGCCATGGCCGACCGCGAGGCGTGGTACGGGGACGCCGCGGATGTGCCGCTGGCGGAGCTGCTCTCCGGACCGTACAACGACGAGCGGCGGCGGCTGATCGGCGAGGCGGCCTCGTACGAGCTGCGCCCCGGGCACCCCGGGGGCCGTATGCCGCGGCTGAGCAAGCAGGCGCTGGCCGCCGTGGCCCGCGCGGCCTCCGGGGCGGCCGGACC
>NZ_JAHLEM010001095.1 GCF_018883605.1 Streptomyces niphimycinicus | reverse complement strand
CGCCGCCGAACTGGCCGCCGAGCTGGGCGCGTTGGGCGCCGAGGTCACCTGGGCGGCGTGCGACGCGGCCGACCGGGACGCGCTCGCCGTCCTCCTGGCGGACATCCCCGCCGACCACCCCCTCACCGCCGTGATCCACGCGGCGGGCGTCCTGGACGACGGGATCATCGAATCCCTCACCCCGGAGCGTGTCGAGCGGGTGCTGCGG
>NZ_JAHLEM010001094.1 GCF_018883605.1 Streptomyces niphimycinicus | reverse complement strand
CGCCGAGCTGGGCGCGTTGGGCGCCGAGGTCACCTGGGCGGCGTGCGACGCGGCCGACCGGGACGCGCTCGCCGTCCTCCTGGCGGACATCCCCGCCGACCACCCCCTCACCGCCGTGATCCACGCGGCGGGCGTCCTGGACGACGGGATCATCGAATCCCTCACCCCGGAGCGTGTCGAGCGGGTGCTGCGGCCCAAGGTGGACGCGGCGTGGAACCTCCACGAGCTGACCGGCGACAGCGACCTCTCCGCGTTCGTCCTGTTCTCCTCGGCGGCCGGCGTCTTCGGCAACCCGGGGCAGGGCAACTACGCGGCGGCCAACACCTTCCTGGACGCCCTCGCCCAGCACCGCCGCGCCCAGGGCCTGCCCGCCACCTCCCTGGCCTTCGGCCTGTGGGAGGACGACGGCGGCATGGCCGCGACCCTCGCCGACGCCGACCGGCAGCGGATGAGCCGCGGCAGCATGGGCGCGCTGAGCAACGCCGAGGGCCTGGCCCTGTTCGACGTGTCCGGGCTCGCCGGACACGCGGTGCTGATCCCCGCCGCCCTGGACATCGCCGCCCTGCGCGCCCAGTCCACGGCCGGGGTCGCCCCGCTGCTGCGCGGGCTGATCCGTACCCCCGTACGGCGGGCCGCGGCCGGTGGCGGCGGGGCGGCGGACGAGGCGGCGGGCCTCGCCGAGCGGCTCGCGGGCATGTCCGCGGCCGAACGGGACCGCTTCCTGCTCAACCTGGTCTGCGGCCAGGTGGCCACCGTGCTCGGCTACGGCAGCGCGGCGGCGATCGAACCCGGCGCGGCCTTCAAGGAGCTGGGCTTCGACTCGCTCACCGCCGTCGAACTCCGCAACCGGCTCGGCGCGGCCACCGGACTCCGGCTGCCCGCCACGCTGATCTTCGACTATCCGACCCCCGACGCCCTGACCGACCATCTGCGCGCGGAACTCCCGCACGGGGACGGCGGCGGCCCGTCGGTGTTCGGCGAACTCGACCGCCTGGAAGCCGCCCTGGCGGTGGCCGCCGACGACAGCGTCACCCGCTCCAGGATCACCATGCGCCTCCAGGCGCTCCTGGCGAAGTGGAACGACGCCCAGGAAGCGACCGCGGACGGCGACACCGACGACCACGACCTCGAATCCGCGACCGACGATGAGCTATTCGACCTGCTCGACGACGAACTCGGCTCCTCCTGAACGGGAGCGTTCTGAACACATGAGCACCCCCTCCCTCTTCGCAAGGAGCCGACGCAATGGTGAATAACGAGGACAAGCTCCGGGATTACCTCAAGCGGGCCACCGCCGACCTGCGTCAGGCCCGCCGACAGCTTCGCGAGGTCGAGGAGCGGCACCAGGAGCCGATCGCGATCGTCGCGATGAGCTGCCGCTACCCGGGCGGTGTCCGCACCCCCGAGGAGCTGTGGCGGCTCGTCCTGGGCGGCGAGGACGCGATCTCCGGCTTCCCCACGGACCGCGGCTGGGACATCGAGTCGCTCTATGACGCCGACCCCGACCAGGCGGGCGCCAGCTATGTGAACGAGGGCGGATTCCTTTACGACGCGGGCGGCTTCGACCCCACGCTCTTCGGGATCTCGCCGCGCGAGGCCATGGCGATGGACCCGCAGCAGCGGCTGCTGCTGGAGACGTCCTGGGAGGCGTTCGAGCGGGCCGGGGTCGACCCGACCGGGCTGCGCGGCAGCCGGACCGGCGTCTTCGCGGGCGTGATGTACCACGACTACACCTCGCGGCTCGACTCCGTGCCGGAGGGCGTCGAGGGCTTCCTCGGCACCGGAAGCTCCGGCTCCATCGCCTCGGGCCGGGTGTCGTACACCTTCGGCCTCGAAGGCCCGGCGGTCACCGTCGACACGGCGTGCTCGTCGTCGCTGGTCACCCTGCACATGGCGGTCCAGGCGCTGCGCAGCGGCGAATGCTCGCTCGCGCTCGCGGGCGGTGTCACGGTGATGGCCACCCCGTCGACGTTCACCGAGTTCAGTCGGCAGCGCGGGCTCGCCGCCGACGGCCGCTGCAAGCCGTTCGCCGCCGCCGCGGACGGCACCGGCTGGGGCGAAGGCGTGGGCATGCTGCTGGTCGAGCGGCTGTCGGACGCCCGCAAGAACGGCCATCCGGTGCTGGCGATCGTGCGCGGCAGCGCCATCAACCAGGACGGCGCCTCCAACGGTCTGACCGCGCCCAACGGCCCGTCCCAGCAGCGCGTCATCCACCAGGCGCTCACCAACGGCCGCCTCTCCGCCGCCGATGTCGACGCCGTCGAAGCACACGGCACCGGTACGACGCTGGGCGACCCGATCGAGGCGCAGGCGCTGCTCGCCACCTACGGCCAGGAGCACACCGAGGACCAGCCGCTGCTGCTCGGCTCGATCAAGTCCAACATCGGGCACACCCAGGCCGCGGCCGGAGTCGCCGGAATCATCAAGATGGTCATGGCCATCCGCCATGGCGTCCTGCCCCGGACCCTGCACATCGACGAGCCGACCCCGCATGTCGACTGGTCGGCGGGCGCGGTGTCGCTGCTCGCCGAGACCACCCCCTGGCCGGAGACCGACCACCCGCGCCGGGCCGCCGTGTCCTCCTTCGGCTTCAGCGGCACCAACGCGCACACCATCCTGGAGCAGGCCCCCGCCGAGGAGACCGAGGAGGCCGAGGAAGTCACCGAGCGACCGGCCCCGTCGGCCAAGCGGCTGGACGTGGT
>NZ_JAHLEM010001093.1 GCF_018883605.1 Streptomyces niphimycinicus | reverse complement strand
CTCCTTCGGCTTCAGCGGCACCAACGCGCACACCATCCTGGAGCAGGCCCCCGCCGAGGAGACCGAGGAGGCCGAGGAAGTCACCGAGCGACCGGCCCCGTCGGCCAAGCGGCTGGACGTGGTGCCGTGGGCGGTGTCCGGCAAGAGCGCGGCGGCGCTGCGCGCCCAGGCGCAGCGGCTGCTGGCGCACCTCGAGGCCGACCCCGGGCTTGGCCCGGTCGACGTGGGCCTCTCGCTGACCACCACCCGGGCCCAGCTCGACCACCGCGCCGTGGTGCGCGGCCACGACCGTGCCGACCTGCTGGCCGGGCTCACCGCCCTGGCCGAGGGCGGTATGGCGGCGGGCGTCGCACAGGGCTCGGTCGTCGGTGGCCGGACGGCGTTCGTGTTCCCGGGGCAGGGGTCGCAGTGGGCCGGTATGGCGGTGGGGCTGATGGACGCCTCGCC
>NZ_JAHLEM010001092.1 GCF_018883605.1 Streptomyces niphimycinicus | reverse complement strand
GAGGCGCTGCGCACCTGGGCGGAGGCCGCCGCGGCCGCCCGGACCTGCGGTGACACCGGGCTGCACGCCGATCTGGCGGACCATGCGGCGGACGCGATGGACCGGCTCGGCGGGGATCCGGCGGTGGCGCGGTCGCTGCGCCGTGCCGCCCGTAAGGCCGCCACGGCGGGGGCGCAGGACACGGGTCCGTCACCTCGGAGTGGTGACGGAAACCCGGCTGACCTACGAAATCAGTAGTGGTCTTCCAAAAGATTGATGCATTGCAAGGCTAGACAGCGCGACGTCCTTCATTAGACTGGCGGTACCGCGATTGCTGCGGTCGTCTCCGGCATGCGGACGCGTTCCGGTTTGCCTGTCTATGGTCGATGGTGCATCGACCCGTGATCGGCTATGGCGATATGTACGATATTTTCCTTCCCCCCCATTCAAGGACCGTGATCGACGTGAAGGTCGGTATCCCCCGCGAGGTCAAGAACAACGAGTTCCGTGTGGCCATCACCCCTGCCGGTGTGCACGAGCTGGTCCGAGGCGGCCATGAGGTCGTCGTGGAGCAGAGTGCGGGCCTCGGGTCCTCCATCACGGACGAGGAGTACACCGCCGCCGGTGCGCGCATCCTCGGCACCGCCGACGAGGTCTGGGCCACCGCCGACCTGCTGCTGAAGGTCAAGGAGCCCGTCGCGGAGGAATACCACCGGATGCGCAAGGGCCAGACGCTCTTCACCTATCTGCATCTGGCCGCCTCCCGGGCCTGCACGGACGCGCTGCTGGAGTCCGGCACCACCGCCATCGCCTACGAGACCGTCGAGACCGCGAACCGCGCCCTGCCGCTGCTCGCGCCGATGTCCGAGGTCGCGGGCCGGATCGCGCCGCAGGTCGGCGCGTACCACCTGATGCGCTCGGCCGGCGGCCGCGGCGTGCTGCCCGCCGGGGTGCCGGGTGTGGCCGCCGCGCGGGCCGTGGTCATCGGCGGTGGCGTCTCCGGGTGGAACGCCGCCCAGATCGCCATCGGCATGGGCTTCCACGTCACCCTGCTCGACAAGGACATCAACAAGCTGCGCGAGGCCGACCGGATCTTCGGCACCCGGGTGCAGACCATCGCCTCCAACGCCTTCGAGCTGGAGAAGGCCGTCCTCGAGGCCGACCTGGTCATCGGCGCGGTGCTCATCCCGGGCGCCAAGGCGCCCAAGCTGGTCACCAACGAGCTGGTGTCCCGGATGAAGCCGGGAAGTGTCCTTGTCGACATCGCGATCGACCAGGGCGGCTGCTTCGAGGACTCCCGTCCCACCACCCACGCCGAGCCGACCTTCGAGGTCCACAACTCGGTCTTCTACTGCGTCGCGAACATGCCCGGCGCGGTGCCGAACACCTCCACCCACGCGCTCACCAACGCGACGCTTCCGTACATCGTGGAGCTGGCCAACCGCGGCTGGCGGGACGCGCTGCGCCGGGACGCCGCGCTGGCCAAGGGGCTCAACACCCATGAGGGACAGGTCGTCTACGGCCCGGTCGCCGAGGCGCATGACCTGCCCACGGTCGAACTGAGCTCGCTGATCGGCTGAATGGCGCTCGGAGTTCACCGGCCCGGCCGCCGGAGCGGGTGAACTCCGGTTGCCGGCCGGTCAACCCGGACCGTCAACCACATGTCAACAATGGGCATCCGGCCGGGTCTTGTCGAAGGATGAGGCCCGGCCGGAGCTGTGTCCGCTGTGCCCCGGATCGGGGGCGGCCCATGGCTCGGCCAACTCGCCCTAAATGCAACTATTCAGACGCTTTATGCGGCGGTGAAATCTGCACGGCGCCGTTCACACGCCCTTGACATCGGGGTGTTCGATTGCCGACACATCATGCCGTGTCCGGTGGATTGTGTTGCTGAGGACCGCCGACACGCCATAGAGTCGCCAACCGTCGGCATGGTGTCACGCTGACCTATAGAGAAATTTCCTGGTCACCAAGGAGGTAGGACGACTTGTGAATGAGTCGACATTTTCTCCCGGGGGTGGTCAACCAGGACCGGCTGCGCGGGGCCAGGGCCCCTCGGGGCTCGAGGCTGTCGGCTCCGTCGCTGTCCGTACCTTCGCAACCCGCCAGAGCCCGACGACAGCCCACCAGAGCCACAGCATGGACGGCCATCACGTGAACGCCATGGCCGGCGACCAGGGGGGCACGGATCCCGCCCGCTTCGCCGACTACGACGACCTCCCCGACGGGCACTTCTACGACCCGGACGCGGAGTACGAGCCAGACCCCGAATACGCGGCCACGCTCGCGCCCGACGCTGCCCGTCAGCGCCGCGAGCGGATCGGCCCCACCGGGCGCCCGCTGCCGTACTTCCCGATCCCGGGGCCGCTGACCGATCACGGTCCAGCGAAGATCATCGCGATGTGCAACCAAAAGGGCGGGGTCGGTAAGACCACCTCCACCATCAACCTGGGCGCCGCCCTGGCCGAATACGGCCGCCGGGTGCTGCTCGTCGACTTCGACCCGCAGGGCGCCCTGTCGGTCGGCCTCGGGGTCAACCCGATGGAGCTCGACCTCACGGTCTACAACCTGCTCATGGAGCGGGGCATGTCGGCCGACGAGGTGCTGCTGAAGACGGCCGTGCCCAATATGGATCTGCTCCCCAGCAATATCGACTTGTCGGCCGCCGAGGTGCAGCTCGTGAGCGAGGTCGCCCGGGAGTCGACCCTCCAGCGCGCGCTCAAGCCGCTGCTGGCCGACTACGACTACATCGTCATCGACTGCCAGCCCTCGCTCGGTCTGCTCACCGTCAACGCGCTGACCGCCGCGCACAAGGTGATCGTGCCGCTGGAGTGCGAGTTCTTCGCGCTGCGCGGTGTGGCGTTGCTCACGGAGACGATCGAGAAGGTCCAGGAGCGGCTCAACCCCGACCTGGAGCTGGACGGCATCCTCGCCACGATGTACGACTCGCGCACCGTGCACAGCCGTGAGGTCCTCGCCCGTGTGGTCGAGGCGTTCGACGATCACGTTTACCACACGGTCATCGGCCGCACGGTCCGCTTCCCCGAGACCACGGTCGCGGGTGAGCCGATCACCACGTACGCGTCCAACTCCGTCGGTGCCGCCGCCTATCGCCAGCTTGCCAGGGAGGTGCTCGCCCGGTGTCACGCCGAGTGAGTCTGCCGGGAGCCGACGAACTGTTCCGCACCACGGGAGGGATGGGGCTCCAGTCCTCCGCTCCCGCCGCCGGGCGCCGCCAGGCGAACGGCGAGGGCCCCCGGGTGCCCCCGCCCGCCGCCGATCCCGACGCGGGCGCCGAGCCTCGGGAAGGGCAGGAGCAGCGCCCGGACGGTGAGCAGTCCGGCTCGGGCGAACACACGGGACGCGAGACGGCGGCCTCCCAGGACGCGGTGGGCGAGCGGCGACCCGGGGCGGGGGACCGGCCCAAG
>NZ_JAHLEM010001091.1 GCF_018883605.1 Streptomyces niphimycinicus | reverse complement strand
CGGTCGAGCCCCTCACGCCACGCGGTCCGCGGCGGGGCCGCGGGCGCGGGTGGCGGCGCGGCTCTGCCGGTGGTCGGCGGGTATGACACAAGACCTCCCCCTTGGCCCGGATTCCGTAGTTGGTGTCGCGGTCGGTGTCGCAGCAGTATGGACCGCGGCGCCAGGAGAGGTCACCGGTCGAGCCTGGATCTTGTTCGGATCGCGATCTTCCCTCCCCTTTTCATTACGCTTCGGACGGACTTTCGGTTCCACTTTCCGTGTCATCGGCCGGGGCGTAGTGCGCGCGCAACCGGGCGTACGCCGCTTCCGGCGCGCCGGTGCGGTCCAGGCCCAGCAGCGCGGCACCCAGCACCGGCGGTGCGGTGACCACCCGCGGCTCGGCCTTCGGGGCGCGCTCCGCCAGCAGTTCGCGGACCCGGTCGTCCAGCAGCGGATGGCGGGCCGCGAGCACCCCGCCGCCCAGCACCACCGGTGTCTCCTCGCCCAGCAGATCGAGGCGGCCGAGGGCCACCGTGGCCATGGTCACCACCTCCTCCGCCTGGCGGTCGACGATCGCCCGGGCGATCCCGTCGCCGGCGTCGGCCACCGCGAAGAGCACCGGCGTCAGCTCATGCCGCCGGGCCGGGTCGAGTTGGCCCAGATGCAGCGCCTCGATCAGCTCGTACATGGTGGTCAGGCCGAACCGCGCGGGCAGGGCGCGGGCCAGCTCGGTCGGCTCGCCGCGGCCGTCCTCCGCACGCGCCGCCCACCACAGCGCCTCCTCCGACAGATAGCCGCCGCCGCCCCAGTCGCCGGAGATCCGGCCGATGGCGGGGAAGCGGGCCACCCGGCCGCCGTGACCGATCCCGGCGCAGTTGATGCCCGCGCCGCAGACCACGGAGACGCCGGTCGGCTCGCCGTCGTCGCCGACCCCGGCCCGCAGCAGGGCGAAGGTGTCGTTGGCGACCGTGACGGTGGCGCCCCAGCCGCGATCGGCCAGTACGCCCGTCAGCTCCTCCTCCTCGCTGGGCAGATCGGCGTTGGCCAGACACGCCGAGATATGCCCCGCGATATGCCCCGCGTGCGGCGGACCGGACCCGCCCGCCTGCCGTGCGGCCTCCTCCACCAGGGGCGCGAGCGAGCCGACCGCGGCCTCGGCGCCCACGACGGGCGGCCGGAAGCCGCCGCCGCGGGCCACGCCGAGGACGGAGCCGTCCGGGCCGACCAGCGCGACATCGGTCTTGCTGTTGCCCGCGTCGATCGCCAGCACCGACCGCTCCGGAGCGGACGCGGAGGAAGCGGAGGAAGGAGACGAAGGGGAAGGAGAGGGGGTCGATACGGACTGGGTCAGGCCCACGCCAGATGCTCCCGGTTGTGCGCGATGAGGTCGTCGGTCAGCTTCTCGGCGTATTCGATCTGGCCGATGAGGGGGTGGGACAGCAGCGCCTGGAAGACCCGCTCCCGGCCGCCCTTCAACGCCGCTTCCAGCGCCAGGTGTTCGTACGCCGTGACATTGGCGACCAGACCGGCGAACAGGGGCTCGAGGGGGCGTACGGGCAGGGGCTTCGCGCCCTGTGCGTTGACGGCCGCCGGGACCTCGATCACCGCGTCGTCGGGCAGGAAGGGCAGCGTGCCGTCGTTGAGCGTATTGACGATCCGCACCTCACCGGTGTCGCCCAGCAGGGACGAGGTGAGATCGACCGCCGCCTCCGAGTAGAACGCCCCGCCGCGCTTGCCGAGCAGCTCGGGCTTCTCGTCCAGCGCCGGATCGCCGTACATCTCCAGCAGTTGCCGCTCGATCGCCGCGACCTCCGCCGCCCGGGACGGCTTGCTGCGCAGCTCCCTGACCACCGCGTCGTGCTGGTAGAAGTAGCGCAGATAGTAGGAGGGGACGACGCCGAGCCGGTCCACCAGCGTGCGCGGCATCCGCAGATCCTCGGCGATCGCCTCGCCGTGCTCCGCGAGCAGCTTGGGCAGCACATCCTCGCCGTCGGGGCCGCCGATGCGCACCGCGCGCTCCCAGGTGAGGTGGTTCAGGCCCACATGCTCCAGGGTCACCTCGCCGGGGGTCACGCCCAGCAGCTTCGCGAACTTCCGCTGGAAGCCGATGGCGACATTGCACAGGCCGACCGCCCGGTGCCCGGAGGTGAGCAGCGCCCGGGTCACGATCCCGACCGGGTTGGTGAAGTCCACGATCCAGGCGTCGGGGTTGCGGCGGCGCACCCGCTCGGCGATGTCCAGCACCACCGGGACGGTGCGCAGCGCCTTGGCCAGCCCGCCCGCGCCGGTGGTCTCCTGTCCGACGCAGCCGCACTCCAGCGGCCAGGTCTCGTCCTGGTTCCGGGCGGCCTGACCGCCGACCCGCAGTTGCAGCAGGACCGCGTCGGCGCCGTCCACGCCCGCGTCCAGGTCGTCGGTCCACGAGATGGTGCCCGGGTGGCCCTGCTTGGCGAAGATCCTGCGCGCCAGCCCGCCGACCAGCTCCAGGCGGTCGGCGGCCGGGTCGACCAGGATGAGTTCCTCCAGCGGGAGCGCGTCCCGCAACCGGGCGAATCCGTCGATGAGTTCGGGGGTGTAGGTGGATCCGCCACCCACGACTGCGAGCTTCAACCCTTGACTCCTGTCAGTGTGACGCCTTCGACGAAGGCTTTCTGAGCGAAGAAGAAGACGATGATGACGGGGGCCATGACGAGCAGGGTCGCGGCCATCGTCAGATTCCAGTTGACGCTGTGCGCGCTCTTGAAGCTCTCCAGGCCGTAACTGAGCGTCCAGGCGCCCGGATTCTGCGCGGCGTAGATCTGCGGGCCGAAGTAGTCGTTCCAGCAGTAGAAGAACTGGAAGAGCGCGACGGCGGCGATCCCCGGCTTGGCCATCGGGACCACGATGCGCAGCAGCGTGCCGAGTTCACCGCTGCCGTCGACCTTCGCCGATTCCAGGTACTCCCGGGGAATCGTCAGCAGGAACTGGCGCAGCAGAAAGATGGAGTACGCGTCGCCGAACGCCATCGGAATGATCAGCGGCCACAGCGAACCCGACAGATGAAGCTGCTGGGCCCAGACCAGATACATCGGGATCACGATCACCTGCGGCGGTAGCATCATCGTGGAGATGACCATGATCATGGCGGTGCGGCGGCCGCGGAAGCGGAATTTGGCGAGGGCGTAGGCCACCGGTATGGAGGAACAGACCGTGAACAGGGTGCCGAGCCCGGCGTACAGCAGCGAATTGCGCCACCAGTCCAGAAAGCCCGGAGTGTTGAAGACGTCGGCGTAATTCGACCAGTTCCATTCGGTGGGCCACAGATCGCCGCTCAGCGCCTGGTCATCGCTCATCACCGAGGTCAGGAAGACGAAGACGAAGGGCAGGACGAAGAAGAGCGCGGCGGCGATGGCGACCGTGTGCACGGCGATCCAGTGCAGCGCCGCGCGGCGGCGGGCGGCGGGGGCCGGGGAGCGGCCGGCGGCG
>NZ_JAHLEM010001090.1 GCF_018883605.1 Streptomyces niphimycinicus | reverse complement strand
CGAGCGTACGGGTGCGGCGCTCGGCGCCCGCGTGCACGCCGCGGGCCTGCTCACGCCGCTCCGCGGCCTCCGCGATGCGCTGGAGCAGATCGAGCGAACCGGCGGTGAAGTCGCGCTCGGCGGTCAGCTCGGCGCGGCGGCCCAGCTTGTGGGCGAAGCCGTGGACGAGGTCGGCGAGCCCGTCGGTGTCGCGGGTGTCGGTGACGGCGCGCAGCAGGAGGTCGGTGAAGTCGGAGTCGTTCTTGACCGCGAAGAGCCCGGCGGCCTCGCCCTCGTCGGCGTTCATCTCCCGCTGGTAGCGGAAGAGTTCGGGGTCGAGGCCGAGTTCGCCGAGGTGCTCGTTCCAGCGCTCGTGGATCTCCACCCAGACCACGTCGAGATGCGGATACGCCTTGCCGGCCTCCGTAAGGGCGTCACGGAAGCCCTTCATGGTGCGGCGGCGGCCACGTGCGGTGGAGGCGCCCTCGACGGCGGGCCGCACCGCCGCGGACTCGGCGACCGGCAGCGAGTCCAGGCTCATTCCGGGACCGGGCCGGAAGGAGTACCACGCCTCGGCGAACTTCCGCGGGTCGTTGGAGACCTGACGGCCGCGCCATTCGCTGACCTTGCCGACGACGACGGTCTCACCGGTGACGGTGTGCTGCCACTCCAGCGCGACATGCCCGCAGTCGTCGGCGAGCAGGAACTTGCGCAGCACACCGGAGCTGGCGCCGCCCAGGGTGTTGCGATGGCCGGGCAGCATCACCGAGAAGATCAGCTTGAGCAGGACGGACTTGCCGCCGCCGTTCTCCAGGAAGAGCACACCGGCGGGGGCGGGGCGGCGCGGCGGGCCGACCGGCTCCTCCTCGAAGAACTCCGCCTGGGTGGGCGCGGGGCTGGGCACCGGCCCGCCGACTCCGCGCAGGTCCAGCACGGTGTCGGCGTAACGCGCACCGGCCGGCCCGATGGAGTAGAGGCGGATCCGGGACAGCTCGTACATGGCGGCGGACTCTCGTTGTGGGAAGGGGCGGTGATACCGGGCGGGCGGCGACGGGGCAGGGGCGGGGTTCAGGAGTGGAAGGGGAGACCGGCGTCGGCCACCAGATCGAGGTCGTCGCCCTCGTCGGGGGGCAGCAGGGTCGCACTGCCGTCGCTGACGGGGACGACACCCAGCTCCAGCAGCTCGGCCATGGCGGCGGTGGCCGCCATGTCGCGCACCTGGAGCTGGTAGCGGGCGGTGGTGCGGTAGGTGCCGCCGGACTCGTCCCCGGTGCGCTGGAGAAAGCCGGAGTCGACCAGGAAGGCGAGGGCCTTGCCGACGATGCCGGTGGTGGAACCGGCGAGCCTGCGCGCGTCCTTGGTGGCGCCGGTCGCGCTGCGCCGGGCGTACACCCGCCAGGCGGATTCCAGCCCGGGCGCGCCGGTGGCCGGGTCGGTGTTCTCCCCCTGCTCCTCGGCGCGCTCCTCCAGCCGTCGGCACGCCTGGCGGACGAAGGCGTCCACACCGTTGACGGTGACCCGGCCGATATAGCCGTCGTCGGCGAGGTCCTCGGGGCGGGGGAACGCCAGGGCGGCGACGGCGAGATGGGCGAGGCCGTGCAGAAAGCGGTCGGCGGAGTCGGTGGCGGCCCGGCGGGCGTAGTCGCCCATGCGGACGGCGAAGACGGAGTCCTCGGCGGCGGTCACGGCCATTCCGGCGCGGGTCGAGACCTCCAGCACGATGAGCCCGAGCCCGGCGGCGACGGCGTCGGCGAGGCGTGCGAACGCCGGTTCGTCGCGGTGGCGGCGCAGCAGCTCGGCGTATTCGACGTCCCGTGCGGGCAGCAGCTTGGGCTGGAGTCCGAAGGCCACCAGCCGGGCGGCGTCGGCCGCGTCGGCGGGGGTGATCCCGGGCGCCGCCGGGGCGGGTGCCGCGTCCGGCGGTGTCATGTCGTCGATGTCGTACTCGGTCACGGCTGAACCTCCTCGCGCGGGGTGTATGCACTGGTCTTGGCCATCAGGCCACCTCCGCCCGGTCGGCCGCCATACCGACCGCGTCCAGCAGGGCGGTGCCCACTATCAGGTCGGCACCGCCGAACTCGGGGTCGTCCAGCTCGGTGCCGTCGTCCACGGCGAACAGCAGCCGCTGCTCGCCCTGGCGGTAGGCGGTGCCGACCGGGGGGCTGGCGGCGTGGACGGCGAGGAGGGCGATCAGATAGGGCAGTTCGGGGTCGCGGCGGCGGGCGTCGGCGAGCAGCCCGGACAGCCGGCGGGGGGCGTCGGCGGGCAGCTCGAGCAGCTCCATGGCCACCGCCAGTTGCTCCTCGCTGAAGCGGCTGTCGTCGGGGGTGGCGATGAGGTCCGGCTCGGGCATCTCGGCGCCGAGGTGCTCGCGCTCCACGGGTGGGGTGAGCAGCATCTCGACCAGGTCGCCCATGCGCACCGAGGTCGGGGTGCGCAGGCCGGTGCCGCGGGCGAAGAACGCGTCGGTGACCCGGCCCGCGCGGTCGAGGGGAAGCGGGAGGACGGGGGCCAGCAACTGTCCGTACAGGTCGTATCCGGAGCGCGGGGCGGGGGGTGCGAAGGCTTGCCGGTCCTGCTCGGCGCGGAACAGCGGACCGGCCTCCAGCAGCCGGGACTGGAGCTGGGTGTGGCGCCGGATGCAGTCCTTGACGATGTCGACGAGCTCGGCGGCGCGCCGCTTGTGCTCGGCGCTCTCCGCCTCGTCGCGCGCCTTACGGATGTTGGTGAGGATGGCGTTCTCATGGCGGTAGCGGTCGGCGACGTGGTCGAGCGCCTCGCTGATCAGCTCGGGGACGGTGCTCAGCCAGTCGACGGCGCGGACGTTGCGCCGGGTGGCGTCGAGGGTGCGGCGCAGCGTCTCCGAGTACTGCACGGTGCGGTAGCGGGCCTGCTCGGCGGCGAGTTGGGCATCGGCGAGCCGGCCGCGGCTGATGAGGACCTCCAGCTTGACCTCGGCGGCGATCTGGGCGCTGGTGACATCCGTGTCGAGGGCGCCGACCAGGACGTTGACCGCCTCGTCGGTGGTGCGCAGATAGACGCTGCCGCCGGGGCCGGGCACCTCTTCGATCAGCTTGAAGTCATAGTCCCTGCGGACATACACCCCATCAGGCCCGAAGGTGCCGTAAACGGCGCGGAAGCCGCGGTCCACACTGCCGACGTTGATCAGGTTCTCCAGCACCCAGCGGGCGACCCGGTCGTGCTCGGCGGCGGGGCGCCCGGGGGCCTGGGCGGCGACGCGGGGCAGCAGCCTGGCCACTATCTGCTCGTGGTCGGCGCCGGTGTCGAAGTCCATATGGAGCGTGACGAGGTCGATGGCGGCGAGGGCGACCTCCGCCATCGCGTACACCCCGTACTCCCCCGCCAGGTTGGCCTTGCGCGCGTCGAGGTCGTGCAGCGGCGCGGTGCAGGCGAGCGCGCGCAGCCGCCGGGCCAGGCCCTCGTCGGCGGCCGGGCCCGGGGCCGGCCT
>NZ_JAHLEM010000109.1 GCF_018883605.1 Streptomyces niphimycinicus | reverse complement strand
GCCGCCGCGCTCGGGCTGGGCGAACCGGAGGTGCGCAGCGACTGGGACCGCGCCCGCCTCATCGGCCTCATCGAGCACCACGCGGGCACCACCCGTCCCGGCTGGCGGTTGCAGGCGTGGGACCGGGACGACAGCGCCGTGCTGCGCGGCTGGGTCGCGCTCCTCGACGCGTGGTCCCTGGCCTGCCCCGCCCCGGCGGCGGCCGAGCCGACGGCGGTCGCGGAGGTCGTCGAGGCCGTACCGCAACTGCTCTCGCTGCTTCAGCTCTCGGCCGGCCCCATGCAGATCTCCGCCCTGCTGGACATGCTCCGGCAGCGGGTCGCCGAGCTGCGCACCGAGCGCTGCGAGGTACCCCAGGACGCCACGGAGCTCCAGGACGCCACGGAGCCGCAGAAGCCCGCCGAGGGTGCCGTGAGCCCCCATGACGCCGAGGACACCGCCACGCTGGAGGGGCTGCTCGACTGGGTCCTGGACGCCCTCTCGTCCGTCGGGGCGCTCACCGTACGGGAGGAGCCGCGGGACGGACCCACGGGGCCGGAGAGCGCCGGGAGCGCGGCCGACGAGGCCAAGGGCGACAGTCGGGAGGCCGAGCTGTCCGCGCTCGGCAATTGGGCGGTGTGGGTCAAGCTGGAGCAGATCTGCGTGGCCGCCCAGAGCCCGGCCGGGAACATCGAGCAGCCCGCCCCCGACATGCTGCGCGGCTGTGCGGGCCTGACTCCGGGACCCGCCCGCGCCGAGTACCGCGCCTGGCTGGCCGCCCGCCCCGTCGGCAGCGCCGTCACCGAGCTGATCGAGGCGGCGCGCGGCGACGACGCGCTGCTGCGCGGGCTCGCCTTCGAGGCGCTGCGCGTCGTCGGGGCGCCCGCCGAGCCCGCCGTACGGGCCGTTGCCGACGAATCGTGTCTGCGGCCGTACGCGCTGCTGTGGCTGGCCGAGCACGAGGGCGCCGACCCGGACGAGGCGCTGGACGCGCTCACCCGCGAGGAGGCCACCTGGCTGTGGGTGGACACCGCCGCGGCCATCTCCGACCACGGCGAGAGCCCGCTGCTCGTCCGCCACCTGGAGTCCGCCGTCCAGGGCACCGTGCCCGCGCTGCTGGAGGAGGTACGGGCCGTGGGGCACCCCCGCACCGTCCAGGTCCTGGTGGCGCTGGCCGCCGCCCACCCCGATCCGGCCCTGGCCAAGGCGGTGCGCCGGGCGGCCTTCCAGGTGCACACGGGCGGGGCTTGACAGGTTCGCACGGGCCTGGCCCGAGGGGGAGCGGCCGCGGGGGAGGGGAGAGCGGCCGCCGCGGGTGACCATGGGGAAGCGCGGGTGACCATGGGGAAGGCCGTAAGGTCGCGGCGAGGGCCGTAAGGCCGGGGGAAAACGACTTGCCCGCACCGCTAAACTAGCCGCATGGCAATTCTCCTCGTGCATTAGACGGCGTCGGCCGCTCTCGTCCGTCCCGTCCGCCGTCCACCCTGCCCAGGAGTAATTCCCGTGATCACCGCCTCCGGCGTCGAGCTGCGTGCCGGCGCTCGCGTCCTCATCGAGTCCGCCTCCTTCCGTATCGCCAAGGGCGACCGCGTCGGCCTGGTCGGCCGTAACGGCGCGGGCAAGACCACGCTCACCAAGTGCCTGGCCGGTGAGGGCATCCCGACCGCCGGCACCATCACCCGCTCCGGCCAGGTCGGCTATCTCCCGCAGGACCCGCGCACCGGCGATCTCGACGTCCTCGCCCGCGACCGCATCCTCTCGGCCCGCGACCTCGACTCCGTGCTCCGCAAGATGCGCGAGAACGAGGACCGGATGGCCAACGGCAAGGGCGCCACCCGCGAGCGCGCGATGAAGAAGTACGAGCGCCTGGAGACCGAGTTCCTCACCAAGGGCGGTTACGCGGCCGAGGCGGAGGCCGCGACCTTCGCCGCCAGCCTGGGCCTGCCCGACCGGGTGCTCGGCCAGCCGCTCCATACGCTCTCCGGCGGTCAGCGGCGCCGGGTCGAGCTGGCCCGGATCCTCTTCTCGGACTCCGACATCATGCTGCTGGACGAGCCCACCAACCACCTCGACGCCGACTCGATCACCTGGCTGCGGGACTACCTCAAGACCTACAGCGGCGGCTTCATCGTGATCTCCCACGATGAAGACCTCGTGGAGACGGTCGTCAACAAGGTCTTCTACCTGGACGCCAACCGCTCGGTGATCGACATCTACAACATGGGCTGGAAGCTCTACCAGGCCCAGCGCGAGGCGGATGAGAGGCGCCGCAAGCGCGAGCGTGCCAACGCCGAGAAGAAGGCCGCGGCGCTCAACTCGCAGGCCGACAAGATGCGCGCCAAGGCGACCAAGACCGTGGCCGCGCAGAACATGGCCCGCCGCGCCGAGCGGCTGCTGGCCGGACTGGACGAGGTCCGGCAGAGCGACAAGGTCGCCAAGCTCCGCTTCCCCGACCCGGCGCCGTGTGGCAAGACCCCGCTGACCGCGGAGGGGCTGTCGAAGTCGTACGGCTCGCTGGAGATCTTCACCGATGTGGACCTGGCCGTCGACAAGGGCTCCCGGGTCGTCATCCTGGGGCTGAACGGCGCCGGTAAGACGACCCTGCTGCGGCTGCTGGCCGGGGTCGAGAAGCCGGACACCGGCGAGGTGACCCCCGGCCACGGGCTGAAGCTGGGCTACTACGCGCAGGAGCACGAGACGCTCGACCCGGACCGCACCGTCCTGGAGAACATGCGCTCCGCCGCCCCGGATCTGGACCTGGTCGACATCCGTAAGACGCTCGGCTCGTTCCTGTTCTCCGGCGACGACGTGGACAAGCCGGCCGGAGTGCTCTCCGGTGGTGAGAAGACCCGGCTCGCGCTGGCCACCCTGGTGGTCTCCTCGGCCAATGTGCTGCTCCTGGACGAGCCCACCAACAACCTCGACCCGGCCAGCCGTGAGGAGATCCTCGGCGCGCTGCGTACCTTCGCCGGTGCGGTGGTGCTGGTGACCCACGACGAGGGCGCCGTCGACGCGCTCCAGCCGGAGCGGATCATTCTGCTTCCGGACGGTGTCGAGGATCTGTGGGGCGAGGCGTACGCGGACCTTGTCGCGCTCGCCTGACGAGGGCCGATGGCGGCGCCGAGCGGGGTTCCGGCCGCCGCCCCAAGAGTCCGGTTCCTCCGCTCCGACGCCCTTCTCATAGATCATTCGGCCTAGGCGTGATCCATCATCTGAGTGAGAGCGGCTGGTATCGCGGCGCGTCGCGGGCCACCGGCGCACGCGACGTGCCGTGCGCCGGTCCGGACCTCTGCGACGTTGCTCGCGTATGCCCTGACCTGCCTCTTCGTCGATGAACACGAAAGAGTGTCAGGTTGAACGCCGCCGGAATCCTTGATTCCGAAGGCCGTCGCGCCGCGATCTCCGGCAATCCTTCATCCACAGACCTTGCCGAATGGGTGGCCAGGAAGCTCCGTAGGGGTGATCATGAGAGTCCAGAGCGCACTTCCCATGAGGAGGCACGGGTGGCCGAGACTCTGAAGAAGGGCAGCCGGGTGACCGGCGCCGCGCGCGAAAAGCTCGCGGCAGACCTGAAGAAGAAGTACGACTCCGGGGCGAGCATCCGGGCGCTGGCCGAGGAGACCGGCCGTTCCTATGGATTCGTTCACCGGATGCTCAGTGAATCCGGAGTTTCCCTACGGGGACGCGGCGGCGCGACGCGAGGCAAGAAGGCCGCCACGGCCTGATAGCACGCGCTGTGCTCCGTCATCATCAGCAGGTATGGACAGGGATGCCACCCGGCTGATCGTCGGTTCGGCCGGGTGGTTACTGTGCAGTCACTTGTACTGACCGCACTCGACCGGAGGCCCCTGTGACCCTGCTCGACAAGGACGGCGTTCAGCTCACCGTCGATGACACGGTCGCCACGGTGACCCTGACCAACCCGGCGAAGCGCAACGCCCAGTCGCCCGCCCTGTGGCGGGCGCTGGCCGAGGCGGGGAAGCTGGTGCCGGGCACCGTGCGCATCGTGGTGCTGCGCGCCGAGGGCAAGTCCTTCTCGGCGGGCCTGGACCGCCAGGCGTTCACGCCCGAGGGGTTCGACGGCGAGCCGTCGTTCCTCGAGCTGGGGCGCGGCTCCGACAGCGAACTGGACGCCGCCATCGCCGAGTACCAGGAGGCGTTCACCTGGTGGCGGCGGAACGACATCGTGTCGATCGCCGCCGTCCAGGGTCATGCCATCGGGGCCGGTTTCCAGCTCGCGCTCGCCTGTGATCTGCGGGTCTGCGCGGAGGACGCACAGTTCGCCATGCGCGAGACCAGCCTCGGGCTGGTGCCGGACCTCACCGGCACCCATCCGCTGGTCGGCCTCGTGGGATATGCCCGGGCGCTGGAGATCTGCGCGACCGGGCGCTTCGTCCATGCCGAGGAGGCCGTGCGGACCGGGCTCGCCAATCTCGTGGTGCCCGCCGCCGAGTTGGACGGCGCGGTCCAGGACCTGGCGGCGGCCCTTCTCGCCGCGCCCCGCGACGCCGTGATCGAGACCAAGGCACTGCTGCGGGGGGCCGTGGAGCGCACCTACGAGGACCAGCGCGTCGCCGAGCGCGCCGCCCAGGCCCGTCGGCTGCGCGACCTGGCGGGGCTGACGGACTAGGGTCCTTCTCGCGGAGATCCGCCAGAAGGGCCCTGGGCGGCGCCGCCGCTTCCCGGTGGGGCCGCCCGTGCCGTCAACAGTGCCCGTGCCGTAAGGGCGTCCGCACTGTCACGGCGCCTGTGGCGACTCCACCGTCGGTACCGCCTCCAGCACCAGCACCGCGAGGTCGTCGTCGATCGGCTCGGGGCTGAAGTCATATGTGGCGCGCCGCACCCGCTCCGCCACGGCCTTGGCCCCCAGCCCGACACAGCCCCGCAGGATGTCCGAGAGGCCGTCGTCGTCATCGAGCTGACGGACGCCGTTGCGCCGCTCGGTCACCCCGTCGGTGACGCACAGCAGCGTCTCGCCGGGCGCCAGGTCCAGCGTGTCGGCGTGGAAGTCCGGGTTCTCGTCGATGCCGAGCAGCATCTGGGGGCTGGCGGCGGGCGCCACCGTGCCGTCGGTGGTCAGCCGCAGCGGCAGCGGATGGCCGGCGCTGGCCAGGGTGCAGCGGGCGCTGCCCCCTTCCGGGTCGGGCTCCAGCTCCCCGTACAGCAGGCTCAGGAACCGGGGCCGGGACTGTTCGCCGTCGATCTCCGTCGTCTCCGCCTCCTCCTCCACCAGCGCCTGGTTCAGCCGGTTGAGCACCGACTCGACACCATGGCCCTCGCGGGCCAGCAGCCGGACCAGATGGCGGGCCAGCCCCGTGACCGACATCGCCTCCGGATCGCTGCCCTGGACGTCGCCCAGCAGGAAGCACCAGCGGCGGTCGCCCATGGGGAACAGATCGTAGAAGTCGCCGCCGACGGTTTGCCCCTCGCCGTGCGGCTCGTAGACGATCGCCGAGTCGACCCCCGGGATGTGGGCGAGCGACATGGGCAGTTGCCGCCGCTGGAGTGCCCGGCTGATCGTCGCCTGCCGGGTGTACTGCCGGGCCGTGGCCACCGCCTGGGCCACCCGCCGTGCCACGTCCTCGGAGAGCCGCACCACGCCCTCCGCCATCCGTGGCACGCCCGCCCGGCCGATGAGCAGGGCGCCATGGCTGCGGCCGTGTGCGATCAGCGGGAAGCACACCGCCGATCCGCCCTGGCTGTCCGCGATCCCGGGCCAGGGCCAGGAGGTGCCCGCAGAACCGAGGCCGGTGGGCGGCGGATACCGCTCGAGCGACAGACGGAGCGCGTCGATACGGTGCTCATCGCTGTGCCAGACGCGGGCGAGCTGAAGCCCGCCGCTCGGGGTGGTCAGCCACACCGCGCACCAGTCGGCCAGCCGGGGCACCAGAAGCTGCCCGGCGAGGGCGGCGACCATGTTCTCGTCGAGCTGGCCGGTGAGCAGTTCGCTGGCCTCGGCGAGGAAGGACGGCCCGCCGCGGTCGACCCAATCGGCGGTCGGATCGCGCTGCTCGCGCGGCGTCACCGGGGCGAGGGTCTCGGCGAACCGCAGCTCACGCCCGAGCGCGCTGGTGGGGATGGCGTCGGATTCGGGCACCGCGCGCTCGGCGTCCAGCCGGAACCAGACCGCCTTACGGGTGCGGTGATAGGTCACGCCCCAGGATTCGGCGAGCGCCCCGATCAACTGGAGCCCGCGGCCGCGGCCCCGGCGCTGGGTCTCGGGCCCTCCGTAGACGGTGCTGGCGGGGTGGAGGTCCGCCACTTCCACGACGATCCCCGGCCGCCTGGGCGCGTCGGCCAGTAGGGACGGCTCATCCTGCCCGAGGGCGTCGTCCTCGTCGGCGGTGGCGTCACCGGGCTGCATCCGGCAGACCACCTCGACCCGGGTGCCCGCGTGCAGGACCGCATTGGTGACCAGCTCGCTCACCAGCAGCACCGCGTCGTCGATCGACCGCTCGTCGAGGGCGACCGGCGCGAACGCCTCCGCGGCGCTCCGTCCCGTAAGTGCCGTACGGACGAAGGTGCGTGCTGCGCCGGGCGCGCGCACGCTTCCGGGCAGCGTCGTCCGTGAGACGGACTCACGCGCGAGAGGAAACAAAGCTCCCACGTGCGGCTCCAGGCGATATGGGAGGTTTAGGCCATCTAGGTGCCATATTATGACAGACAGGGGCAATTGAATGATCTTTAAGGGACGACGCCATGGCACTCGACCCGATCACCACTGACACTTCCCCGGCACGGCCCGCGGGCAGTGCGGATTCCGCCGGGCCGCCCGGCCCGGCGTGCGACGCGGAGACCACGTCAGAGCTGCGCTCCCTGCTCGCAGCGATGAACGCACTGTGTGACGGAGACTTCACCGTCCGTGCGGACCCCTCGGCCGAGGGTGTGGTCGGCGAGATGGCCGGGGTCTTCAACCAGCTCGTGCTGCGCAACGCGCATCTGGCCGGAGAGTTCCAGCGGGTGCGCCGAGAGGTGGTGCGCCAGGGCAGACTGGACGAGCGGATCACCGCGAGTCCCGGTCAGGGGGCCTGGACGACCAGCGTGGACGCGGCCAACCACCTGTTGGACGCCCTGGTCGGCCCGGTGTCCAACGCCACGTGGGTGCTGGACGCGATCGCGTCCGGCGATCTGACCCAGCGGGTGGATCTGCACGACGGCAACCGCCAGCTCCGCGGCGATCTGCGGCGGCTGGGGCGCGGGGTGAACCGGACGGTGGACCAGTTGTCGCTGTTCACCGGCGAGCTGACGCGGATCGCCCGCGAGGTCGGCACCGAGGGCCGGCTGGGCGGCCGGGCCAAGGTGCAGGGGCTCTCCGGCGACTGGCGCATGGTGACGGAGGCCGTCAACACCATGGCCTCCCGGCTGACCGCGCAGGTCCGCGACATCGCCGAGGTGACCACCGCGGTCGCCCGCGGTGACCTCACCCGTCAGGTGACCGTCGAGGCCACCGGAGAGCTGCTGGAGCTGAAGCTCACCGTGAACACCATGGTCGACCAGCTCGGGGCGTTCGCCGACGAGGTGACGCGGGTGGCGCGCGAGGTGGGCACCGAGGGCGAGCTGGGCGGCCGGGCTCAGGTCAGGGGTGTCTCCGGGGTCTGGAAGGACCTTACGGACAG
>NZ_JAHLEM010001089.1 GCF_018883605.1 Streptomyces niphimycinicus | reverse complement strand
TCCGGAGAAGCCGGTGGTCATGCCCCTAATTAGCGGTCTGTCAGTGCCTCCGGAGCCGGTGACACCACCCCCCAGGCCATGCGTTCGACAGGGGGAGAAAGTCATGCCAGCTCCGAAGGCCGGGAGCCCCGTTGCGGGGCCACGAAAACGGTAATGGGGTGGGTCCTGACTGGACCCTTCCGTCGGGTCAGGCTCCGAGGCATTGTGGCGAGGTCGACAGTCGCCGGCGCCCGGTGCTGCCTCAGGGGGCTGAAGCCCCAATCTCTTTGGATTCGAGCGGCGCAGTGCCATACCTCGTGGGTCAGCAGGAACTGCGTACGCACACATTCGATGCACTTCGCATGTGCTGACTCTGACCCCTCGTACACAGACACGCAATGCACTGATACGACTGGACTAATTCAAATTCCACAAGTATGGATGCAGAAGAGACATGGTCTGGGTAGTGGCGCACAAGAATGGAATTAAGTCAGCATTGCCGAACGACTCAACCCGCAGAGCGGTCCGGGGAACCGAACTGCTCGGGCCAGGGCAGAAGCCGGAGATGATCTGTGGTCGTCGTGCCTGTAGCGCGCTCACCGGGTCTGCGCCGCGGCGCCGGCTTGCGCTGCTCGGAAATGTTGTCGTGTCAGATCGGGAGCTGCATGAGTCCACTCATTGCTGTATGCGCATCAGCAGATGTAGGAGCCACGGCCAACTCATCAAGGTTCTTCGCTAATACGACCGCGGCCGTGGGTGGTTCGCGATCACTGTGTCGTCATTCCCGCCGTACATTTCATCGATCAGCGTAGCGAATGAATTCACTACCGCGTTCCGCTTGACCTTGCCATTCGCGGTCCGCTCGCCGCGTTCGGCCTCGAGGAGCCGAGGCAGCACACGGAAGTCCTTCAGATGTTGCGCGCGTGCGAGGTCCGTGTTGACCCGCCCGAGCTCGGCTCGCAGGCGTTCGGACAGCGCCGTCGTAGTCAGTGCCTTGGCCTGTGCGCTCGGCTCGAGCAGTGCGAAGGCAGTCCAATCCGACGTTTTGCCCGCAACGGCAGGAAGACACGGTGAAGCACTGCGGTGTATGCGATCCGCAGCAATACCGAGGGATGACCACTGGACCAACGGCGCTCGGCCATTCGGCGACCGACCCGCATCGCGCCTTTGTAGGCGTACCGGCGCACCTGGGGCCAAGCCTGCGTTCGCGCGATCAGCTCGCCGGCGACCTTCTCGTAGAGGCGCGGGGGCCACAGCAGCGCCGTCGGTCGCACGGTGCGCAACGCGTCCTCGTAGTCCTCGACGCGGCAGTACGTCACCACGAGACGGGAGAGCAGCGGAGTGAAGATCAGCAGCAGGGCCGGCGCCACGTGGGCCAGCGGCAGGAAACCGACGATGTCGTGCTCACGGCTGTCGAGCTCCGGATAGAGGCCGACGACGGTCTGGACCGAGTGCTGAAGCGTACGGTGCAGTGGAGTGTAGTGCTCGATCGCCCTCAGCAGCGCACCGGATCCTTCGACATCCGGCCGAGTCTGCCCAGGGCCAGGTGGTCAAGGACGTCGCCTCTCCCAAGACACCGCGCGAGCGTTGGCCTGGGGAGATGCTGTTCGCGGTCCTGGACAACTTCTCCCTGCATCGGCACGCCGAGGTCCACCCTGGACCGCCGCCAACAACATGGAGCCGATGCTCGCCGCCAGCGGTTCCCCGACATCCGGGTCATCCCGAAGCGCCGGGTCACCTCCCGGTCACCAGCCCCGGCCCGGGTCAGGTCAGCGGCTACGAACCGCGCCCTTGAAGACGCCCACTCTTATCAGATCGCGTCCGCGGGGATGAGCAGCGCGTTGATCGCGGCAGTGCCGATGGTCGTCGCGACGATGTCGGGATCGAGGCCGCTGTTGAATTGGGGTACCGCGTTGATCATCGAGAAGACGGCGTGTGTGAGGACGCGGGTCTGCGCGTCCGACAGGTCGGGCCGCAGCCGGGTGACCAGTCCGCTCCACTCTTCGGTGTAGAGGCGCATCATGCGTCGCATGCGATGGCGTTCGTCCTCGGGGACGTTGTGTTCGTTCTTCAGGAACACCAGCGTGGACGGAACGTTCTGGAGACTGCGTTTGACGTGGTAATCGATCATCTCCTCGAGTGCCTTGCGTGGATCCGTCACCTCGGCTGCCGTCTTGCGGGCATGAGCCAGTAGTTCGTTGAGCGGATCCTCGAGTACGGCGATCAGCAACGCCTGCTTGCTCGGGAAGTGCCGGTAGAGCGCGGGGCCGGTCACACCGGCACGCGCGCCGATCATCTCGGTGGTGACCGCATCGAAGGCACGCTCGTTGAACAACTCTCCGGCGACCTTGATCAGCACCTGCCGACGGGTGGCGCGGGGAGATGCGGTACGGGGGGTAGGTGAGCTCGACACACGCAGAGTCTAGTCTAGGTGAGCGGCCGATAACGTGCCATTGCGTGTTCCGCGAGCAGGTCGGCCATTGCGGTCAGACAGGCGAAGCCCAGCTCAGACGACATGCCGCGCGGATCACCGAGCACCCCGCTGGGTGCGACTGCCTTGATACCGTCAGTGAATACGCGGGCCAGCAACGCGTCATCCATGGACCCGGTGAAACCTGCGGCGGCGCGATCGTTCCTCACGGCGTCCGGCCGCACGGCCAGCATGATCGAACTTTCGGCGACGTCGGCATGGCCTCCGACGTGGTCGGCGAGGCCGGCGACGCGTTGAGCAGCATCGCGCCACGCGCGGAGGACCGCTGCCGAGTCTGCGAACGCGATGACATCCAGGTCGGAGGGAAGCCGCGCGGCGAGCTTCGGCTCGATGTCGCTGAGCACCGGGTAGTTGCCGATATGCGCCGAGAAGATCAGCACCCGACGGAAGCCGTGCACGGCAAGGCTCGCGCAGCAGTCGGCGCAGATCGCTTCGAGCGTCTCGGCCCGCAGCGAGAGCGTTCCGGCGAAGCCGAGGTGGTGCGACGAGCAGCCGATCCGCACCGTCGGTAGCACGAGCGCGTCGCCAAGCCGCTCGGCGACAAGAACACCCAGTCGATCGGCGTGATCACTGTCGACCGACATCGGCAGGTGCGCACCGTGCTGCTCCGTGGCGCCCAGCGGCAGGACCGCCGTACGCATACCGCTCGCGATGGCACTCGCGATGTCAGGCGAGGTCAAACGCTCAATCCGCAACTCGCTCACGTGTGGTCACTCCTCCTGTGCCTGCTCGGTCAGTACCTCGCGGATGCGTCACTACTCGACGGATGGGGAGAGGCTCGCAGTCGAGGCTTACCCACGTTAATCACAACTAACGCCTTCGCTCTGTCTCGTGGCCTTGACCTGGGCTGTGCTGCGCCCTACGTTATCGACGAATAACATTCGACGGAAGGGTCGGTATGGACTTCATCCTCATGACCGAGGGGGACACCCCGGTCGGGCTCACACATGAGCACCGCTACCGGGAACTGGTCGAGGAG